>JAEEVA010000037.1 GCA_016286995.1 Prevotella sp.
AAGACTGGACGACGGAGGATGGCAGGATATGCCATTATGCCGACGTGTGGAGCCCTGAGCACCGCGGGCGCATGGAAGATTTGGAGATTAACAAGGTGGCGGCATATATGTCGCCGGGCAACCGCTTCTTTGCGCCGTTCTACCGCCACACCACTATGGAGGCATGGATGACGCAGAACGAGGACACAATTATGAATCGTACACGGCTGTCGATAAGTGACGTCTGCGCAGCCTTCGACCATTTCCAGGCTCATCGCGACACATCACGCCCACTCATCATTGCGGGCTTCAGTCAGGGCGGCCTGGCTGTGGTGGAGCTGCTGAAGCACATCGACGACGAGACATACAGCCAACTGGCCGCAGCCTACGTGCTAGGCTACAAGGTGACCAATGCCGATATGGCGCAATACAGCCACATCCGTCCAGCCGAGGGAGAAACGGACACGGGCGTCACCATTTGCTACAACACGGTGAAGGACGTAAAGTACGTCATCCCTGTCATCTCCGCCTCCGACATCTGCATCAATCCTGTGAACTGGCGGACGGACGCCACTTCCGCCACGCTCCACGACACCATCACCGTCGCTGTCGCACCATCACACCACGTCCTCGTCGTCAGTGGCTATAGCGGCTCAGAATATGCGCCCTACAAAGGCTTCCTCAATGTGGGCGACATCCACAGCTGCGAGCCTTGGCTCTACAGCGAGTGTCTGGCGAAGAACATCAATGTCCGCGCCAAGGAGTGGCGAAAGCTGCACTTGCCGACCGTCACCCGCATTCAGGAACGCGGCACGTTGCAGGCGGGAACAACGGGCGACTACCGGCCGTTGTCTTTCCGTGAGGATGACGGACGCTACTGGGGTTTCGGCATCGAAGTGGCTGGGGAGATTGCCAGACGAATAGGTGTCGGTATTCAGTTTGTGCCGACCTCATGGCCTACGTTGACAGCAGATGTCCAGGCAGAACCTCAGACCTTCGACCTCGCTATTGGCGGCATCACCATCACCGATACCCGCTGTGAAACGATGCTTATGAGCGAGGGCTATCTGGCAAACGGTAAGACTATCCTTTGCCGTGCTTCGGAGACAGACCGCTACCAGTCATTGGCCGACATCGACAAACCAGAAGTCCGTGTGATGGTGAATCCAGGTGGACTGAATGAGAAGTTTGCCAACGAAAACCTGACTCATGCTACCATCATCGTTCACCAGAAGAACGAAGAAATCCCTTCTCTCATTGCCGAGGGCGAGGCCGACGTGATGATAACGGAAATAACAGAGGCTCCTTACTACGTGCAGACCGATGCCAGACTTGCCGCGCCATTACTGAACGAGCCCTTTACTCATGGTGAAATCGGTGTGCTGATGCGCAAGGGGCAGGAGGATTTGCTTCAGCTGGTGAATGATGTCATTAGGCAAATGAAGTCCGACGGCTCACTCCGCCAACTGCATGAGAAGTACGGTTTTGTATATGCCTACGAATAAGAATATTGAATATTGATTATAAACGACTATGAATAAAAGATATGCTCTTTATGCACTGGTGGCATTATTGTTTGCTGGTTGCCAGACGAGGAACATAACGGAAACCGAGAGATTTGATGCAAGTGTCAGGAAGGAATTGCCCTTCGCCGTCGATTCCTTGTGCTGGCTCGACGGTGTGGACATGGCTACGTATCAGTTCGCCTGTAAGGACTATATAGCGACGCCGCCTGACGCATTCATCGGGCCGGACGGTGAACTGAACGTCTACAACAATTTCCTCTTTGAAAAGCCGACACATCAGACGGAAGACATGGTATGGCGCAATGTCGTCGTCTCGAAGAAGAACCAGCGCATCATTTGTATCGACCGCTATCTGATGGATGGCCGGACAAAGGGCTTTGTCTATGTGCTACAAAGTGAAACAAAGCGTTTTCCGACGCTAGGACTGTATCATTGGGACGTGAGCGACTCGCATAATATCGAGATGACCGGCGAGTGCCTGGAGCATCTCCGAAAGCTGACGCTGAGAAGGATAAAGGGCGATGGCCGCTACATGGAACCTGCCTCGCAATACGACTATTGGGCATTGATATTCCATGCAGACTCGCTCATGGAAGACGGCCTATATGCGGAGGCGAAGAAGACATATGATCTGGCGTTCATGGAAGACCGCTATATCCTGCCGAGCCATCTGTCGACGGTGGCCATGAAGATGATGGGCATACACAACGACGAGGCGGCACTGGACTATCTCAGCCATCGCGTCAGGATGGAGCTGAACTTCTACGAAGAGCTGATGCCCTCGACGTTCCCGCAGTTGCGCGACACGTTTGAGGTGCGCCAGCGCAAGTGGGGCTACGACCTTGCCCAGAAGCAATATTTAGAGTGGATATTCGAACGCGACCAGTACGACCGTATGCTCTGGTTTCTTGCCTCTAACAAGCGTACGGAATCTCCAGAGCGCGTTGAGAAACTGGCACGACGGGCAATGGATACGGACAGCACCAACTTTCAGTTGGTAAGCCGTATCTTGTCGGAAACAGGCTATCCCCAGAGGTCGAAGGTGGGTGACTTTGCGACGCTGACCGTCTGGATGATTATCCAGCACAGCGACTTAGGACGCATCAAACAGTTCCTGCCACAGTTGGAAGAAGCCGCCCGCCGAGGCGATTTAGCCCCTGCATACTTAGCCGCCACGAAAGACCGCATTGATATCCGCGAGGGGCGTCCGCAGAAATACGGCACGCAGTTCAATTGTCCCTTACTGGACTCTTTGCGCGTCAACGAATGGCGACAGGAGGTAGGACTTCCACCAATAGAGATCAAATAAATACGATATGAAGAAAAAACTATCATTATTTTTTCTGACTTTGGCCACGACATTATGCATCATGGCAGATGATCATTTTCCGAGTTTATCGTGTCCCATCCTTGGAGGAGAGTTGAGCAACTCGGCGGCGACATCGGTGGCTGACATTGACGAGGTGTTACCACGGATGCGGTCGTTGGGGCTAAACACTGTGCTTGTTCCTGCCTATTGGGAGTTGATGGAGCCGATAGAGGGGAAGTTTGACTTCACACTCATTGACCGCACCATCGATGTGGCACGACGTGAGCAGTTGCATGTGGTGTTCCTTTGGTTTGGTGCGTGGAAGAACTCGATGTCATGCTATACACCAGGGTGGTTTAAGCAGGATACGAAACGTTTTCCACGGGCGATGACTGCCGAAGGGAAACAGATGGAGATAGCCTCGTGTTTCAGCGACAACGTCCTACAGGCCGACCTGAAGGCTTTCTCGGCACTGATGCGACATATCCGCGAGAAAGACCCGCAGCGCGAGGTCGTCATCATGATGCAGATAGAGAACGAGATCGGGATGCTGGAGTCGGCACGCGACCATTCGCCGTTGGCAGAGAAGGCATATAATAAAGAAAGGTGGGCAGAACGTTACGGCACCGATGAGTATGCCGATGAGAAATTTATGGCGCTAAGCTATGCGCGCTATGTGGAGCATCTGGCCCATGCTGCCCGTGAGATTCTCCGACCTGAAGGTCTGAGTATGGTACGCAATCACGACATGCCGCTCTATGTGAATGCCGCGATGAACAGTCGTGGGCGACGGCCAGGAGAGTATCCCTCTGCAGGGCCGTTGGCACATCTCATCGACTTCTGGCGCGAGGGTGCTCCCAGCATTGATCTGCTCGCTCCTGATATCTACGACACAGGCTTCAAGTCGTGGTGTGCGCAATATGCCATGCCTTTGCGTCCGCAAGATGGTGGGAAAATTAAGAATCGCCTCTTTATCCCTGAGAGCCGTTGCTGCGAAAACAGCGGCGTCCGTGCCCTCTATGCCTTCGGCGAGCATCAGGCATTGGGCTTCTCACCTTTCGCCATCGATCAGGCCAGCGAAAAAGAAACAGAATCCGTGACGAATGCTTACGGACTCATAAAACAATTGGCGGCAGCAAATTCTTCACTCTTCACTCTTCTTCCACCTGAAGGAAGGAGTGTGGCACGCAATCACTCATCACTTAAAACTTGGGGCTTGCTCTTCGATCAGAACGACCGCGAGCGCATCATCGATGATGATGGCGTAGAAATGACGTGTCGTCATTATTTCACCCTTCCATGGGATCCGCGTGCCACCGACGGTACCACATGGCCAGAGGGTGGTGCCATGCTCATCCGTCTCAGCAAATTCGACTATCTGTTGGCTGGCAGCGGCGTTGTCATCGACTTCAAGACTCCAACGGAGAAGCAACAAGAGCAGCAAAAGACATTAGGCGAGGATGGTTTTGCAGAGGCGGCAGCAAATTCTCTCTTTGAGAGTGTGGCGTCGCATTCTTCACTCTTTAAGGGCAAACGCCTTGGCCTTCTTTCTGTCGATGAAGTCGAAATCGACTCTGCTGGCAACATACAGTACCTGCGTCGTCATAATGGTGATCAGACTCACCAAGGTCGTCATGCCCGCATTGGTGTCGGCGAGTGGAAGATATTGCATATTAAACTTTACGAATATTGATTGATGACGGAATTCGACGAAGTCAAAGCAGAAGCTTGAAAAAAAACAATAAACCCCGCTAATTCATTGTGAATCAGCGGGGTTTATTTCGTTAGAGTCGAGGTGACAGGACTCGAACCTGCGACAGCCTGGTCCCAAACCAGGAACGCTACCAACTGCGCTACACCTCGAATAGTTGCGGTAACGATTTTTAAATCGGCTGCAAAGGTACGCTTTTTTCGCGACCTGTGCAAATAATTCCGCAATTATTTTATAATCCCTTGTTCTACGAAGATACGTTTCAGAGCTTTAACAGAACGGTCTACTTGTTCAGTCGTATGTGTAGCCATAAGGGCATAGCGCACCAACGTATCCTGAGGAGCACAGGCGGGTGGAATAACGGGGTTGATGAATACACCAGCCTTGAATGCCAGTGACGTCACAAGGAAAGTCTTGTCGACATCGCGCACATAAAGTGGAATAATCGGGCTCTCAGTATCACCAATCTCAAAACCTTCTTCACGGAAACGTTTTAAAGCATAGCGAGTGACATCCCATAAGGCCTGAATACGCTCTGGTTCCTGCTGCAGAATATGTAGGGCGGTCATCGCTGCTGCGGTGGCTGCAGGGGTATTCGAGGCTGAGAAGATGTAGGTGCGACAGGTGTGACGCAGGAAGTTGATGGTGTCCCAGTCGGCAGCAATGAAGCCACCGATGCTGGCCAGCGACTTGGAGAAGGTACCCATAATGAGATCTACCTCGTCGGTCAGACCAAAATGGTCGCACACACCACGTCCGTGGTCGCCAAACACACCGATACCATGTGCCTCGTCAACCATGATGGAGCAGTTGTACTTGTGCTTCAGCTCGACAATCTCAGGCAGTTTGGCCAAGTCACCCTCCATCGAGAAGACTCCGTCAACAACAATGAGCTTAACTGCCTCATAGGGAAGTTTTTGCAGCACGCGCTCCAGGTCTTCCATATCATTATGCTTATAGTGCAACTGGCGGGCAAACGAAAGACGGCGACCGTCCACAATACTTGCATGGTCACGATCGTCGCAAATGATATAGTCGTCCTTACCTACTACCATAGCCAGCACGCCCTGATTAACAGAAAAACCGGTAGAGAAACACAGACAGTCCTCTTTATGGATAAACTCTGATATTTCCTTTTCCAACTGGACATGCAGGTCAAGCGTACCATTCAGGAAACGGCTTCCGGCACATCCCGAACCATACTTATCAAGTGCAGCCTTCGCGGCATCAATGATTCGCTGGTCGCCAGTAAGACCCGTATAAGCATTCGAGCCGAACATCAGTACCTTGTGGCCTCCCATCTCTACTTCTGTTCCCTGCTTGCCTTCAATGGCACGGAAATAGGGATAAACGTCAGCCTCCATGTACTTCTGTGGCTCACGATAATTTTTGTATCTTTCTTGTAATTGTCCCATAAAATATAGGTGTAGCCTAAGCTACATATTAGTTTCAGCTTGCAAAGTTACACATTTTTTATCAATTCGTGCAACTTTTTTAATTAATTTCACGCTTACTATGTAAAAATAATGCAAAAAAAGCAACATTCTCAACAATATTTCGTATTTTTGCAACAAATATGGACAGTAAAAAGTGTATAACTTTCATCGTGAACCCCATTTCGGGCACACAACGGAAGGACAACTTTCCGGAACTCATTGACGAGCTGATTGATCATCAGCGCTTCGATTGTGATGTTTGTTTCACGGAATTCCGCGGACATGCTGCCCAACTGACGCGCCAATGCGTAGAGAAGCACACCGACGTCGTTGTGGCCGTGGGTGGCGACGGCACGGTGAACGAAGTGGCACGCTCGCTAGTACATACTGACACGGCTCTCGGAATCATTCCCTGCGGATCTGGCAACGGATTAGCCCGCCACCTCTGCATACCGTTAGATGTCAGGAAGGCAATGGACATTATCAATAGCTGTCAGATTGAGGCTTTCGACTATGGTGTCATCAACGGCCTGCCTTTCTTCTGTACCTGCGGTATGGGCTTCGACGCCTTTATTTCGCTCAAATTCGCCGAATCGGGCAAGCGTGGCCCCATCACTTACGTGGAGAACGTATTAAAGGAGGGATTGAAATACAAGCCAGAGACCTACGAGATTGTCGTCGACGGCGAAGGTAAGCAGCGCTACAAGGCGTTCCTTATTGCCTGTGCCAACGCATCGCAATACGGCAACAATGCCTATATAGCACCAGGTGCCACCATGAAGGACGGTGAGATGGATGTCATCATCATGGAGCCCTTCGATGCCATCGAAGCACCACAAATTGCTGCCGACCTCTTTATGAAGACTCTTGGCAACAACTCGAAGATAAAGACCTTCCGCACTCGGCAACTTACCATCCACCGTCGCGAAGCCGGTGCCATACACTATGACGGTGATCCTATCATGACCGATAATGACATTGACGTCCACATAGAACACATGGGCATCCGCATCGTCGCCAATCCAAAGGCTATGGAGGACAAGGCTCAGCCTAATCAGGTACTCAACGCTTTCAGCGACTTCTTTAATAATATTAATAATGTACGCGAGGACATCGTGGAAGACATCGAAAAAGGCAGCCGCCACATCCAGGCCATCAACAAGGTACTGTTGAGGAAACTCCGAAGTTAACGAGAGATCGTTGGTAAAAATGTCATAACGAAATTACATAATACCGAATGCCCCTTCAAATAATCATGACTGTCATCATCCTGTTTGCCGCCGCAGGCTATGCAGCATGGCGTGTTTATCAGGCATTGCGCAAGGATGGTGACCCCTGTTCTGGCTGTGAACTGAAAAAAAACTGCAAAAAGTTTGGTAATATCAGGGAAAAGTAGTATCTTTGCACCCGCTAAGTTGAAATGGTGCCTTGACCTATGGTCGAAACACCTACCACTCGGAAGAGTTGACACCAGTGTCGCTCTCCTCTCGTTAAAACGGTGCCTTGGATGAGTGGCTTAGTCAACGGTCTGCAAAACCGTCTACGGCGGTTCGAATCCGCCAGGCACCTCGCTTGAAACTCCCGAAACCTCGATAAACAAGGGGTTTCGGGAGTATATTTATAGCGGAAAGATTATTATAAAGCTTGTTGAAAAGAACTGATTCAGCATGTTTCGGTTTAAGCATTTTACGATAGAACAGGAGTTGTGCGCCATGAAAGTGGGTACGGACGGGGTGCTACTGGGAGCTTGGGCCCAGGGCGGTCGTCGCGTGTTGGACGTTGGCACGGGGACGGGCGTAGTGGCACTGATGATGGCGCAGCGGTTTCCGGAGGCTCGTGTGACAGCCATTGACGTGGACGAGGGTGCAATGCAACAGGCGATGGAGAACGTGTCTGCTTCGCCCTTCAAGGATAGGGTAGAGGTGCTCCATGCCAGTGTTCAGGAATACTCCCGTCATCCATCACCTCTCACCTCCTTACCTTCTTTTGACGCCGTGGTGAGTAATCCGCCGTATTTCATCGATGCACTGTCAGCTCCTGACCGCCAGCGTCACATAGCTCGTCATGCTGACACGCTGACCTATACTGAACTGATGACGGCTGCCTGGCGACTGCTGAAGGACGACGGGGAACTGAGCGTCATCGTGCCGTTCGACTACAGGCAGCGTATGGAGGACGAGGCGACGTTTTGCGGGTTCTTTCCCAGCAGGGTGTGTGCCTTCCGTACAAAAGCTGGAAAGGCGCCAAAGCGTTTCCTGCTGGCGTTCAGGAAGCATCCCTATTCATGTGAAAGGACGGAAATGACGTTGGGGGATGAGTTGTATAGGACGTTGACACAGGACTTCTATTTGTGAAAGCCAGTGCGTAGGAATTCGTCCCATTGACCTTGGTAGCCATTGAATACGTTGATGTCGACGGGGCCTGTAATGCCATTGACTCGGCCGTCGGCAGCGAGTTGCCAATAGACCAGCTTGACGTCGGGTTTATATTCACCGTAGCGGGCTATCCAGACGTTATATTTCTGCTTGATGTCGACGGCATGGGTCATGTGCTTGTTGACGAACATCTGACTGACATAGAGAATAGGACGCATATGGGTGCGGCGCTCCACATAGTCCAAGAAGGTGCGGATGCGACGCATGAGCTCCTCGGTACCGCCAATCTGACGAATCTGTGCGTCGGTGGGTTCGACATCGAGAACGGGCGGGAAGTCGCCCTTGCGAATGAGCGTGTGGTTGACGAAGTAGGTGGCTTGGGCCAGCGCTGACGTCTTCAGCGAAAAGAAGTGGTAGGCACCAACGCGGATGCCCTGCTTCTTGGCAGCGAAATAGTCCTTTAGGAAGTAACGGTTGCGTATGCTGGTACCCTCGGTGGACTTGATGTAGACAAACGATACGGGGAACGTCTGGCCACCGGTGGTGTGGCGGTGTCCCAGCGACGTGATGCGCACCTTCGGCCAATGGATGGCATAGCGTCGGCGGCCTTTCTCGTGCTGATGGCGCGAGATATCGATGCCGTAGATGCGTTCGGAGGTGTATTTGAGTTTCTCGCCCAGAAAGCGTCCCTCCTTCCATTCACCGACACGAACGGGATGATTGGCTGATGACTGGAAACCGAAACCGTGCGGCTGGTCGTCGAGCCAGAATCCTTCGTAATGGGTGCCGTCGCTGGCGTCGTAGGTGCCTTGCCCGCAGGCCTGATAGTGACGGTCCATTTGTCCGCGGTAGGTGCCAAGTGAGTCGGTGCGACGGGCAGTGACGATGGTATCGTGGTCCCATACGGCACAGACAATACGGCCAAGGGCGTCGCGCATGATGCCAGGACCGTTCATGGGTGTGAAGTGGTAGTGGCCTGCACGCCAGTGGCCATTGGCAAACTTGACCGATGGCAGCAGACGGTCCTTGGCAGCGATGTAGCGGGTGACGGGGACCGGATGGATAGAGTCTTCAGACAGTCTGGATAGCCTGGTGAGCAGCGTGTTGTACTGGGCAATGAGGTTGTAGCCCTCGTCGGTGACCTGATGAGTTCGGAGATAGTAATCCAGTTCTTTGATCTGTATGGTGTCAACGGCAGGGTGCAGCCGGACGATGGTCTCCACCTTGTCGGGAATGCAGGCATCATCCGACGTGAAGAAATAATATCGGCATGCGAACAGCAGCACCACAATAATCAGCACTGCCAGGTCGGCAATATTGGCTATGGAGCGTGTCTTTTTCACTCTTATCTCTTACTTCTTACCTCTTACCTCTTGCCTTCTTCCAGCCATGCGTCGATGAGCTGTCGGGCGATAGAGAGCTTTTCAGGAATATGGGGCAGATGGTCACGGTCGAACCAGGAACCTTTCGACAGTTCTGAGCGTTGCAGGTGAATCTTGCCGCTGTCGTAGTCGGCCATGAAACCAACCATCAGTCCGCAAGGGTAGGGCCACGGCTGGCTGCCGAAGTAGCGCAGGTTGGTGATGTGCAGACCCGTTTCCTCCATGACTTCGCGATAGACGGCTTCCTCGAGTGTCTCGCCCGTTTCCACGAAGCCGGCCACAAGGCCATAATGGTCGTCGCGGAAATTGTTGGCATGGACAAGGAGCACTTCGTTGTTCCGCCTTACCAGTACGATGACAGCGGTGGCCAACTGGGGCCATATCTCCTTACCACAGTGTTCACACTTCTTGGAGATGGCCGTGTCGAAACGCATAGTGCCGCCACAGACGCCGCAGAACTTAGTGTTTTGGTCCCAGTAGAGCAGTTCGTGACACTTGCCGGCTTTCAGATAGTCATCGTTGGGGAGTTTATAGTATGACTGACGCAAAGGACACATCTCGTAGACATGTGATGTCTGATGTGTGATGTCTGATGTGAGAGGCGCGTCTATGCGCCAGGCTTTGTTGCCGTCAACGTCCATGACGGTGGTCCAAGGCTTCACCTCAGTAGGTGCCTCAACAGGTATCTGGTAGTTGTCACCTACTTTTTCCAATACGAGGTCGCTCTGACAAAAAACGAAATACTTCATGAATAAATCCGAATAATCCGTAAATCCGTGTAATTTGTGTAATCTGTGGTCTTTTAATCACACCCCATCTTTATTTTCCGAAGATTTCTCTGCGGTCTCGTTCGATGGCTGGAATGACCCATGCATCGGGAATGAAGCGCCAGTTGTTCAATGTATGGGGTGTTACCACACCTTCGCGTTCAATCTTTTCGGTTAGGTAGTGGCGCTGGTCACGGTCGCTCATGTAAATGATACGACCGGGAATGGAGTCCATGGGGATGCCGGCACCACGTACCAGCAGTTCACCGCCGCCATTGCCGCGGTAGCTGTTCATGGCTACGCGATACCAGGCTTTCTCATCGAACGGCTGTCCGTTGGAAAATTGCAGGATGTGAACCTTCTCGCCGTCGGGCTTGGTGACGTCAACCACGTAGTCGATGCCTGCTGCCGAATCGAAGTTGAAAGTGAAATTCTTGAAACCGGAACGCTGGTTGTCGCCAGGTTGCCGGGGAGCCAGCAGCATGATGTGGTCGTCGGGGCTTTTCATCGTGTTGACCCACTGGTCGTACGACATCTCCAGATGTTTACGGATTTCTTCACCCGTCATGCGCAACACGTAAATATGGTTCTCGAAACGGTAGAGCTTGAACATGTCGCTCATGTAGACCGGTCCGGCATTGATGGTAGATTTGAACGTCAGTGGGGCATTGAACGATACGTCGGCACCAGTATGCTCCAACTGCAGTTCATGGATGAGGTCCGTAAAAGCTGCTGAAGCGAAATAGGCGTCGCTTGACGTCATAGGAGCGGCAAAAGAGCCTATCTGGCGCTCAACGAAGGAACGGATGTTGTCGAACTGGGGCTGGAAATGGCTGATGAAGTCTTGGTCGATGTCCTCGCCGGTAACGTCAATCAGTTCGCCTTTCTTCTCGACTATCTTAACGCTTCTGGAATTTGATTTTCCATCTTTAACCTTTAATGTAATGGTGGCCTGCGCAACCTTGATGGCATTGCACGAAGGATCGAGGCATAAGGTGCGGTTGACGGTAACGTTGCGCTCGGTATGGTCGTGGCCGTAGAAGATGACGTCGAAGCCTTCCACCTGTTCGGCGACCTTCTTAGTGGCATCCTCGTCATAGCTGTCGGTGACGATGCCACCGTCCCATCCGCTGTGGAAGAGTCCGATGACGATGTCTGCCTGTTCCTGTTCACGCAACAGCTTTACCCAACGCTTGGCACACGACACCATCTCCTCGAAACGCATGCCGCTCCACAGATTCTGATGCAACCAATTTGGAATAGCAGGTGTCAACATGCCCAATATGGCAATGCGTACACCGTCGCGTTCTAGCATCAGGTAGGGTTCGACGTAAGGCTTACCGCTCTTGACGTCGATGATGTTGGCACCGAGGGTGGGGCATTTCAGTTCTTTGATCCACTTGTCGTATACTTTGTGGCTCGTTTCCACATCGTGGTTGCCAAACGTCTGGGCATCGTAGCCTAAGTAGTTGATGACTTCGGCTGCGATATTGGGCTGGTCGGTAGCCACATAGTTTGTATAATAACACGTAGGCTGACCTTGTAGGATGTCGCCGTTTTCCAGTAGGATGAGGTTCTTGCCATACTTCTGACGTTGCTTTTTGATATAGGTACTCACGCGAGCCATCGTGCCGCGCATGGGGCGGCGTTCAATGAAGTCGTAGGGAAAGAAGGCTCCGTGTACGTCGGAGGTCTCAATAAACTGTAGTGTGACGGTATTCTTTGGCTGAGCCATCAGGGTATTCATCATACATAGTAATGCTAACAGGGTTGTAATTCTTTTCATTTTGTATCTTCCTTAATTCATTTAATTCATACTTCACAATCCGACTTGACTGCATTGACTTTGCCATATAGCTGCTTTGATTCAGCAAATTCAGTGAATTTGGTCAGTAATTTCAGTGAATTTGGTCAGCAATTTCAGTGAATTTGGTCAGCAATTTCAGTGAATTTGGTCAGCAATTTCAGTGAATTTGGTTTGTAACATTTTCTATATGACTTTGTAAAAGCTTGCTGATGACGGTGTCAAACCATTATTCTCTTAAGAAACTCTTCGGCACGCTGGAGGTCTTCTGGCGTATCGATGCCGACTGTCTCAATGTCGGTTAGACCGACACGGATACGGTAGCCGTTTTCAAGCCAGCGTAATTGTTCCAGACTCTCTGCCTTCTCAAGCGGCGTCTGTGGCAGACGGGTGATTTCACGTAGCACCTCACGACGGTAGGCATACAGCCCCAAGTGCTTGAGGAAGGGGAATCGTTCCAGCCATGCCTGGGGTTCGCAGCCACGAACGAAGGGAATGACAGAGCGGCTGAAATAGAGTGCGAAGCCTCGGCGGTCTGTTACGATTTTTGGTGAGTTGGGATTCATGATGGCATCGGCAGATTCAAATAGCTTTCCTAACGTACCTATCTGGGTGTCAGTGTAATTGAATAATTGCTTCAAGGTTTCCAACTGGCTCTTCTGAACGAATGGCTCATCGCCTTGGATGTTGATGATGACGTCGGCCATCGTGCCGATTTTCTCAGCAGCTTCCTCAATACGGTCGGTACCGCTCTTGTGGTCGGAACGGGTCATGACGGCACGTCCACCAAACGATTCCACATGCTGGAAAATGCGTTCGTCGTCGGTGGCCACATAGGCTTCTTCCAACACGCTGGCTGCTTGTTCGTATACTCGCTGAATGACAGTCTTGCCACCTAATATGGCCAATGGCTTGCCTGGAAAACGCGTCGAGGCGTAGCGGGCAGGGATGATTGCTATGAACTTCATAAATGGTCAATTTCTTGTTTTGCCTGCAAAATTACACAATAAATCCTTAAAATAAGCGAACTTTTTAAGAAATGTTTTGCTTGTCTCGTTTTTTTTTGTACCTTTGTAAAGTTTTTAAAATAACGACAGCACATGAAAGCAAGATATATACTGACAACAATATTGGCATTTTCGGCACTCACAGTGTCGGCACAAAAGATTACTCTGGGGTCCTGTACGTTGAAGGACGGCGGACAGTATCAGGGTGAGATGCAGGCTGGGAAACCACACGGCAAAGGCAAGACAGTATGGAAGGACGGCGACGTTTTCGAAGGTGAATACGTTCGCGGAAAACGGCAGGGATTCGGCACCTATACATTCTTCGACGGTGAGAAGTACGAAGGTGAATGGATGCAGGATCACCAGCATGGAAGGGGTACCTTTTATTATAATAATAACAATCGCTATGAGGGCCTCTGGTACAGGGATGACCGAGAGGGACACGGCATGATGTTCTATTATAATGGTGACAAGTACGACGGCGAGTGGAAGGCCGACAAGCGTCACGGTAAAGGCCGGTATACATTTAGTGGCGGTGCCTATTACGACGGTGAGTGGAAGGAGGACAAGAAGAACGGTCGCGGCCATTTTGACTGGGGCGACGGTTCCAGCTATGACGGTCAGTGGCTGGCTGATCATCAGCATGGCAAGGGTACCTACCAATATGCCAATGGCGACGTCTATGTGGGACAGTTCCAGAACGACCTGCAGCACGGCAAGGGCATCTATAAGTTCCAGAATGGTGACATCTACGAGGGCGACTACGAGAAAGGCCAGCGTACGGGACAGGGTGTCTTCCGCTATGCCAACGGCGACAAGTACACCGGTCAGTTCCTGAATGGCGACAAGTCTGGACAGGGGATGTTGGTGTGGGAGTATGGCGACACCTATCAGGGCGAGTGGAAACAAGACCTACCCAATGGCCGTGGCAAACTGACGTGTAAGAACGGCGACGTGTTTGAGGGGCAGTTTCGTAATGGCAAGATTCATGGCGAGGGTATCGCCCGCTATAGTGACGGGTCTAAGTTCAAGGGACACTTCCGGAACGGTATGCGCAACGGTCCTGCTATAGAAGAAGATAAAAACGGCAAGCGTTTTGAGGGTACCTACGTCGACGATAAGCGCGACGGCGCCTTTGTGGAGAAAGACCGCAACGGCAATATTACGGCTCAGGGGACCTATGTCCGCGGACGCCGTCAGGAGAATCGGTAGATATGTTTAACTGCTTAAAAAATAAACTATTATGATTATCGACAAACTCGAAAACTTAAAGAACTACGCTTCACTCAATCCTTTGTTTCCGAAGGTATTGGAGTTCTTGGCGCAGAACGACCTCAACTCACTCGAGGCCGGCAAGCACGAAATCGTGGGCAAAGACCTCTTTGTCAACATTCAGATGGCAAAGGGTAAAACACCTGATGCTGCCGTCATTGAAACGCACGACAAGATGATTGACATCCAGATACCCATCACGGCTTCCGAGACCTTCGGTTATACGCAGCGTGACCTGCTGCCGAAGGCTGAATACAATGCCGAGAAGGATATTACAAAGATTCCAGACCTGGCAGCCGACAGCTATGTTACCTGTACACCTGGTATGTTTGCCATTTTCTTTCCTCAGGATGGCCATGCTCCATGTATCGCCGGTGTCCCTGAATTGAAGAAAGCCATCTTTAAGGTAAAGGCCGAATAGAAGTGAAAAGTGAAATAAAAACAGATATGATTATGGCAACAACGAAGAAAACAACAGAGAAGGCTGTAGCCAAGAAGGCTCCTGCCAAGAAGACTCCCGCAAAGAAAGATACCGCAAAAAAGACTGCTCCAAAGAAAAAAGCAGAAGTGCCTCCCCATATTGGACTAGTGATGAATGATGGCTGGCTTGAGCCTTTCGAGCAGGCTATTCGTGGACGCCACGACCATGCCTTGTGGAAGATTGGACAGCTGACGAAGAATGGCAAGCAGACGCTCTCGCAGTTTGCCAGCGGTCATCTGTATTTCGGTCTCCATAAATTGGCGAAGGGCTGGGTGTTTCGCGAGTGGGCTCCCAACGCTACAGAGATTTACCTGATTGGTGACTTCAATGACTGGCAGGAAACAGACAAGTACAAATGTAAGCGCATTGAGGGCACTGGCAACTGGGAGTTGAAACTCAGCGAAAAAGCCCTCAAGCACGGCCAGCTTTATAAGATGAAAGTCAAGTGGAATGGGGGAGAGGGTGAGCGTATTCCCGCCTGGTGCCGTCGTGTAGTACAGGATGACCAGACTAAGATATTCTCCGCTCAAGTGTGGAATCCAGAGAAGCCTTATGAGTGGAAGAAGAAGAACTTCAAGCCCAACAAGGCTCCCCTGTTGATTTATGAGTGCCATGTGGGTATGGGTCAGGATGCCGAGAAGGTAGGCACTTACAAAGAGTTTACCGAGAACGTGCTGCCCCGTGTTAAGAAGGACGGCTATAACGCCATTCAGGTGATGGCCATCCAGGAGCATCCGTATTACGGCTCGTTCGGATACCATGTCAGTTCGTTCTTTGCTCCGTCCAGTCGCTTTGGTACTCCCGAGGAACTGAAGGAAATGATTGATACCGCTCACAAGATGGGTATTGCTGTGATCATGGACATTGTGCATTCACATGCCGTCAAGAACGAGGTAGAGGGTTTGGGTAACCTTGCTGGAGACCCCAACCAGTTCTTCTATCCTGGTGACCGCCACGAGCATCCCGCTTGGGACTCTTTGTGCTTTGACTATGGCAAGGACGATGTGCTGCATTTCCTGCTATCCAACTGTAAATACTGGCTTGAGGAGTTTAAGTTCGACGGATTCCGCTTTGACGGCGTGACGTCTATGCTATACTATTCGCACGGACTGGGCGAGGCCTTTGGTGGCTACGGTGACTACTTCAACGGTCACGAGGACGACAATGCCATCTGCTACCTGACACTGGCCAACTGTCTCATCCACGAGGTCAACAAGAACGCCATCACCATCGCAGAGGAAGTCTCAGGCATGCCTGGACTGGCCGCTAAGTTCGAGGATGGTGGCTACGGCTTCGACTATCGTATGGCCATGAACATCCCCGACTATTGGATTAAGACCATCAAGGAGGTTCGCGACGAGGACATCAACGTCTGCTCCATCTTCTGGGAGGTCAAGAACCGCCGTCCAGACGAGAAAACCATTTCGTATTGCGAGAGTCACGACCAGGCTTTGGTGGGCGACAAGACCATCATTTTCCGTCTTATCGATGCCGACATGTACTGGCATTTTGCCAAAAAGGATGTCAACGACTTGGCCCAACGCGGTATTGCCCTGCACAAGATGATACGCCTTGTGACGGCAGGTGCCATCAACGGCGGCTACCTGAACTTCATGGGCAATGAGTTTGGACATCCCGAATGGATAGACTTCCCACGCGAGGGCAATGGCTGGAGCTATAAGTATGCCCGCCGTCAGTGGAACCTCGTCGACAACAAGGACCTCTGCTATCACTGGCTAGGTGACTTCGACCGTAAAATGCTCGAGGTTATCAAGAGTCAGAAGAACTTCCAGGCGACACCCGTTCAGGAAATCTGGCACGACGACGGCGACCAGGTGCTGTGTTACATGCGTGGCGACCTCGTCTTCGTGTTCAACTTCTCGCCGACACGTTCGTACACAGACTACGGCTTCCTCGTACCCACGGGCAGCTATGAGGTGGTGCTGAATACCGATGCCAAGGAATTTGGTGGTAACGGTTTTGCCGATGACAGCTTGACGCACCTCACCAACTACGACCCATTGTACGTCGAGGACAAGAAGGAGTGGCTGAAACTTTATATTCCGGCCCGTTCGGCTGTGGTTCTGAGAAAGCTGTAATCCATTATTGTTCAGTGAATATTGTAATTCTTTTATTGTAACGTTTTATCGTAATTTGCACATTGTCAAAAGGTAAATATATACGCCGTTTATGGCAATATACACTTCTGGTGGCTATGCTGATGCTTGTCGTCGGCATAGCCATTGATACTACCGATGTCGAACGCTACACCTTGCGAATGGAACGACTGATGGCAAAAGGTGACTATCAGGGGGCTTTGAAGGTTGGCGACGAGTCGGACAAAACCAATCAACGATTGCTTAACTTGCGCATCGAGGCCTTGGCCCATGAGCACCAGTTGGGCGACCGCCTTTTCCGATATCCGGTCACAGGCAGCGGCAAGCAGTTTGCTCCAAAGGGTGGGGACTATGCACTTTGTGCCTGCCTGATTGACAAGGACCTTGACCGTTTCATAGAGCTGCTTCCCCGTTACTACAAGATTGATAGCCAACTGCCCCGCTATTACCGTGAGGCTCTAGTGCAATACAACCATCTCCGTTCCAATCCTGTCATTATCTACCATGATGCTGTGATGGATACCGACTATCACGATATGCAGGAACTGGAAAGCAAGTATGCTGAGAAGAAAGCCCGTCAGATGGCTGTGTTTCGTCAGTACGAAGGTACCTATTGGTATTATTTTGCCTATCTGAACTAAGGCTTTTTTCTACTTTCTTTGCATTTTGTAGGGTTCAAAGCATATTTTTTTTGCAAAATGCTATCAGTTTCCAATAAAAATTTGTAATTTTGCAACCATTAAATAAGAATTCTTATATTTATATGGTACATAATCTCTTTAAGGGGCTGGGTATTGCGTTGGTTACACCTTTCAAGGAAGACGGGTCGGTGGACTACAAGTCGCTCGTCAGGTTGGTGGAATATCAGTTGGCTAATGGTGCTGACTTCTTGTGTATTCTGGCCACTACCGGTGAAACTCCTACGCTGACCGATGACGAGAAACAGCAGATCAAGGACACCATCGTCAGTCTGGTCAATGGACGTATTCCCATCTTGATGGGCTGTGGCGGCAATAATACGACAGCTATTATCAACGAACTTCAGACACGCGATTTTCAGGGTATTGACGGCATACTGAGCGTATGTCCCTATTACAACAAGCCATCGCAGGAAGGACTCTATCAGCACTTCAAAGCTATCGCCAATGCTACACGACTGCCTGTCGTGCTCTATAACGTGCCTGGCCGTACGGGTGTCAATATGTCGGCAGCCACGACGGTACGACTGGCTCACGACTGCGAGAACATCATAGCCATCAAGGAGGCTAGCGGTAATTTGGAACAGGTTGACGAAATTATCAAGAACAAGCCTCGTGGCTTTGATGTCATTAGTGGCGACGATGCCCTGACGTTCCCCATGATTTCCTGTGGTGCCGTTGGCGTAATCAGCGTCATCGGCAATGCACTGCCAAAGGAGTTCTCGAAGATGATACGTCTACAGATGAAGGGCGAGTACGATCCAGCCCGCAAGATTCATCACCGTTTCATAGACCTCTTTTCCTTGCTTTTTGTTGACGGCAATCCCGCTGGTGTCAAAGCGATGCTTCACGAGATGGGTTACATAGAGAATGTATTACGCCTGCCATTGGTGCCTATGCGCATCAAGAACATGCAGCGAATGGCAGACATTTTAAAGGAATTAAAAATCTAGAATATCTAGAGTCTCTAGGATGTCTAGAAAAAAACGATGGAAGAGTCAAGAGTCATACACGAAATTACGCCACTGATGGGTAAGGATTTCCTATATATTGCCGACCGTCGGAAGAAGGAATTTACCTATCCCATTCATAACCACTCTGTGTTCGAATTGAATTTCGTAGAACATGCTGCTGGTGTGCGCCGTATCGTGGGTGACTCTAATGAAGTTATTGACGAATATGACATGGTGCTCATTACGAGTCCTGATCTGGAACATGTTTGGGAACAGAATGGCTGTGCTAGCGAAGATATCCGCGAGGTTACAGTTCAGTTTCATCTCGATCTGAGTGATGATGGTTTCCTGTCGCGTAATCCTTTCTTTACTCTCCGTAAGATGTTGCTTGAAGCTCGCAAGGGTCTTGCCTTTCCCCTCGATGCCATCATGCGTGTTTATTCACTGATTGATACGCTGAGTACCATCAAGGATGGCTTCTATGCTGTCTCTCAGTTCATGACGATTCTCTATGAGCTCTCTAAGAGCCAAGGAGCACGAACGCTGGCCTCCAGTAGCTTTGCCAAGGTGGGCGTCGAGAGCGACTCACGAAGAGTGTTAAAGGTCAAGAATTATATTGCAAAGAACTATATGGATGAGATTCGACTGGCTACCTTGGCAGATATTGCAGGTATGAGTCCGTCTGCCTTTAGCCGTTTCTTCAAACTCCACACTGGTCGTAATCTCAGCGAATACATCATTGACATGCGTTTGGGCTATGCCAGCCGTATGTTGGTTGACACCTCTAAGAGTATCTCCGAGATTTGTTTCAACAGCGGCTTTAACAATCTGAGCAATTTCAATCGCATCTTTAAGAAAAAGAAGAAATGCTCGCCGTCCGAATTCCGCGAGAACTACCATAAAACCCGTATCATTGTCTAAGCGTATGTTGAGGAAAGCCATAATATGCATTGCTATGCTAATGGTAACGGTTGTGTTACCGATGCAGGCAGATGATGTTGAGAGTCGTCTCAAACGCATTAACGACTCTATCCAATTGGCGCGCGAACAGCACAATGACGTCAAGCAAGCCAAGTTTATTACCGGACGTGCGGTGTTCATGTACAACAATGCCTTGGTCGACTCTGTCCTCGCTTATGTTCCCAATGACCTCAAGACACTCGGCGCCTTGGGAGAATGGGACCGCTACTATGAGACGTGGACCTATCTGGTCAATACCTATATCTATTACACGAACAGCAAGAACACGGCTCTTCGCGAGGTGAAAACCATGTTCGACGATGCCATGAAGCGCAACAACCAGTACGGTATGGGTATTGCCTATTACACGATGGGCAACGTCTACCTTAATATGAATAACCTCGACGAAAGTGCAGACTCCTATCGGAAAGGTCTTGACATCCTGCTGAAGTTGAAACCGTTGCCGCTGGTCATTCAGGAACTGTATTCTTATTACGGCGACGTGCTGAACGAGCAGCATAAGTACAACGAACTGCAGCAGCTGACCGTTGGCTGGAAGGACTATCTGGAGCGTAGCATTCCCGAGAACAAAATTGATGAGGACAGCCGGCGCGTTATGTTCTTCTATTACGACATCGCACGCATACAGGCAGCCTTAGGCCTTAAAAGGCATGATGAAGCAGAAAAGTTGCTCATCGAAGCGAAGAATAATTTGATTGTTTCTGAAGACAGCTATGAAGCCACCGCTTGGTACACTTGTATGGCACAGTTACGGTTGCAGCAAGGACGATATGCAGAAGCGTTGCAATTGAATGACCGGCGCATGCGTATGATAGCGTCTGAAGAGGACAAGGCCGTCTATCTCAGTGTGGCTGCCCAACGTGGTGAAATACTGACACATTTAGGTCGATATGAGGAATCTTCGCTTCTATATAAAGATATGTATGCTAAGAAGGATTCTATCAATAGTGCCGATACAAAGAATCAGCTCAATGAAATGAATACTCTTTTCCAAGTTGACGAGCTGAAGATGGAGCAGGAACGTGCACAGTTCCGTAATACGCTCATTATTGCCGGACTGATCTTCTTGGCACTCATCATTTTTACGGTCTTCCGTATCATCGCAGCCCGTCGTCTGAAGAAGGCCCACGATAAGTTGCAGGAAACCCACGAGAAGCTGCTCACGGCCTACGACCAACTGGAGGAAACCACTGCTGCCAAGGAACGTATTGAGAGTGACCTGCGCATTGCACGCAACATTCAGATGGGTATGGTGCCGCGTGACTTCCCCGAGCGTCCAGACCTCGACCTTTATGCCTCCATGACGCCTGCCAAGGAAGTGGGTGGTGATCTATATGGCTACTATTTGACGGGCGACAAACTCTACATAGCCCTAGGCGATGTGTCGGGTAAGGGGGTACCGGCTTCTCTTTTCATGGCTCAGGCCACACGTTTGTTCCGTACGCTGGCAGCACAGGAGATGATGCCTGCCGAGATAGCTATACACATCAATAACGCTCTATCCGGTGAGGACAATGAAACGGGTATGTTTGTTACGATGTTCCTCGGACTTATCGATCTTACTACGGGGCATTTGTATTTTTGTAATGCTGGTCACAATCCGCCAGTGCTGTTACGTGATGGGAAACCGGAATTCATTGAGATGGTACCCAATGCCCCTGTTGGTATAATTCCTGAACTGGAATATGAGGGTGAAGAGATTAATGATATCAGTAATTGTCCACTTTTTGTCTATACAGACGGTCTCAACGAGGCCGAGAACCGCCAGCAGGAACAATTCAGTGATGAGCGCTTGCTAGAGATGATGGAAAATACGCCCTTTGTGAGTAGTAAGCAGACTGTTGAGATGCTACGCAATGCTGTTGAGGAACATCGCGACGGTGCTGAACCGAACGACGACCTTACCATGCTGTGCGTGAAGGTTGTGAAAAGTTGAAAAAAAAGAAAACAACGATAATAAAAACCAAAGCTTATGAGAAAGGAACTGAAACTGAAAAACCAGATGCAAGAGCTTGAGCGCGTCAATCTCTTCGTCGAGGAAATCTGTGAAGAGCTTGGGCTTGACATGGAACTTCAGATGAACCTGAATCTGGTTATTGAGGAAATGGTGGTCAACGTCATTTCCTATGCGTATCCGGAAGGCCAAGTGGCAGACATAGAATTGCTCGCCGAGTCGGACGGAAAAGAACTGACGTTCGTACTCAGCGATCGTGGTGAGGAATTTGATCCTACACTACAGGAAAGTGCGGACATGGACGTTAATCCTGCCGAACGCGACCTTGGCGGCATGGGCATTTACATCGTTAAAAACATCATGAATCAGGTCAGCTACCAGCGACTCGAAGGCAAGAATTTGCTGACTATGACGAAAAACATAGAAGAACAATAAATAGTAAACAATTAAAGAATTCAATCATTAAATAATTAAAACATTAACAATTATGACACAGATTATCAAAGAAGGTGGCAAGACCATCATTAAGACAGGCGAACGTATTGACACAATGAACGCTCCCCAGTTTGAACAGGACATCCAGCCAGCTTTGGCAGACGGTGGTGTTGAACTTGAAATGGACTGCTCCGACCTAACCTACATGGCTTCAAGTGGTCTACGCATCATCCAGAAGACCATGCGTACTGTTATGCAGCACAAGGGTCAATTCAAAATGACTAATGTCAGTCCTGAAATATATAAGGTGCTGGCTATGACAGGGTTTACTAAGTTTATGAAAGTTGAGAAGAAAGCTGAGTAATTTTAAACTTTTAGCTCTATGATTTATTTGTTTATTATAACGCTCATTACTACCGTTGTGTTAGCTTTTGCACTTTATTCACAGCGACAGGCAGGAAAGCGTCAGGCTGAAGAACAGCAGCAACTGTTGGCTGATTATCAGCGACGTGTCGACGAACAGCAGAAATTGCTTGACGATTACCGCGCTTTGGAGAAAAACTTCGACAATATCGGTGAGGGCTATGAGCAGGCTTTGCTGGCCTTCGACAAAATGGAAGAAGACCAGCAGAAGGTAAAGAGTGCTAACGAGGCTCTTGAAAAACGTTTTTCTTCTTTACAACATGAGCATGACCAGCTTCTGCAGGCTGTTCAGAAGAAAGACGAAACATTGAAAATGGTTGTCAATGAGATGCAAAAGATCGTCAAAGACAATGGAGATGTGAAAATGGCCGCTATCGTAGGAAAGTTAATGGATTTGGACGATATTCAAGACGGTCAAACACCCCTTGAACGAACCGATAATATTATGGTTAGTCAAGTGGCTGAAGAGGCTGTGCGTTTGTCTGGTATCTCTGCTGTTGATTATCTCCATTTTGAGCAAGTAACTGATCCCAGTGCTACAGCTACCATGTTGCATACTAATCTTGGCAAGGCAGTTCGCGCTTTAACCCATTTGTTAGATAATGCGATGAAGTTTACTTCTGATGGGACTGTCAGGCTCGATGTCAAGGTTGATATGGATAAGATGAAAGCTGTCTTTGCAGTAGAAGATACTGGGTCTGGCATTCCTGCTGAAGATGCTGATCGTATTTTTGAACCATATGTAAAACTTAATCAATATTTTGATGGACAGGGTATCGGACTAACTGTAGCTCGAAACATAGCAAGAAGACTGGAGGGCGACTTGTTGCTTGATTCTTCATTTGAAGGTCCGGGAGCGAGATTTATACTTATACTCCCCATATGATTATAGTTTTTTTATAAAAGGAAAAGGCTCTTTCTCAAAAAGAGCCTTTTCCTTTTATAAATATCCTTAATTGATAATCTCGTATTCATCAGTATCTTCAACAGTTTGTTGGCTTGGCTGTGACTCTGGCTCTTCCGCTAACTTGATAGCGTCTTCTTTTTCCGCTATTTCATGAGCATGGTTTCTTTTTTTTCTATGGATGGAATAACCTATAGCAAGCAGAAGGATGATTAAAAGAACGTAGATAAGTATAGCCCAAAAAGAGAATAATGGATGGGGAGGGACGATGACCTCTATGGTTCGTAAATCGTAAGCCTCTGGTGACTCAAGTAAAAAAGCCTTTACTTGAAAACGGTATGTGCCGGCAGGTACGCCGCTGTAGTCGGCACGGCGAGTATTATTGGCATTGATCCAGTCTTCGTCATATCCCTCTAATTTGTACTGATATACAATTCGGTGTTGCAACTGATAGTTCATGGCTGCAAAACGGAAAGCAAAAACAGAATTGTTTGAGGGTAAGGTCACACTCTTGCTTTCAGGAACGTAATAGTCAAAGTTGCTGTTAAGTCGGGGACTCTGTAATTCATCATCAAGATAAAAGTCTGTAATACGCAACTTTAATAGAGAACCTGTAGAGTTGGCAAGCTTCTTGCGATCGACAGTATAATAGCCGTTAAGGGTTCCGAAGTAAATTTTTCCGTCCGCCCCCATCATTGCTGCCCCTTCAGAACACATAGTGTCATCAACACCATCTAGTTGAGAGAAGGTCGTAAATATTTTCTTCTTGACATCGAAAGAGCATAGAATGTGGTCTGTAGCCAGCCAGATGTTACCTTTCTCATCACAAGTCAGGCTAAGAATTTCTTCAGAGGGAAGGCCATCGGCGATGCCGTAATTATGGAACTGCCATGTCCCGTTGGCATCACGCTTGGTCGTATGGCTTAGACCACCACTGTTTGTGCCAACCCATATTGTGCCGGCTGGGTCACACATTAGGCTGACAATGTCATTGGACATCAACCCTTTTTGCATTTCTTCAGGAGTCTGAACTTGTTCGATGCTGACAATATTGTTGTGTAATGACATGATAAGGATACCGTCAGTAGTACCAGCCCATATTTTGCCGTCCTTGGCAAGAGCTATGGTACGTACTTTTTGGTATGCATTCAAAGGATAATGTTTTAAGGCATTCTTGGCATGCAAGGCAATGTAATTGCCCGATTTGTTCTTGCGCAGAATATTAACACCACCACCATAGGTCGCAACCCAGATGTTGCCTTCACGGTCTTCTACAGCCTGATAGGCAGCGTTATGGCTGAGCGACCAGATGTTGTTGTCTTGATGGCGGAAATTTAGGATAGTGTAGCCGCCGTTGCCGTTTGGCGTAACTTTGTATATACCATTGTCTTTGTCACAAACCCAGTAGTTCCCTTGAGAGTCACCAGACATGCCGTAAGGACGGCTAATGGGGTTGCCTTTGGAGTCATGAGTAATGATACTGCGGTTTCCATTGGCATCGAATACATAAATGCAACCCTTTTTGTTGGCCAGGAAAGTCAAGTGACGTTTTGGGTCATAGTGCATGGCGCGAATCTCATTCTCCAAAGGTGAGTCAGATCCTGGTACTAATAAAGTCCGTGAAATAGTATTTTTTAATACTTCCAACTTCTCAAGGCCACGCCGTATTGTGGATTCCCAAACAACACCATCGTTCATTTCAAGACGGGCATTAACTGTGTTGGAGAGGTTCCATGGGTTACTAGGATCGTTATGGAAATACTCAACTTCGTCTGTTTCACGGTTATAATAGCCATAACCAGCATGATTCATTCTGATCCAAACAACACCCAAAGCCTCATTAAACTCTGCACCTCGACTAGTAAATTCAGGAACTAATGTGCGTTGATTGAAGAATTTGATATCGTTGGTTTTCATATTTAGTCGATATGCGCCATCGCCTAAGTCAGAAAACCATAATAAGCCGTGGCTGTCGACAAACAATCCTGTTATTTCGCGCCCAATATCTTTCACAAGTTCAGCTTCTTTTCCATATGAGAATTGGAGAATCTTGCCAGATTTGGTTCCTACATAAATATTATAACCGTTTGAAGTCAATTGGGTAATATCTTCATCAAGGAAATAGCCTTTGCGTTCCAATGACAGGTTCGACATGTCAATACGATGAACCCCCTCATTTGTACCTACCCAAAGATCGTTATGGTATCCTTCAACAATGCATTTGACAGTTAAATTACCTGTTGAGATAAGTTCTTGCTTGAGACCGTTACGATCTAATCGTAGCTTGTAAAGACCGATATCTGAATAGTAAATAAGAACATCGCCATTACTGGTGACGTAAGGGTTGAAGAAATAGTCGACGTGAAAGGCATCATGACCACTAATTCCTTCAAGTGGGTCTTCAATGCAGTCGGTTTTGCGATTTATAACGAAGACGCGACCGTCATACATCTTCAGCCAGATGTTCTGCATCTGGTCGATAGTCATGCTGTTTGCACGATTATGGAGTCCGCGAATACCACTGGATATGCCAGTTTTGTAGTTAAAAAAGTTATAACCGTCAAAACGTGCTACGCCATTCCAAGTTGCCACCCATATGTAACCATAGTCGTCATTATGTATAGATACTATAGCATTGCTGGGAAGACCATTGTCTGTCGAATAGTGTGACAATGAAGCTTGCAGAGGCTGGGCTCTTAAATCTTGAGGAATTAAGAACACCAGCACAGCAAGCAGTGTTAGTAGTGATGTTTTGTAGTAGTCCGTAAACATTTCGAGTTATTTAGTAGGCAAAGAGAGGATACTCCTTCATCTTCTCATTGACACGGTGACGAACCGATGCAATGACTTGTTCGTCTTCAGGGGCATTGAGAACTTCCTCAATGAGTTCAGCAATAAAAACCATTAGGTCTTCTTTAGCACCTCGGGTTGTAATGGCGGGGGTTCCCAACCGGATACCTGATGTTTGGAAGGCTGAGCGGGTGTCAAAGGGTACCATGTTCTTGTTGACAGTGATGTCGGCAGCAACAAGGGCATTCTCCGCGACTTTACCAGTTAAATCTGGATACTTTGTGCGAAGGTCCACTAGCATGGAATGGTTATCCGTACCACCGCTTACAATGCTGAAGCCTCGCTTTATAAGTTCCTCTGCAAGCACTTTGGCATTCTTCTGAACCTGTTTGGCCCATTCTTTGAATTCTGGTTTTAATGCCTCGCCGAAGGCAACAGCTTTTGCTGCGATGACGTGCTCTAAAGGACCTCCTTGCTGACCTGGGAATACGGCGGAATTCAATAGCTGAGACATCATTTTTGTTACACCCTTAGGAGTCTTTAACCCCCAAGGATTCTCAAAGTCCTTACCCATCAAGATAATACCACCACGAGGACCGCGAAGAGTCTTGTGGGTAGTTGAAGTCACAATGTGAGCGTACTTCAGTGGGTTGTCAAGAAGACCGGCAGCAATGAGACCTGCGGGGTGGGCCATGTCAATCATCAGCAAGGCTCCAACTTTGTCTGCAATCTCTCGCATGCGCTTATAATTCCATTCACGACTGTAGGCAGAGCCACCGCCAATAATCAATTTGGGCTTGTGCTCGATGGCAAGTCGTTCCATTTCCTCGTAGTCAACTCGACCAGTTTCCTTGTTCAGGTTGTAGCCGATGGGCTTATACAAGATGCCGCTGGTATTTACCAGCGAACCATGACTGAGGTGACCGCCATGGTCAAGGTTGAGTCCCATAAACGTGTCGCCAGGCTTCAAACATGTCAGCAGAACAGCTGCATTAGCCTGTGCACCAGAGTGGGGCTGAACGTTGGCATATTCGGCACCAAATAGCTGGCAGACACGGTCGATAGCAAGTTGCTCAACCTTGTCAACTACCTGACAGCCGCCATAATAGCGGTGGCCAGGATAGCCTTCGGCGTATTTATTTGTAAGGTAGGAACCCATGGCTTCCATAACCTGGTCGCTTACAAAGTTCTCACTGGCAATGAGCTCGATGCCCTTCATTTGGCGCTCATGCTCCTGCTCAATCAATTCAAAAATCTGATAGTCTCTTTCCATTGTTTTCGTTTTGTTTGGTTTTACGTGAATGTGGTGACAAAGGTACTAAAAAAAAATAATAAAGAAGCATCTTTCAACAAAAAACGTATGCTTCTTAAATAATTTTTAGACGAGCTCCACTTTGTTGATGTCTTGTTCCTTCTCACAATAGTGGCACGTCAAGATACCGTTTTGAACGTGGAAAAGGGTAGCCATAGGCTCATTGTTGGTGATACATTTGGGATTATTGCATTTTACGATTCCTCGTATTTCATCTGGCGTTACAACAGTTTTTTTCTCTACAACCTCATAGTCGCGTATGATACTGAGTATGACATTGGGGGCTACGACGGATAAACGAGAAATCTCATCGTCCGTAAAGAATTTGTCTGACACCTTGATGATTCCCTTACTGCCGACCTTCTGTGATGGATAGTTGATACCGATAGTTACAGGGGTCCTTAATTCAAATAATCCAAGTAGACTGGCTACTTGATAGGTTTTGTCTGCAGGGATGTGGTCAATAACCGTGCCGTGCTCAATAGCGGCAACCAAGCGTTCTTTCTTGTTCATAGGATAATGGTTTTGTCGTTTCTTACTTCGTCTAAACTAATGCCTAGCACGTCACAAAAGATGGCTTCGCGGGCAAAAAGGCCATTGCCTGCTTGCTGAATGTAGTAGGCATGAGGATTTTCATCAACATCGTATGCTATCTCATTAACACGGGGTAAGGGGTGGAGAATTTTCATGTTGGGTTTGGCTAAACGAAGCATCTCATTATTTAATATATATACATTCTTCACTCTTTCATATTCCATCAGGTCTGAGAAACGCTCTTTTTGTACACGGGTCATGTAAAGAATGTCTGCGTCGGCAATAATTTTTTCATTGAACGCAGTGTGCTCCTGATATTGGATGCCATGTTCTTTACAATATAGTTTATATTCATTTGGCATGGCGAGTTCCTTTGGAGCAACAAAATGAAATGTCGGATTGAAATGACGCATGGCCATAATCAGAGAATGAACAGTCCGACCGTATTTTAGGTCACCAACCAGATAAATGTTCAGATTATCAAGTGTCCCTTGGGTCTTGTAAATACTGTATAAGTCGAGCATACATTGCGAAGGGTGCTGATGAGCACCGTCGCCAGCATTGACAATCGGAACATTAGTGACTTCAGAAGCATATTGGGCCGCTCCCTCAATGTAGTGACGCATGACAATCACGTCAGCATAATTTGAAACCATCAGAATAGTATCCTTTAGAGTCTCTCCTTTTGTTCCACTGGTAATCTTTGGGTCAGCAAAACCTATAACCCGAGCACCGAGTCGGTTAGCTGCAGTTTCAAAAGAAAGACGTGTGCGAGTAGATGGCTCAAAAAATAGGGTGGCAACAACACGCCCTTTCAATAGCTCACGGTTTGGGTGTCTCTCGAATTCTTGTGCAAGCTCAATCATGTAGAGAATTTTCTCGCGGGTGAGGCCTGCAATTGTTACAAAATCATGTTTTTCCATCTCTTTGTACTGTTTTGACGGCAAAATTACACATTATTTCTGAATTTCCGTGCGTTTATTGAAAAGATTTTTGTAATTTTGCACACAAACTAAGAAGAAATCAGTCATGAGGAAATTCATAGTACGCAGTTTGTGGTCACTTTTAGTGGCTGGTGTATTGACGGCAGCTCTCGCTTTTTATGCTATCAGCGAAGGCTGGATTGGCTATATGCCACCAATTGAAGAGTTACAAAATCCTATTAACCGATTTGCCACACAAGTCATCTCAGCAGATGGCAAGATTATGGGGACATGGAATTATAATCGGGAAAATAGAATCGTAGTTGATTATACTCAACTGTCCCCATCACTTGTGCAGGCTCTTGTTGCTACAGAGGATGTGCGATTTTATGATCATTCCGGTATAGACTTCTATGCACTTGGGCGTGCTGTTGTAAAGCGCGGCTTCCTACGTCAGAAGAGTGCAGGCGGTGGTTCTACTATTACGCAGCAGCTTGCTAAACAGTTGTATTCAGAAACTGCTCATAGCGTGATAGAACGTTTACTTCAGAAACCGATAGAGTGGGTGATAGCCGTTAAATTGGAACGAAATTATACAAAGGACGAAATCATTACAATGTATCTCAACTATTTCGATTTCCTCCATAATGCGGTAGGTATTAAAACAGCATCAAATACTTATTTCAGTAAGGAACCGAAAGATTTAAAAGTAACAGAGGCTGCAGTGCTTATTGGATTGTGTAAAAATCCTTCATATTATAATCCTGTTCGCCACCCGGATCGTGCTGTTGCTCGTCGTAATGTTGTTTTGGGACAAATGCAAAAAGCAGGCTATCTCTCTAAGGCCGAGTATGATAAATATGCTGCTGAACCTCTTAACCTGAATTTTCATGTGGCTGATCACAAAGATGGTATAGCAGTCTATTTTCGCGATTTCTTGCGACGTTATATGATGGCTAAACAACCCAATCGTTCAGATTATCCGTCGTGGAATATGGTGAAATATCATATTGATTCCATCAATTGGGAGACGGATCCACTTTATGGGTGGTGTAACAAGAATCTTAAGAAAAATGGTGACCCATATAATGTCTATACTGATGGTTTGAAGGTTTATACCACGATTGACTCAAGGATGCAGGAGTATGCTGAACAATCTGTTCGCGAACATGTTGTAAAATATCTTCAGCCCGCATTTAATAAAGAAAACCGAGGACATAGCAATGCTCCTTATTCTGGTAGCTTGTCCCAAGAACAGCTCAACAAAATCATTATGCGTTCTGTCCGCCAGTGTGAGCGATACCGTGTGTTGAAAGCTGAAGGCGCAACGGAAGAACAGATAATGCAGTCTTTTCGTACTAAGACGGAAATGAGTGTGTTTACCTATCATGGAGAGATAGATACAATTATGACACCACTCGACTCTATTAAGTATTATAAGTCTTTTCTGCGCTGTGGCTTTATGAGTATGTGTCCTCAGAACGGACAGGTTAAGGCATATGTTGGTGGACTAGATTTTACACACTTTGCTTATGATATGGCAATGGACGGTAGACGTCAGGTGGGTTCAACTATTAAGCCTTTCTTGTATTCGCTGGCGATGGAAAACGGTTTCTCCCCTTGTGACGTTGCCCCAAATGTACAGCAGACTTATATTGTAGCGGGAAAACCCTGGACGCCACGAAATGGAAGTAAGGCACGCTATGGAGATATGGTCACCTTGAAATGGGGACTCCAGCAATCTAATAACTGGATTTCTGCTTATTTGATGAGTAAGCTCAATCCGCAGGCCTTTGTAACACTTTTGCGTGAGTATGGTATTAATAATCCGGAAATTCATCCTTCAATGTCTTTGTGTCTTGGACCTTGTGAAATTACGGTGGGTGAAATGGTTAGTGCATATACAGCTTTTGTCAATCACGGTATTCGTGCTGCCCACATGTTTGTTACGAAGATTGAAGATAATGAAGGTAACATGATAGCTCAGTTCCAACCACGTATGAATGAGGTTATTAGTGACGAGAGTGCTAATAAGATGCTTTACATGCTAAAAGCTGTTGTTGATGGAGGTACAGCCGGACGTCTTCGTTTTAAATATGGTATGACAGGAGAATTAGGTGGTAAAACTGGTACGACCAATAACAATAGTGATGCATGGTTTATGGGGCTAACACCTACACTCGTTAGTGGCGTTTGGGTTGGAGGAGACGATCGTGATATCCACTTCGACTCTATGGCAATGGGACAAGGTGCAAGTATGGCTCTTCCCGTCTTTGCGTACTATATGCAACGAGTTTATAATGATAAAAGGCTTGGATACAACGATAAAGCAGTCTTCGATATGCCTGTTGACTATGATCCGTGTAAAATGGATGAATCTGGATTAGAGGATGCCGAAGGTGGAGAAATTGAAGATGTTTTTGAGTAGTTCCATTATCACTACTGTCCCGTTAAAGTGGACTAATCGGTCTTTGAAATAATTGAAATTCAGTCGATCTTCAGGTGCTGCGTGAGTTTTGCGAGCTACTTATCTCTCCCGGCCTTTAATCCTCGACTTTACGGTGCGGAGGGAGGCTGGCTTGACGTCGAGGATTTGGGCGATGGTGTCGTCATCGTAGCGGAGGTCGTCTTGAAGAATAAGGAAGACATACTGTGAGGGTGTGAGTGAAATGTAGGTGTGCTCCCACTGCTGCCATCGCTTCGGGCGCAGTTGGGCGAAATAGTCTATCAGGCACTGCCGTTCCTCTGCCGTCATGTCGGCAACCGGCTCCTTGCGCTGCAACTTCACAAACTGCCGCGTACCCGTTAGCAGTTTGTTGGCGATGCGCTGACGGCTGTCCTCTATCTGCCTCTTCAGGTCGGCGATGGTCTGTTCACTAGCCTCGCCGCTCTGTTGCAACCGCTCTATCTCCGTCTGGTTCTCAGTAATCCGCCTGGCATTCTCGTCGAGTCTGAAGCCCAACAGATGCACCCTCCTCCTTTGG
>JAEEVA010000064.1 GCA_016286995.1 Prevotella sp.
AGGGCAACCTGATAGCCTGCGCAGATATGGACAACCAGCTCTGGCGTTTCGACATGCGCTCGACCTCTGGTCGCTTGCTACCGCAGGGACGCAAGAATGGTCAAGCCGAGATACTGATAACCGACTACCGCGAAAAGTTGCTGAACGGCCCCAACGATGTATGGATCTCAAAGGATGGTAGTTATTATCTGACTGACCCTTATTTTAAAAGGGACTATTGGACGCGCAACCCAGACCGCCAACAGCCTGTAGAAGGCTTGTATTACATGGCTCCAGGAAGCAAACAATTGGTCATGCTCGACTCAACGCTTAACCAGCCCAATGGTCTTGTAGGAACGCCCGACGGCAAACATCTGTATGTCGCAGAGGCAAAGGCAAACAGAATCCTGAAATACGACATTCAGACGGACGGTTCCCTGACGAACCGCCAGGTGTTTGCCAACATGGGGTCGGACGGGATGACGATAGACGACAGAGGAAACATATATCTTACTGGCGATGGTGTGACCGTATTCGATAAGAATGGTCAGAAGATAGCCTATTTTCCCATCCCTGAGGACTGGACGGCCAACGTATGTTTTGGCGGAAAAGAGCGTAATATACTGTTTATTACCGCATCAAAATCCGTTTATACCCTGAAAATGCTAGTGCATGGAGTAAAGTGATGATAAAAGCTGAATATCATTTATTTTTCTACATAATCGTTATAGCATCTTTTCAATATACAATTCTAAATCCATGTCAGTTTTCTCCAAAGACCTTCTAACGGTCCGCGAGGATGGCTGTTGAACCAATAGCGGGCGAAGAGATACTGGATGATGACCATTCCACATCCAACCATGACGGCGTAGGTGATGCCTAAAAGGCGATAGCAGGCAAGGCCGTAACCGCAGAAGATGGCGCAGCCAATGATGGATTGTAACAGATAGTTAGTAAGACTCATACGACCAAAGATGCAGAGATGATGGAGCACTCGGCGCACACCCTCGAAGGCATACCAGGCAGAAACAATGGCCGAGACGATCATCAGCAGGATGATGAGGTTGCAGATAGGCTTCAGCCATGATTCCAACTCGCCGAAATCTGGGTTAATCAGCGAAATAGCGCCGAGACCCGAGGTGACGAGGAGGGTATGCCATATCTTCAGATTGCGCCCCTCGTTGTAGAACATTCGCTGGCGCCCTAACTGCATGCCGAGAATAAACAGGCAGAGTAACTGCGTCAGTCGTCCGCTGAAGATATTGAAACGGAAATTCACCTCAAATCCATAGCGCAGGTTGGTGAGGGTGTTCTCCCAGAACGTACCATGTTCGTGTGCGCTGTTGATCTTGCCATACACCTCCCACAAAGTGCTGTGGTCGAGCGTGGTGCCTGTCAGCAGACAAAAGAGTTCCACAGGTTGGATGGCGAGCAGGGCGATGATGCACCACACCCACTTCGACGACAGATAACTGATTGGGATGAGCAGCAGGCCGTAGCACGCATAAAGCATCAGGATATCGCCATCGTAGAAGGCCACGTTAACGATGCCGAAGCCGAACAACAGGCACATGCGCCAGGCAAAGCGCCCAGAGAAGTTCTTGCCTTTCTGCTGCTGGTTGTCGTTCATGATGAAGAAACTCAGTCCGAAAAGCATGGCGAAGATGCCGTACATCTTGCCTGAGAGCAGCCAGGCCAGCACGTCAGCCACCGTCTGGTCGCTCGCCAGCGTATGGGTTATCGGCTCCTGGGTAAAGATATTGAAATGCTCTACCGAGTGATACAGGATGATGCCGGCCACAGCGATACCTCTTAGGGCATCGGCCACATCGATTCGGGTGTTTGGTAAATTGCGGGTTTTATACATCGTTCATAAGTTTTGACCGTGCAAAAGTAAGAATAGTTGTTGATACTACCAAATAATTGGGATAAAAAACACTATTCTGTGACGAACGGTATGGTATTGCGTTCAGAGCCTGTTCCTTTCTTCGTTGCCCGCACCTGTTCCCCTATACTTCGAACGGGAAACATTGAAGTTGTAACTCAGCGTCAGACCTACACATTGTGTATAGGTATAGACGTCTTGGGCTGTCTGGCCGATGGCGTAATAGGTGGTAATCTTGTTCCTGGCCGTGCGGAAGATGTCGTTGGCAAAGAGCGTACACGAAAGGTGTCCGTTGAAGAATGACTTCTGCAGGCGGGCATTTATGGCGAAGCTGCTGCCGCGATACATGAATGCCCAATGGTTGCTGCCTGTATAGCTGACTTGTGCCAGTGCCTTCAGCGTCGGACTGATGACAAACCAGCTCTTCAGGTCGAAGGAGAATTCGGGCTTGTTCAGTTTCTTTGGTGCGCCATACGCTTCGGCATCAAACATCTGCTGGTAGTAGTGCAGCGTGGCTGAGGGTTGCCAGAGACCAAGCTTTGGCGAGACGACGAGCGTGGCATAGACACGATCCTGATGGTCGAAGTTGACAGGTTGGAAGATGGCAATCTCCTTTTCCTCGTCGTACACTCTGCCAATGTGGGTAAACAGGTCATTCTCACGCGTAAAGCCAGCCATGAATGTCAGCCACGAGTAGGTCAGGCTCAGGTCGATGCTCTGGCGCACCGATGGCCGCAACAGCGGGTTACCGCCTTCATAGAGCATACGACTGTCATAAACAAGCATTGAAGTCAACATGCCGTATGGCGGACGGGTGATACGCTTGCCGTAACTCAGTCTGGCCGTCCACTTGTCCTTCTGCCATGCTGCTGAGAGGTTAGGAAACCAATCATTATAAGTGCGGCTGGGCTCTTCCTGCCTGATGCCGAACGAAGTGTATTCCGCTGATACATACTCATATCTCAGGCCTGCATTCAAATGCCAATGGCCCAATTGCAAATTGTATTCAGCATATCCGGCAATATTATATTCCTCCATCTCAGTGTCCGATTCTGGTATGATGTTCTCCTGATTGTAGTTATGACCCTGACTTTTTGTACTTGTTGCCTCCGAACCGCCACTCAGTTCACCCTTCCATATAGGATAAGTCAGTTCCAGTTTACCAGCCACCATCCGACGGTCCTCATTGGTCAGGGTAGTGATGGTACGGTCGCCGTATTGTTCGCTCATCTCCAGTTGGCTGTTATTATTCTCCGATTCACGTCGCAACACGGTGGCATTCAGGTCGATGCCCAAGTTTCCTACCCTGCCTGCATAATAACCGTTCAGTTCCCAGACGGGCTTGTCTTTTTCGCAGATGTCCGTTGTCAGACGTACGTCGCCGTCAAAGGCACCATTCTTCAGATAGTGTTGCATCATGTCTGACTTGAACCTGTTATAGAATAGCTTCTGCGACGAGAAACTCATTCCGATGGAATGGTCAGCGCTGAAATCGTAGCTCAGTCCTGCCTTGTACTGCAGTTCAGTCCAGCTACTCCTTACCGGTAAATCCGCATGAATATCAAACTGGTCTTTTGTAATATGCAGTTCCTGATCTACATTCTGATCGTTGCTGTAGTGGCCGTTGTCGAGTGATACAGTAGCAAAAGCCTCCAGTCCGCCTGTACGGTATTTCAAGGTCAGATCATCGTAGTTGTTCCACTTATTGTTCTTCCACGTCTGAGTGGTCGCCATCAGACTCAGTCCATCGCCTTGAGGTTTCAGCGTCTTGATACGGATGACGGCATTCACCTCAGCATTATACCTGGCACCAGGAGCGGTAATTACATCTATGCTTTTGATATCCGCCGATTTCAGCTGTTTCAACTCGCTGGGATTGCGTACCTTTTTGTTATTGATGTATATCTCAGGTTCACCCTTCGCCAACACTTCGAACTTACCGTCCTTCCCCTGTACCATCGGTATCATCGAAAGCAGGTCGTCGGCAGTGCCTATATCATGCAGGATAGAGTGCTGCACGTCTACCGTCATACCGCCTTGAGCACTTTTGTACTGCGGTATCTCGCCCTTCACCTCCACACCTTTCACCATATAGGTCTCTGGCAGGAGGGTGATGGTGCCAATGTTACCTACGCTGATGTTTCTGGTTACTGTCTTATATCCGACATACGACACCTTCAGCGTCACTTGCTGCGCCTTGCAGGGAATCACGAAGTCGCCATTCTCATTGCTCACACCGCCATTAACAAAATCATCGTTATGCAGCAAAGAGATGTTGGCGAACTCAATGGGGATGCCATTTCCGTCGACTACGCGTCCTGTCACTTTCGTATCTTCCTTCTGGGTACACTCAATAAAGATGTCCTGATTGTCGAAGATGAGGTGCATGGGATAGAATCCACAAACCTGACGGACGGCATCTCGCACAGAGACATTCTCCAAACGGGTGGTCACGGTAAAGTCCTCCAGCTCGTCGAAAATGAAGTTGAGTTTATAACTGTCCTGGGCATTATCAATCCAAATGAGGGCCTCGCTAAGCGATGCGTTCTGGAAATCGTGCGATAAATGTTGTGCCTTTCCACTCATGGCAACAAGGCACAGTAAGAGTAAATACAGTTGTTTCATCGTGTGTTGCCTTTATTGAATGACGATGGTTCCTTCGTTGAATGTCAGATGCACCTTATCGAAGTGGTTAATCTTGTCGATAATCTCCTGCAGTGTGTCGTCAGCCTCCCACTGCAGATAGAAGCGAATGGTGCAAGCGGTCTTGTTCCTAAACTCCACCTTCACATTGTAGCCTTCGGCCACATACTGCATAATCTGCTGAAGTTCCACATTATTAAAAACGACAGGAGCCTTCTTTGTGGGAGTCATCTCCGCCCCGTATGTCTTCTCCACCTTCTCAATATCCGGCTTACGCTCCGTCATAGCCACCTCCGGCTTCTCATCGACCATGATGAAATGATTGATGGCAGCGTAAGCTACGCCCGACAGCATCAAAATGCCGAAAATTGATGCCGCTATCACGTACCACCCCCGTTGGCGTGAATTGGTAATTCGCACTAACGCCTCCTCAGCATCAGGCACAGGGATGTCAAGCCCGTCCAGCATCTGGTTGAGTAGTTCATCTTCGTATTTCTCAGGGTGCAACAGCATCCTGATTTGCTCATCTTTTTTCATACTTCTCTGTTTTTAAAAGTTGAACGTAGTTTCCTCAACCCCTGCACAATGTGCTTATTGACTGCCGACAGACTGATACCCAACGAGTGGGATATCTCCTTATACGACTGATTCTCATTGTAGTGCATCTTGATGATGCGACTGGTCTGAGGGGTAAGCCTTTCATCGACATAGCGGTTAACGGCATCAACGATTATCTCGTCGTATGCCTCGCAGTCGACGGCCTCTGGCGTCAGGAATTTGATAGACTCCTGATGCGTCTGACGTTGTGCGATGATGTTGAGGCAACGATTTCGGACGCATGTCAAGAGGAACGTTCGCTGGGACTCTTCCTTGATAGGGGCGGTACCGGCCCAGAGTTTAGCGAAGATGTCTTGTACCACATCCTTCGCCTCGTCTTCGTCGCCCAACAGAATGTAGGCTGCCTTATACATCCTACCGTACTCCGAAAGGAAGAGTTCCTTGAACTGTTGCTCTTTTGCTTGCATCTTTTTTGTCGCTGTTTTACTACTTATACAGATGAGCCTGGGAAATCATTACCCCTCGGAAGCATTTATTTTAAAGCATTGATCGTCTTTTGCAGTTCTTCTAAGAACCGGGCAGCGTGCGAGCCGTCCATCTGGGCGTGATGGAACTGAAAGGAGATGGGCAAAGTTACCTTGAACCAATGCTTGCGGTAACGGCCCCATGCCAGGAAGGGATTGGTGTAGATGCCGCTGTATTGGTTGACAATGCTATCGAGTTCAGTACCAGTCACTGCCGACGTGCCAACAATCACAGCCTCATCGTCTAATATGTCCTGACAGGTCTGGCTGATGGTCTCTGTCAGATGCAGGTAATTGGCATTAAACGTCTCCAGATCATCGCTGACGGCAACGTCGCAGAAACTGAGTCCGCCCTTTACATTATCCGCTATCACGTTGATGGCCATACGGTCGTATTTGTATAGTTTCCCGTCATGCGGCAACATGTAAAACTCCTCTATTCCTGATGCTACCTTGCCGATGCACCAGCACAGCAGCATGTTGAATTTCATACCGCGCCTACGGCTCACTTTACAGAGTCGCGTCACATCAAAGGTTTTGGTGAGCGTCACCATCGGCATGGGCGACTTCATCCACAGTTCAAATGCAATGGCCCGATTGGTGTCCTTGGGATTAACTTCTTGTTTCATCGTTTGCTACTAACTTGTCTGCAAAGTTACAAATAGTTTCTGAAAATACCATTAATCACAATACTTTTTTTGCTCCGGGAATCATCCTTCCCAGCCAAGTGAGTACATCGGCTCATTTTCAGGAAACATCTGCCTCAGTCTCACGCTACTTACAAAGTTCAAAATGGAGTGGCTTGTCAAAATGACGGTGTGAATAGTAGGTGACTGAGGGATGCTTCAGATTCATCACCATCGTCCAGGCTGTGCCAAGGAAACCCTCTCTTTGTGGTTGGGATACAGCCTCAATGGCTTCTGTCAGCTGCTTTTCGCTCATCACGCCGCCCGTCTGACTGTATCGTTGGCATAGACGTTCGTAACGGTCGTCGCCTTCTATTAATCCAACATTACGCTTCTGCTCACATAAGTAATGATTAGCCACAGCAGGCGACTCTGTAACAACCATCTTGTTGTCCACATATTCCACGACCACACTCCTGCCTGAAGCGTCGGCTATGGCATAATGGTGGGCTGAGCCAATGTCGGAGTGCATATCGATGTTGTTAAGTAGGGATAGGGCTTCGCCGACATTAGCTGCATTGTTAAGCATATAACGGATGGCAGCTGTTGTGGTAAGATCGGGCTTCCGGGTACGTTGGTGCGTCACTGTCGAGTCACCAGCCATCAAGTCGGCAACGGCAAGTCCCTTCTCGTTGATGCCATCGAGGGCAACAAACAGTCCTGTAAGGCACAGATACTGGTTTTGGAACCCTTCCGGTTTAAAGTCATCGCCAAAACCGTAGAACTCCACATTGAATGTAGTGATTGATTCGTAGCTACGAGCAGGAATGGTATGCATGACAATAGCCGTGGCCGAAGGGAAGTCGAAGTTACGTCCCATTAATACGTCGCCATCGGGAGTGGTAGCTGTGAGTGCCGAGCAGCCGAACGCTTCTTTTGAAGTGCTCACCTTTGGCTTGTAATGACCTTTCGACAGGAACCCGATGGCATAGCTTGCCAGTTGGTCGGCTGATTCGAATCCGCCGTTGTTCATCAGTTCGTCAAACCCGTCGTCGCCAGCGTACTCCATATAATACATGCCATCATCGAGTTTCTCACACGACATGGCACCCTTTACCAGCGGACCAAACTCCATCCAAACCAACACGCCGGCTACGACAACCAGCCCCAGAACGCTGAACAGCGTGATTTTTAATGCTTTCTTCATCGTTTGTCTTATTTGTTTCGTTTCCTGTTTGACGTTGCAAAAGTACAAATAGTTGCGGAATGCACCAAATATTTGGGATATACGGCGTAAAAATGTGATGAATGGCTAATTATTACCCATTCGCTGCTGCTCGGCTTTACCGGCACCAGTGCCCTTATACTTGCTCTTCTGGGCGTTGAAGGTGTAACGGATAGAGATGTCCAGGCGGTGGCTATGGCTTCCTGTTTTCTGCACAGTGTAGAAG
>JAEEVA010000038.1 GCA_016286995.1 Prevotella sp.
CTTGTTTTAAGCGGTTGCAGGGCCAACTCCTGCGATTGACAACCTTGCGTTGTCGGGATGAGGCGACTCGAACGCCCGACCCCTACGTCCCGAACGTAGTGCGCTACCAACTGCGCTACATCCCGATGATTTCCAAAACGATACAACCCACTATCGCAGGCGATTTTTCCAAAATCGGCTGCAAAGGTAATAAAAATAGTTCATAGTTCATTGTTCACAGTTCACAATTAAGGGCAATTTAAACACTTTTAACTATAAAAACCAAAAACTATGAACTATGAACTATGAACTATGAACTAAAATTTGTATCTTTGCAGGCGAAAACTAACCGGAATGAAACAAATCACATTGATAATAGCATGTGTATGGATGACGTTGGCCACCTATGCCCAGCGTACTATTATCGTAGAAAAAGGGAGTGTTCAGAGTCTGTTAGCGGCCATCAGCGAGGCCAACAGCCAGAATGCTGACAGCACTGCCGAGCGTTTGTTTATCCTGATTCCCGACGGCTATTATGACCTGGACGAGACGACGCTGACACGTATTTCCGGACATAACATAGCACTGGTAGGTCAGAGCATGCAGGGAACGATTATCCGCAACAAACCTGACGTCAAGATAGAGAGCATCAGCAAGACGGCCATCTTTCAGAATCGTGGCACAAACAACTACTACCAGGACCTGACGCTGAAGAATGACCTTGACTATTATTCGGCTGTGCCTGATGGTCGTGCTGTGTGTCTGCAGGATAAAGGTACGCGGACCATTTGCAACCGAGTACGCATGTTGTCGTTTCAGGACACATATTATTCGGACAACGAAAAATGCCAGAACTACATGCAGGACACTGAGATACATGGTACTATCGACTTTATCTGCGGTGCTGGTGACGTGTGGTTTGAGCGCTGTAAGATAGTGACGGAGAAGCGCACCTTAGACGGTAGCGGCACGAACATTATCACGGCAACGCGGACATCAGACACGCCGTGGGGCTACGTGTTCAACCATTGTACGATTGAGAACGACGAGTCGATGTTCAACTTCGGTCGTTCGTGGCATACCAATCCTCGCTGTGTATGGTTGTATACTACCTTGCTGACTCCCGAGAAGCTTGTGCCGACCCGTTTTGATGCCGAGGGCATGAAGACGTCTGGCAATTTCTTCAAGGAGTATGGTACGATGGATGCCGATGGTCACGACATTACGCCCACGACGAATGTGGTGACGTTTACCCTTCGCGACCATACTCAACCTTTTGAGTCCGAGACAATCATGACGGTCGACGAGGCCAAGACCTATACGCTGAAACAAATCTTTGGCGAGTGGCAGCCGGCCAAGGTACTCAAAGAGTTGGAGCGAAAGAGCCGCAAACTAAAGAAAAGAATAAAAGAATAAAACAATAAAAAAATAAAACTTTAAAAAAAAAAAGAATGAGAAGATGGGTCTTACTGGCTATTGGGTGGTGGCTGTTTGCGCTTGGCTATGCACAGCAGGTGATTACTGTGAAGAAAGGTGATGTGCAGAGTCTGTTAGACGCCGTACAGACAGCCAACAAGGTGAATGCCGACAAAGATGCCGAAAGATTTTACATCCTCATTCCCGACGGGTTCTACGATATGGGCGACAAGGTGCTGACCCGTATCACTGGCCATAACATTGCCCTGATTGGACAGAGCATGACGGGTACCGTCATCCAGAACTGCCCAGACATCAAAAATGAAGGTATCAGCAAAACGGCCATCTTCCAAAACCGCGGCACGAACAATTACTTTCAGGACCTGACCCTGAAAAATGCCCTCGACTACTATGCTGCCGGAGCCGCAGGCCGTGCCGTCACCCTTCAGGACAAAGGCAACCGGACCATCTGCAACCGTGTCCGCCTGCTGTCATATCAGGACACCTACTTTTCGGATAACAGTCAGGGTCAGCTGTACTTTCAAGATTCGGAGATTCACGGCACGGTAGACTTTATCTGCGGCGAGGGCGACGTGTGGTTTGAGCGCTGCAAGATCGTGACGGAGAAGCGTACTCTGGATGGCTCTGGCGGTCGTAATGTGATAGCTGCTCCGAAGACCAAGGAGACACCGTGGGGCTATATTTTCAACCATTGTACGGTAGAGAACATCGAATCGAACTTCGAATATGCTAGAGGCTGGAATGGTACACCCCACTGCATCTGGCTGCACACCACCCTACTCTCGCCTGAAAAGCTGAATCCCACCCGCTTCGACTACCGAGGTATGCGTACCGTGCAGAACGACTTTAAGGAGTATGGTACGAAGGATGCCACCGGTCGTGACATCACGCCCAAGACGAATGTGGTGACCTTTGAGATGCAGGACGAGAAAAACAGCGTAGAAACCATCCTCACCAAAAAAGCAGCCGCCAAATACACATTGAAGCATGTATTTGACGACTGGAATCCAGTTAAAATCATCAAGCAGATGGAGAAGAAGCTTACTTCAATCCAAGCTTGGCCTTCACCTGAGCAGTAACGTCGGTAGACAGGGTGGTAGAGATGTAGGGGATACCACCTGAGATATCCATGATGTAGACGAAGCCGCCTGCATCGCCAACCTGCTTGATGGCATCAAGCACCTTGTTGGTGATGGCCTGCATCTTCTCCTGCTGAGCCTTGTCCAGTGCCAAACGGTTGTCCTGATAGCTCTGCTGAATCTTCTGGTACATCTCCTGCAGCTCTGTCTCGCGGCGCTGCTTGATGTTCTCGGGCAGTGTAGCCTGCTCCTTCTCGTAAGCCTCAGACTTCTTCTGCAGCTCATCCTGCATGCTCTTGAGGTCTGCTTCATACTGCTTGGTCAGAGCCTCAATGTCAGTACGAGCCTTGGTGAACTCAGGCATCACCTGAATGATTTCCTGTGAGTTGACGTGTCCGAACTTCTGTGCGTTGGCGGTTGTGAAACCGCAAATAGCGCAAATAGCGCAAAGAATGATTTTCTTCATAATTGTTCCTATAATTTAATGTTTTATTCTTTTATTGTTTTATTCTTTTATTCTTAATACGAGTATCCCAGTTTCGAGAGTACCTCGTTGGAAATGTCTATCTTGGGTGAGCCATAAATGAGTCCCTGGTCGCTGGCACGATCCCAGACGGCCTGATAGCCGCGGAGGTCAGCCACTTCCTTGATGGCATTGTACACCTCTTCCTGAATGGGACCCATGAGTGCCGTACGCTTTTTATAGAGTTCACCTTGCGGACCGAAGTATTTCTTCTTCAGGTCGGCAGCCTCCTTTTCTTTCTCCATAATGGCATCCTGACGGGCTTTCTTCTGTTCTTGAGAGAGGAAGACCACCTCGTTCTGGTAGTTCTTGTAGAGTGTCTGGGCCTCCACCTGAATGGCCTCCACCTCAGCCTGCCATTTCTTTGAAACCTGATTGAGTTGTTCGTTGGCACGCTCGTAGGCAGGAATATTCTTGAAGATATAGTCCATGTCGACAAGGGCAAACTTCTGCGCCTGCAGCGACAGAGTTGCTGCAAACACTAAACCGGCTATCAATAATAATCTCTTCATAATTCTTATTTCTTAACTCTTACTTCTTAATTCTTAATCGCGAAGCGACACCTCTTACTTCTTACCTCTTAATTCTTACTTCTTTTAGAATTCTTGTCCGAGAACGAAGTGGAACTGGCTTCCACCCTTCGATGTCGAGGAAATATATGGCTTGTCGAAGCCGTAAGCCCAGTCGATACCCATCAGACCCACCATGGGCAGGAAGATACGCAAACCGACACCTGCCGAGCGCTTAAGGTCGAAGGGATTGAAGTTCTTCATTTCTGCCCAGGCATTACCGCCTTCCAGGAATCCAAGACCGTAGATGGTGGTGTTGCCGAGCATGAAGGGATAGCGCAGCTCCAGCGTGAAACGGTCATAGGCATAGCCTGCAGCACCATAGGGTGTCAGCGAACCGTTCTCGTAACCACGCAGTCCGATGGTTTCTTCAGCATAGCTGGTCGAGTAGCCGCTCATGCCGTCACCACCGACGTAGAATGTTTCGAAGGGCGACTTCTTATATGTGTTGTACGACCCTAACAGACCCAGTTCCACGCGGGTCATCACCACGAAGCACTTGTTGCCGCCAGAGAGTGGCGTAAAGGTCTTGGTCTTCAACTTCCATTTATGGTATTCTATCCAGCGGTACTTCTCCTGCAGCTCATCGTTATAGCGGTCGATGTCTGTCTTGTAGGTCTCAGCCGAGGCCAGATTCTTGTAGTCCTTGTTGTCGAAGGCCGACCAGGGCGGTGTGATGGTCAGCGATGCCATGAACTCTGAACCACGGCGTGGGAAGAGCTGGTTGTCTGTTGAGACACGCGACAGGGTGATGCCGAGGTTGATGTTGTTACAGTTACCGTTGGCTATCAGGAAGTAGTTCCAGTCTTGCAGGATATAGCGGGTGTACGACAACGCCAGCGACAGGTTGAAATAGTCGTCAGGCCAGCGCAGACGCTTACCCCATCCGATGCTGGCACCAAACAGCTTGATATATTTGTCATCGTCGTAGAGTGACGTATAGTCGTAGTAGCTGCTGTTATACATACCCATACCACCATAATAATTATAGTAGTTGTTCATCCATGCCGAGTTGCGGTAGGTGCTGGAGATGTCGCTCTGCTTCGAGAAGAATGCACTGAAGCTGAACGAGTTAGGACGCTTGCCGCCAAACCATCCCGTGCTGTAGCCTCCTGATACGGAACTGTAGTAGCTACCGTTTGACTGTAGCGACAGCGACAGCTGTTCACCGTCACCGATAGGCATGATGCCTCGCTTCATGCGGTTCTTGCCGAAGAGGTTACGCATGGAGAAGTTGTTCAGCTTGATACCCACACGACCGATAATACCCGTCTGGCCCCAGCCTAACGAGAACTCCAACTGGTCGTTCGACTTCTGTTCCAGTTCCCAGTTGATATCCACCGTGCCGTCCTCGTAGTTGGGCTTGATGTCGGGGTTTACCTTTTCAGGGTCGAAGTGTCCGATAGACGCCAGTTCACGTGCTGAACGCTGGATGGCATCCTTCGAGAACAGGTCGCCGGGCTTGGTACGCAACTCACGGCGCACCACCTCCTCGTACAGGCGGTCGTTACCAAAGATGCGGACATGACTGATATGTGCCTGCTGTCCCTCACGGATACGCATCTCAAGGTCTATGCTGTCGCCCACGATATTCACCTCTGTCGGGTCGAGCTGATAGAACAGGTAACCATTGTTCCAATAGTAGTTGCCTACGGCATCGTCGTCTTCCGTCAGGCGCTTCTTCATGAGTTTCTGGTTGTAGACGTCACCATGCTTCATGCCCAGCACGCGATCCAGATAGTCGCTGGTCACCACCGTGTTACCTACCCACGTGATGTTACGCAGGAAGTAGCGCTGGCCTTCATCCACCTTGACGAAGACGTTGACGTGCTTGTCATCGACGGTCCATACCGAGTCTTCCAGAATGGTGGCATCGCGGTAACCCAGCTCATTATATTTCTCGATAAGGGCTTTCTTGGCCTCGTCGTAACGTTCGGGCGTAAATTTCTTGGCCTTATAGAAGTTCTTAAACTTACCTGCCTCATTGATTTTTCCGAAAGCACCCTTTGAAATCAGCGAACCCTTGATTTTCGAGTCCTTCAACTGGTCATTACCTTCGAAGATGATCTTGCGTACCTTCATCTTGGCCTTCTTGTCGACGCTGACATCCAGTATGACCTCGTTCTTGCTGGTGACATCATCACGCTGGATAATCTCTATCTCAGCATTCTTGTAACCCTTGTCGTCAAAGTATTTCTTGGCCAGAATCTTGGCGCGGTCAATCATGTTCGGCGTAATCTGTGCACCCTTCAGCAGACCCAGTTTTGCTTCCATGTCATCACGTTCGGCTTTCTTCAGACCGATATAGTTGATGCGGCTGACGCGCGGACGGCTGGCCAGATGGATGCAGAGATAAATCTTGTTGCCAATAATGGAGTCGGCGGTAATCGCTGCCCTCGAGAACAGTCCGTGTTTCCAGTAGCGCTTCACGGCCTCGGTAATCTCATTGCCCGGCACGCTGATTTTCTGTCCCACAGAGAGTCCTGACAGTCCGATGAGCACATAGTCCTCATAGCCTTCTACACCCTTGACGCTGATGCCGCCAATCTCGCATTCACGAGCTGTTCCTGCATACGAGATGTCAGGATTGACGATGACGTCCTGAGCCATTAAAGTGAAGAGTGAAGAGCTAAGAATGAAGAATGCTGCGCATAGCAACAATCGCTTCATCCTCAAACAGAGCTTCATCTTTTCACTAATTGTTTTATTTAGCATAATCATTATCTATTCTATAGCGGTAGCAAATTCTTCCCTCTTAATTCTTACTTCTTACTTCTTAATTCCTAATCGCGAAGCGACACCTCTTACTTCTTAATTCTTACCTCTTACTTCTTCTTCACTCTCCACCTGTGCCTCGGTCTTGCCGAAACGGCGCTGACGACCCTGATAGCTCTCAATGGCCTTGTGAAGCGCAGCCTCATCGAAGTCAGGCCAGTAGGTGTCGCAGAAGTAAAATTCCGAATAGGCACACTGCCACAACAGGTAGTTTGAGATGCGCAACTCGCCGCCAGTACGGATGAGCAGGTCGGGGTCTGGCATGAAGCTGGTGCATAGGTGCTGACTGATGAACTCCTCGGTGATGTCTTCAGGACGGGTGCCGGCAGCCACTATCTGTCTGACGGCATTAGTAATCTCCCAACGGCTGCTGTAGCTCATGGCCACCACCATCGTCATGCCGTCATTGTCCTTGGTCAGATTCTCCATGTAGTGAATCTTCTCCTGAACGCTCTCCGGCAGTCGTCCCAGGTCGCCGATCATCCTGAACTTCACGTTGTTGTCGGTAAACAGCTCCATCTCAATGAAACCGAGTACCAGACCCATCAGCGCCTCAATCTCGTAGGCCGGCCTGTTCCAGTTTTCTGTCGAGAACGTATAGAGTGTCAGGTATTTCACACCCAGTTTGGCACACTCAGCCGTAATCTTCTTGACCGTGTCCAGTCCTGCCTTATGGCCAAAGGTCCTGTCCAGTCCGCGGTCTGTCGCCCAGCGTCCGTTGCCGTCCATGATGATGGCAATATGCTGAGGAATATTTTTCTGTTCGTCATTCATATTTATTCTCGGTCATTATGACACGTTTTACATCTTGCCCATAAGTCGTAGGTCAGCGACAACCTCAGTTGGCTGTAGCAGTCGGTGTTCTTGAACAGTCCGCTGCTTTTGATGCCATAGGGGTCGGCCACGCCGTCAAGCTTGTCGCTGCCACTGAAGTGCATCGCCCACTCGACACCCACGTTCAGACGATCGGCCACCTTGTATTTGATGCCTCCGCCCAGCGGCACATTCACAGCCACGACGGTTTCGTCGGGCTTGGCCACCGTTGCTCCGACACCCACGAAGATATAAGGTGTCAGTCGCTTGGCGCCGCGATACTCCTGTCCCGTGCCGAAGGGCCAGAAGTTGTATTCAAATCTCAGTCCCACATCCACCAGACTGCTTTTGAAGCTATAGTCCTGATAGTCGGGATAGTATGTCTTCTCGTTCTTCGCCGAGCCTTTCAGCTGTCCGTAGCTCACGTTCAGCGCCACGGCACGGCGTGGGTCGAAACGGTATTTCGCCAGGAGCGAACCCATGGGCTGCATCTCTTTGAACAGTCCGCCGTTGAAGTCGCCCAGATAGGTCACAGCACCGATGCCACCGCCAATCTCCAACCGATATTCCGGCTCGGTCTGCGCCGAGGTAGTGATCAGTGAGAAGTGACAGGTGAAAAGTGCTGTCAACAGCGCCTTCACAAACCACGTCACCTTTGCCTTATTATGCGGTAGCAAATTCTTCACTCTTACCTCTTACTTCTTACTTCTTTATCTCCCATCCCAGTTTGTTCAGCCTGCCTCGCCACACCTGGCCAGTGCCCTCGCAGAAGAGCCAGAGGAAATGGTCGTCGTCGACCGTCATGGTCACATTGGTGGCCGAATAGTCGAAACCTTCGGGCAACTGGTACACCTTATTGTATTTCCACGTGATGCCGTTGTCACGACTCTGGTAGAACTGCGACCAAGGTGCCTGGATGTTCCCGCCGACACCTTCTCCGCCTAACGCCAGCAAAGCGTCGTCATAAGTCACCAGCGACAGGTGCTTCAACCGCGGCAGGGCATAAGGTTCGTCGTCGGTACATTCCATATACGTCCAGTAGCCCCTGGGGGCATAAGGGTCGTTGTCCACGATCTTGCGCCACACGCGGGCTATCTTCTCCTGCGGATATTGTTCCACTGAACGGTTGCCTATCATGACCACATAGAGCGTATTGTCCACCTTCGGCATGGCATAGCTTGCCAGCGCCAGGTCTTCCATGGGCAGCAGCTGGGCATCCGAGTCGAGCCATTCCTCTTCCCACTCGGTACTGCCATCGCGCCACACCATCAGCCTGTTGTCCGTCGACAGCGCATAGGTTTCCGTTGCACAGCTGCCGATGATCCGTTTGATGCCCTCCATGGGCACCTCCGGCTGGTCGTCGGTCGGCACGGTGGCGTTGTCCATCAGCTCCCATCTCATTTCGTCTGCCTCCTCCTGATGGGCATTCACGCTGACCGTATATTCTGACCAGCCAGTGCCGTCGGTGGAGTGTACGATGAACTTGCGAGGCTGCGAGAAGTCTATGCTGTCCGTCGAGTTATACAGGCGAATGGTGTCGCCTTCCATGTCCAAAATCGTCACGACGCTGTTCGACACCGTCGTCACCGTACACACTATATGCTCCAAGTCGGTACCCACCGGCAGCGAGTCGGTGTTGTAGATGCGGTGATTCACCTGGTCGATGTGAAATTCATAGTTGCTACCCGTCACCTTGACAATGTAAGTCGAATCGACACCATTCTGCGTAGTGGTGTGTACTATCTGTTTCAGCGTTCCTATTGAAAAACCGCTGATGGCGGCGTCCGAGTAGAGCGTCGTCGAAGAGTTGCTGCTGTTCAGGCACGAAGCCGTCAGCACCAGTGCGAATAGCAGCATGCATATCGTTTTAAAAAGTCTCATTTGTCTGAATTCATTCAAATTTGGCTGCAAATTTACGCACAATTCCGCAAATTTGAGCATTTTTCTACCTTTTATTAAGTTAAATATATCATAAGTAAGCGATTTTTAGGTTTTATAAACAAAAAATCATCAAAAAGTTGTACCTTTGCAGCCGAAAAAGCCAAAAGGTAAAAGTGAATAGTGAAAAGTGAAGAATATGAAGAGAAATTATTTGTTGGCAGCAATTCTGGCTACAGCGATGCCTACAATGGCACAGCAGGTGAAGTATTCCGTCAGTGGAACATACACGGACAATGACAAGAAAGTCTATCTGATAGACAAACTGACCGACAAGGCCGTCGACAGCACGGTGGTTGCCAAAGGCAGGTTCTCGTTCAAGGGCACTGCCGACAAGGATGCGATGATGGGCATCATGGCAGAGAAAAAGAAGTGGACAACGGTATTCTTCAACGACGGCACACCAGTGACCATCAACATCAACGACAGCACCCTGAAGGGCTCGCCGCTGAATGAGCGTCTGACGCAGTACGAACTTGAGATGGACATCCCCCACAGAGCCCTGATGAAAGAACTCTCCAAGAAGACACAGGACGAACTGCAGGCTCATGCCGAAGAAGTCATGAACAGCATGAACAAGGTGATTGACGGACAGCTGGACTTCGCCAACGAGATATTCAAAAAGGAACGCAACACGCTGATTCCCTTGGCCTTCGCCGAGCTCTACTTCTACGACAACGGCATCGCGGAGTACGACAAACTCGTGGCGGAGAAGGTGGCCTTTGCCAACCATCCCATGCTGGCTAAGTCGCGTGACACCATTGCCAGCATCATGAAAACCGAGGAGAGCCCGAAGAACGCCTTCGTCGGTCAGCAGTATACCGACCTGGAGATGGCCGACCCCGATGGCAACATGCACAAAATCAGCGAACTCGTCGGCGAAGGCAAGTGGGTGCTTGTCGACTTCTGGGCCTCCTGGTGCGGTCCCTGCCGTGCTGAGATGCCCAACGTGCTCAATGCCTACAACAAGTACCACGACAAGGGCTTCGAGGTCATCGGCGTCTCCTTCGACCAGAAAAAGGAAGCATGGGTAAAGGCCGTCGGACAACTCCAAATGCCGTGGTTGCAGATTTCCGACCTAAAAGGCTGGAAGTGTGCCGCCGCTCCTGTCTATATGATTGATGCCATTCCCGACAACATCCTGATCGACCCACAGGGAAAAATCATCGACCGCGCCCTTCGTGGCAAGGCTCTGCACAACCGCCTGAAGAGTATCTTCGGCGAATAGGCAAGGGCCTTCAGCCCACTCATTCTATTGCATTGCAACGCCACACTCTCAAAGAGAGAACGCCACACTTTGTACCTTTAGGTCAAAGAATTAGTGATAAAAAGAAAAAGATAGAAGAGGAGGATGAAAAAAATGAGGAAATCCTTGCATTTTCAATCTTTTTTTTGTATCTTTGCAACAAGAAAGGATTGTGTTCCTGTTTTCGCGACCTAGATTATTTCACATCCGGAATACATGCCGACCCTTCGCTCCGCATATACTGAGCGCCCGCACAACGATTGTTGAGCGGGCGCACTGCATATATTGGGCGGGCGCTCCGCATGAGTTTCCTGCCAGTAAACCTTTAGTTTCCTCCGTGCAAACTCATCGCTTATGCCGTCCAGACGGGTCGCTTCCTCCGTCCTCTCAAACCATTACCTAAGGGGGCATGGAGACGAATCAGCAGGGGCCCTATCGCTTAAGGAAACGAATCAGTTTAGTTTCTTTTCTGTCTTCTGTTGTCCTCAGTTGTTCTGGTTGTCTTTTATTCTACAATTGTCATGGTTGTAAGAAAGAAATTGCCATAATAATCGTAATTTTACCCGTAATAACAACTGATATTATGAGATAATTATGGTTATTACGGCAATTTCTTTCCTTAAAAAAGGTCATTCGTGGTTCTAACCTTCTCGCGAAACGCGCATATTTATTCCTGATTATTGTAAAAATGGCCGAAATGATAACTTTTTTTATCAAAATGTTTGGTTTTCCAAAATAAATATGTATCTTTGCACCGTATTACGCCCGTAAAGCAACAAAAACAAAGCGTTTGAAACCAATGACGACTAAGAGAAAATATCCGGTAGGCATCCAGAGCTTCGAAAAGCTCCGCACACAAGGTCACTTGTATGTGGATAAGACGTCGCTCGTCTATACCTTCATCGACGCCATCAAGACGTTCTATGCCGGCGTGCCGTATAAGAAAAAAAGAAATTCTCTAAAACGTGATAATTTTTATTAATTAATTTATGTATAACTTTAAAAACAAAACAACAATGAGAACAAAGAATTTTACTTTCTTGACTCTGGCATTGCTTATGATGTCAGTTGTTGCGTTTGCGCAGAAACCAGCTGCTAAGCAGCACGTGACGACGCCTAATCAACAGATGAAGGAGGTTGCACGTCTTGGCAAGCTGACGAAGGACTACTTCGGCGCATTCCATTTCACATCTAATGCCCTTCCAGAGATGTGGCAGAAGACAAATGATCAGGTATCACCTGAGATGTTAAGGCCAAAGAGCTTCGGTACTAAGAAGGGCGCTTCCCGTGCTCCCAAGACCGATGTTCCCGCAAGCTTGGATGCAGCACTCAATGCCGATGGCGGTACCCTGCATTTTGAGTCTACTGGCGACTATGTTTGGGAGCCTGCAGTGCTTAACGATGTAGCTTGTGCCAAAAGCACCAATTCCGGCGTCGCAAGCTCATCATGTGTCCTGACTGCTGAGGTGACACTGACCCAAGACGGAGCACTGTCGTTCGACTTTATTGCAAGCGGTGAAGGAACAAGCACTGCTTGGGACGCGTGTGTATTCTCTGTTGATGGCACAGAAAAGTTTAAATATGGTGGTCATAACACCGATTGGGAAAGCTATTCTGTCAATCTGACTGCAGGTACGCATACCTTAACTTGGTCATACACCAAGGACGGCAGCGTCAATCCTACCGGTGACTTCTTCGCTGTGAAGAATGTGGCTTTAGGTGAAGCAGAACCTGTCATCGTTCCTGAGGTTGTCACGCCTCCATCAACCCTGATGACTGAGGACTGGACATTTGCCGGCAGAATTACTGATGGTACCAATTCTGCTAATGTTGAAACAACCATTCAGGTTGGTTTTGATGGCAACGATGTCTATGTACAAGGCTTCGGCTTCTATATATCGGACGCATGGGTTAAGGGTACGCTGAGCGCTGATGGCAACAGCATTACATTTGAATCTGGTCAGTATTATGGAGCTGTTGGTAGTAGCGACGTCTACTTTGTCGTTTATGATACTAATACTGGTTCCTTGGCATCATCAGTGACAGTGGCCTACGACGCCACAAATGGTACTATGACCTGGCCCAGTGGTATGATGCTTCTTGAAAATGGTAAAGCAAATGAAGCGTATGCTTATGCTTGGTACAATTTGATCACTTACATTATTCGTGGTGGTGCTCCCGATCCTCTGACACCGCCTACAGGCATTGAGGAGATTGCTGTCGAATATCAGATGGTAGCTGTCGGTTTTGATTCTAATGATAATGATCTCGACGACTATCGCATTCCTGTCTATATTGCCGTTGACGGTAACGATGTTTGGGTGAAGGGCGTCTGCCAAGACTGGCCCGACGCATGGATCAAGGGTACACTCTCTGGCACTACGGTGACATTCCCCACTGGCCAGCACTTTAATCCTGTCCCCATGTCTGGCTATGAATGGTTCTTCTCTGCTTGCGACGGGTCTGGTAATATTCAACCCACTATGACGATGACCTTCGACAGCGAGACGGGCATCTATAGCAAGACCGATCCTGCCTTTATGCTGATTAATGGTGCTTGGCTGACTCTTGATTATTACTTGGCTTTCAGTTCTGTCCAGTTCGTACCTGTTCCTGACGTTGCCGCAACTCCCGCTCAGCCGGAGATTACCTATTTTGGTCAAGTTGGCGGTTACGACGTTGTTGATGTCAACATTCCTCTCAAGGACGAGGACGGTAATCCCTTGAAGGCTAGCAAGCTCTCATATAAGTATTACTATGAAGTAGACCATACGGCAACTCCTCTTACGTTGACCACCGATCTCTATACCAAACTGACTGAGAACATGACGGAGATTCCGTACAACTTCACAGACGACTGGGACATTTTCAACACTCGACTCTACCTGAACATGGACTTCAGCACATGGAACCGCATCGGTATCCAGAGCATCTATCGTGGTGGTGGTGATGAGCATGCATCGGAAATCTTCTGGTATGTGATTAATCCTTACTCGTTTGTTGTAACCTTCAGTGGTACAATTCCTAACACCATCGAGAACGGTTTTGCTACCGTTACCGTTGATGGCACTGATGCCACTCTCGATGCTGACAGCAAGCTCACTGTTCAATCGGGTTCAGAGGTTGCTATCAAAGTCAAGAAGGACTACAAGTTCGACCAGATTTCTGCCAGCGACGGTACTACAATAACGACGGATGCCAACGCCACTAATGCTTCGTTCACGATGCCCGAGAACGACGTCACCATTTCGTACAGCATTCGCGAGATTGGTAAGAACATCAAGTTCGCTACCGATGGTGAGTTCTCTATCCAGAATGGTCAGGCTACCGTTGAAGTTAATGGCAGCGACGTCACTGATGTCATCAGTGCCAGCGGCACGCTGCAGGATGTTCCCGCTGGCTCTCAGGTAGAACTCGCCACACTTCCCGGCTACAAGTTCAGCAACGTTTCTGCTACTTACGTTCAGCCCGCAGGTGGTGGCGGCGGCGGTGCCGGTGGTGATTTGACAGTCTACGACGGATCGGCATCGAACGGTTATGTTCCTGTCTATGGATTCTATGCCGACGCTTACCTGAAGTGTGAAACAGTGATGCCTGCTTCTGAGCTTACAGCGATGGCCGGCAGTACTATTAATGCCATGAAGTTCTATCTGGCCTTAAGTGCTAGTGGGCCTTGGACTTCAACATTCAAGGTGTTCATGAAGGAAGTGTCTGAGACCACGCTCGGTGCTTACTCTGGTTTAGAGGGTGCAACCGTTGTTTATGAGGGTACGCTTGATGCCACTGGTGAGACCATGGACATTGAGTTCACGACTCCATACCAGTACAATGGCGGCAACTTGCTCATTGGTATATATAACATAGAGGAAGGAAACTATAAGAGTGCCGCTTTCTATGGTACTGAAGCAACAGGAGCCAGCGTGCAGGGTTACAGCTATACTTCTCTTGATGATGTAAGTCTCAATGTACGCGACTTCATTCCGAAGACAACGTTCACCTATAGTGCTGGCGGCGGTGCTGCTGCAGACGTCCAGATTGGTGAGGGTGATCAAACCAGCTCTTATCTGCCTTCCTATACCCTCTACAATTACTCACTGACCCAGCAGATTTACACGGTAGAAGAAATTGCTGCAGCCGGTGGTTCGCCTGGTAACATCAATAGCATTGCTTTCAATGCTCTTACAGAAAGAACGAGAAATATTGACATCTATCTGGTTCACACCAGAAAGGATGCCTTTGCTGATAACACTGACTGGATTGCCGTCACAGCAAGTGATAAGGTGTTCAGCGGCGAGGTAACATTTGCTGCTGGAGACTGGACGACCATTACGTTCGACACACCATTCAACTACAATGGTGTAGACAATCTGGCTGTCATCGTGGATGATAACACGGGAAGCTGGATTAGCGGTGGGTCATTCAAGGTGTACGATGCACCAAATCAGGCTATCCGTGTTTACAGCGATGACACAAACTACGATCCTGAGAATCCGGCATACAATGGTACTCTCATGAACTATAAGGATCAGATTATCCTGAACATGCAAACTGGCGGCAGTGCTCCCGAGCCAGTCGCTATCGAAGATCTCACCGTCACTCTTGACAATATCTCGTTCACAATGCCTAACGGCAACGTGACGCTGAACTACACGATAGAGCATCCGGGTACTGAAATAACGGTTCCTGCCGGTGCATACATCACTTACTACACCGACAAGGCCATCATGACCTACGACACCGACGTACAGCTGATGACCGTCAGCTCTGTCACCGACAATGCTGTCAACGTCACCGAGGAGACCGTCGTGCCTAACGAGACGCCGATGCTGATCTACAACGGCACTGACGCCGACAAGACCGTATGGCTCAGCTATGCCGACGAGCTTGGCATCACTGTCGGCACCGTCACGACAGCCGCCGAGTTCAAGGGTACACTCGACGCCAAGACCTTCACCGAAGATGAGATGGCCGCTAAGGACTACTACGTCTGCACTGGTCAGAACTTCGTATGGGTACGCTCCGCTGGTACCATCGGTGCCAACAAGTGCTGGATTGAGCTGACGAAGGATGCTCCGAAGAATGCTCGTCCTATCGTGCTGGATGGCGAGGCCACAGGCATCGACACCGTCGTCAAGGGTTCTGCTCTTGAGAATGGCGTCTGGTACGACCTGAACGGTCGCCGTCTCCAGGGTGCTCCTACTCAGAAGGGTGTCTACGTTATCAATGGCAAGAAAGTCGTGATCAAGTAAACACTATAACAGAGCTTGCTCATGCCTTAACGGGCATGGGCGAGCTTACACGAAACAGAGTAAACACAAAAGATTACTATAATATGAAAACGATTAAAAGATTATTCATGATGCTCGTCGCCCTCATTGCGACGACGGGTGTATGGGCGCAGGCTGCGTATAACGCAAATTGTGCCGAGGTCAGTCCGTTTACGGCTACGACTCCGTCTTTTGCCATTCCGCAAATGCCACTGAGAGCTGCTGCCGGCATCGGCGACCTGGTTCTGACCTTCAACGCTTATGAAGGTGGACAATACGGTATTGTTACGGATGGTACATACTTCTATACCTCTAACTGGGGATATTCTAGTGCAGAGTATCAATTCTGTAAATATGACCTTCAAGGTAATTTTATTGAAGGTTTCGCAATCACTGGTGCAGGAACATGTCGTGGTCTTACCTTCGATGGTACCTATGTTTATGGTGTAGCTAACGGCAACACCATCTATCAGATGGACTTCACCAACAAGACGCTGGTTAGTACCATCAGCATTGGTATGAATGCCCGTGGTATTACCTACGACTCCACCAGCGATGGCTTCTGGGTTGTCGGTAACTGGGAGGGACCTCTGGCTCTCTACAACCGCAGCGGTGTGCAGGTCAAGACGGGTACCTATGCAGAAAGCGTTTCTGATATCGCCTATTACGTAGATGAGGAGGGCGAGGAACACATTCTACAGGCTAACAACAGTACCAATGGTGTTTTAGACTACAACATCACTACCGAGACCCTCAACTCGACTTCTATCTTCGATCTTTCTTCCATTCCTGGTTTCGCAAGTGGTTCAGCAGGTGGTTGCCATGTCGCCACCATCAATGGACAGCTGTGCTTCATCGGCAATGTACAGCAGAGTCCCAACCTCGTCGGTGTATATGCCATTGGTGAACCTACACCTCCAACACCTCCGACACCTCCAACACCAGGAGATGGTACGCTCTATGATTTCGACGACCACTCACTGCAAGGCTGGACGACCATCGATGCCAATAACGATGGATATACATGGACGCTCACCAGTCAAATTCCCACTACATGGACTTACTATGCAAGTATGGCCCTTGACTGGTATAAGTCTGGTACAGACGCTGTCTGCAGCGGTTCATACATCAACGGTATCGGTGCCCTTACTCCTGACGAATACTTGGTATCACCGCAGGTGAACCTGGGTCCTGGAGCCAGCATCAAGTTCTATGCTGCTGCTACCGATGCCAGCTATCCTGCTGACCACTTCGGCGTGTTTGTTTCAACGGGAAGCAATACCAATCCCGCAGACTTCCAGAAGGTTAACGAGTGGACGCTGACGGCTGCTCCCGCATTCGACGGTCCAAAGCGTGTCGTTGCAGGTGGTGCACAACGTGCAATCATGCGAATCGGTACTTGGTATGAGTACACCGTCGACCTGAGCGCATTCTCTGGTGAGGGCTATGTGGCCATCCGTCACTTCAACTGCAACGACCAGTACATCATGGCTATTGACGACATCGAGCTGACCCCTACTAGTGCCGTTACTCCTGGTCAATACCAGATCATTGACGGTATCAACGAGCATGGTACACTGACCTACATGCGTAGCGGTGCTGTGGTGACCGATGCCAACGAGAACGACCAGGTGACCGTTATGGTGACTCCTAATGACGGCTGGGCTACCAAGAAGGTGACCGCTATGGCATTCACCGAGTGGGGCGAGGCTATGTCTCCCATGCGCGGTCCTGGCATGCTGAAGGACGTTGAGGTGACTGGTGCTGAGAACGAGTGGCACTTCACCATGCCTGCAGCCAATGTCGAGGTGAACGCATTCTACATCAAGACCATGAGCAATCCTGACATCACCGTCACTGTGGCTGACGTCACCTACAACCAGCAGCCCCAGACGCCGACCGTCGTCGTCAAGGATGGTGAGGTAACGCTGGAAGAGGGTGTAGACTACACCGTCACCTACAGCAACAACACCAACGCTGCTCTGGCTACCGACGACAACGCTCCTACGGCTACCATCACTGGTATCGGTGAGAACTACGCCGGCGAAATCCAGGTTACGTTCAACATCTTCAAGGCTACCATCACTGCTGCTACGTTCGTAGAGACCAACCTCGTCTACAACCAGCAGGAGCAGAGCCCTGTGATCAACCAGGTACTGGCTGGCGAGCTGGTAGTTCCCGCTGAGGGCTACGTCGTGACCAACAACAAGGCCACCAACGTAGGCAACTACACCGCAACGATTACCGGTCAGGGTAACTATCAGGGTAGCGTAACGGCTCAGTTCAGCATTATTCCTGCTGACGCACAGCTGTTCGCCATCACTCTGGTTCCTGAGGAGTTCACATACAACGGACAGGAGCAAAAGCCGACCGTTACCGTCAAGGACGGCGAGACCACACTCGTAGAGGGTACTGACTACACACTGGCATTCAGCCCCTGCATCAACGCTGGTACTGTCATCGTCACCGCTACCGGTAAGGGCAACTATGCCGGCACACAGACTGCTACCTACGTCATCAAGAAGGCTCCGCTGAAGACCGTCGTACTCGACGAGACTCTGCTCATCTACAATGAGGAGATTCAGACCGTCAACGTCGTTGAGGTCTATGGCGGCGAAGGCGATGTCTCTCTGCTGGTTGACCCGCAGTACTACGAGGTAAGCGGCAACAGCGGCAAGGACGTTAACACGTACACTGTCACTGTGACTGCCAACGAGCTCGAAGGCAACAACTTCACTGGCAGTGCTACCACTACCTTCCAGATTGTCGCTAAGGTGACTGCACAGACACCTGCCGTCGACGTCGAAGTTCCCGAGTTCCTCGGTAGAAATGCTGACGGTGTGCCCGATGGTTCGGCAACAGACCTCACATGGTTCCTGAACGACTACTTGAAGGACAGCCCGAATCCCGCTTACATCAAGCTCATCCTGAAGCCCGGCGCTCACTACACCGTTTCTGGTTCGCTGCGCACCAACGCTGCCATCAGCATCATCGGTGACAACGAGAACCCGGCTATCGTAGACGGTTCGAACCTCAAGACCCCGCTGGTACAGATCTACAAGAACTACATACCTGAAATGATGAACGAAAATGGATTCTTCACCTCTATCTATAGAGTGGACTTCCAGGGTATCATCTTCAGCGCTATGCCGCAGCCGCTGTTCCACGGTAACGCCCTGAAGTATCTCATCGAATACTTCAACTTCGACCACTGTATCGCTGAGTACGTTGCCAGCAAGATTCCGTTCAACTTCGAGAATGGCGGTGGCAGCGGTACCTTCGTAGAGAACTTCACCATCAGCAACTCTACCATCTACGGTAAGGTGAAGCACGAGGCTTCAATCTTCAGCTCACAGAGCGGTCCGAAGGCTAATCAGGTTGGTGTAGAAAAGCAGAAGTTCTTCATCGAGAACTCAACGCTCTACAACATGGCTTACAAGAAGAACACATTCTCTCTGGCTCAGAAGGGTCAGTCATGGCTGTCGTTCACCGTTAAGAACAACGTCATCCTCGACTGCGGTAAGCAGAACCAGTTCTGTAAGGGTCTGGATGGTGGTCAGGCAAGTGCTAACCCGACTTATCTCGTTCAGTACAACTCGTTCATGTGGACCAACGATAACGGCCTGCTGATCAACACGGATGAGAGCACCGGCGATCCCGTAGAGGAAGTGAGCGGCTCATACCTGAACCCGCTGGCTGAGACTGAGGTCACGGCTATCTTCCCGAAGTGGAACATCGTAAGCTACACCGACGAACCGGGCGTATACGACGAGACATTCCGCGGCAACTTCACGCTGGCTGCTGGTTCAGTACAGAGAGAGAACGCTATCGGCGACCCGCGCTGGCTGAAGGATGACAATGAGTACACCGAGATCAAGACTATCGACGCCCAGACTATTGCCGACAAGTACGGCGACGGCGCTTGGTACAACATGCAGGGTGTACGCATCGACCAGCCCACAGCTAAGGGCCTGTATATCCACAATGGTAAAAAGATCGTGGTCAAGTAACCACCACCATCATTAACCTCTATATGACCGGGGGTCCCCACCAGGGACTCCCGGTTTTGTTTTTATCACGAATTTGAGAATTTGAGAATTAAACCCAAATGGGTTATAAGAAAGAAATTGCCATGAATTGAACATAAATATTAATTTCTGGTTAATTTCTGGCTATTTCTTTCCCCCCTAAAAATAATTCGTTTCCAAAGATTTGGCTTTTTAGTTTATTTGCACTAACTTTGCAGCCGAAAATAAACGTTTATTAGAAAATGGCATTAAAATGTGGTATTGTGGGACTGCCCAATGTGGGTAAGTCTACGTTGTTCAACTGCCTGTCGAGTGCCAAGGCACAGGCAGCGAATTTTCCCTTTTGTACGATAGAACCCAACGTGGGCGTGATTACCGTGCCCGACGAGCGACTGACCAAACTCGCTGAACTGGTACATCCAGGACGCATCGTACCGGCAACATGTGAAATCGTGGATATCGCCGGACTGGTGAAAGGAGCCTCGAAGGGTGAAGGTCTTGGCAACAAGTTCCTCGGAAACATCCGCGAGACGGACGCTATCATTCATGTGCTGCGCTGCTTCGAGGATGAAAACATCACCCACGTCGACGGGACCATCGACCCCATCCGCGACAAGGAGATTATCGACACGGAGCTGCAGCTGAAGGACCTGGAGACCATCGAGGGCCGTCTGGCCAAGACCGAGAAGGCCGCTGCCGCCGGCAACAAGGACGCCAAGGTGGAGGTGACGGTGCTGAAGGCCTATAAGGAGGTGCTGGAGCAGGGCAAGAACGCCCGTATCGTGGAGTTTGAAACGAAGGACGAGCAGGACTGCGCCCGTAACCTCTTCCTGTTGACGGCAAAACCCGTACTGTACGTCTGCAATGTCGGCGAGGCTGACGCCAAGAGCGGCAACGCCTTCACGCAGAAGGTGGAGGCGCTGGCCAAGGAAGAGGGTGCCGAGGCGATGGTCATTGCCGCCAAGACGGAAGAGGACATCGCTGAGTTGGAGTCTTACGAGGACAAGCAGCTTTTCTTAGAGGAGCTGGGCTTGGAGGAGAGCGGCGTCAACCGCCTCATCAAGAAGGCCTACGCCCTGCTGAACCTCGAGACATTCATCACCGCCGGTGAGATGGAGGTCAAGGCCTGGACGTATAAGAAGGGCTGGAAGGCTCCCCAGTGCGCTGGCGTCATCCATACCGACTTCGAGAAGGGCTTTATACGCGCCGAGGTTATCAAGTACGACGACTACATCCAGTATGGCTCCGAGGCCGCCGTCCGCGAAGCTGGCAAGCTGGCTGTCGAGGGCAAGGAGTACGTCGTCCAAGACGGTGACATCATGCACTTCCGCTTCAACGTCTAGTTTTTATTATCACGAATTAGAGAATTAGAGAATTTTATGTTGCCTAACTTTCTCTATAAAGAGGAATCAAAACAATTGTTAGGAATTGCGATGCAACTGCATCGTGAATTAGGTTGTGGATTCAAGGAAAAGGTTTACCAAGACGCCTTTGAGGTATTATTAAAGGAGAACGACATTCCTTACGAAAGAGAGAAACATATTACACTTACCTTTCATGGAGTTGTACTTGAACATGATTTTTTCTATGACTTTCTCTGCTATGGATTAATTGGTGTTGAATTAAAAGCATATTCTGAAATTACAGGTGAATTTGAATCACAACTCATAAATTATTTACATGTCGGTAATCAACAGTTAGGTCTTTTACTGAACTTTGGCACTACTAGTTTAGAATACAAATTCATTCCTAATCGTCCCAATTATAAAAAAATTCTCTAATTCTTTGATAAGAACCCCTAATTTAAAAATTCTCTAATTCTCTAATTCGTGATAACAAAAAAATAATTATTCTCTAATTCGTGACAGAAACATGAACATCATATCATACATTTCCTGGAATCCTGAATTAAGTCTTGGTCCGTTTCGCTGGTACGGACTGTGCTGGCTGATTGGTCTGGCATTGGCGTACTTGATTGTTAAGCGACTGTATAAGGAGCAGAAGATCAAGGACGAGCTGTTCGACCCGCTGTTCATCTACTGCTTCATCGGCATCCTGCTGGGAGCACGACTGGGACATTGTATCTTCTACGAGCCTGACCACTTCTTGACATCCGTCAAGGGACTGGTAGAGATGATTCTACCCATCCACTTCATGGCCGATGGCGGCTGGAAGTTCGTGGGCTATCAGGGACTGGCATCACACGGTGGTACGCTGGGCCTGATGATTGCCCTGTGGCTGTATGTGAAGAAGACCAAGCTCAGCATCTGGACGGTACTTGACAACATTGCCATAGCGACAGGTAGCACGGCATGCTTCATCCGACTGGGCAACCTCATGAACAGCGAGATTATCGGTAAGGTGACAGACGTGCCCTGGGCATTCATCTTCGAACGTGTCGACATGATGCCGCGCCATCCCGGACAGCTCTACGAAGCCATCGCCTACGGCATCCTCTTTGCCATCATGTGGACGATATACAAGAAGAACAACCCTGTCAAGACTTCAGCCCTCAGCCCCCAGCCCTCAGCCCTCACCGTCGGCACTGGCTGGTACTTCGGCTTCTGCCTGACGTACATCTTCACGTTCCGCTTCTTCATCGAGTACACCAAGGAGATCCAAGAAGCCTTCGAGGCCTCGCTGCCCCTCGACATGGGACAGATCCTCTCCATCCCGTTCATCATCCTTGGCGTCGTCTGTATGCTGAAAGCAAAGAGAGTCAAATAAAAGTATAAACATTCCCACCTTTTTTATTATCAAGAATTAGAGAATTAGAGAATTTTAGAGGTCGCAAGCGACCAGAGATTGCAACGCCACACTTTGTACCTTTAGGTCAAAGAATTAGAGAAGAGACTACGCGCAGCCCATTCGCTAAATTCAAAGCATCTTTAGATGCTCCCCCTCAAATAATAAAAATTCTCTAATTCTCTAATTCGTGATAATAACAAAAGATGCAACCCAATAGAAATTCTCTAATTCGTAATCATTATCACTTTCCTGAGACGATTTTCTTGATGTCGTTGAGCTTGTTGAGTGCTTCAAGGGGCGTGAGGTTATTGACATCGAGACCGAGGATCTCGTCACGCACCTGACAAAGGACGGGATCGTCGAGCTGGAAGAACGAGAGCTGCATGCCCTCACGACTCTGGGCAATCTCGGCAGTGGGTTTGCCAACGGTACCCACTTGGGCATTATCGGCCTCTAACTGCTTCAGGATGACGTTGGCACGCTTCACGATGCTCTTGGGCATACCAGAGATTTCAGCCACGTGGATACCAAAGGAATGTTCTGAGCCACCCTTCTCCAGCTTACGCAGGAAGATGACCTTGCCATCGACCTCCTTCACGGAGACGTTGTAGTTCTTGATACGTGAAAAATTCTTCTCCATCTCGTTCAGCTCGTGGTAGTGGGTGGCGAAGAGCGTACGAGCCTTGGCCTTAGGCTGCTCATGCAGATACTCGACGATGGCCCAGGCTATCGAGATGCCGTCGTAGGTGGAGGTACCACGTCCCAGCTCGTCGAAAAGCACCAATGAGCGCGGCGTCACATTATTTAATATATTAGAGGCCTCGGTCATCTCCACCATGAAGGTCGACTCACCCAACGAGATATTATCGGAAGCACCCACACGAGTAAAGATTTTGTCAACCAGTCCGATGCGGGCACTCTCTGCCGGTACAAAGGAACCGATCTGTGCCAACAGCGTGATGAGTGCCGTCTGACGCAGCAAGGCCGACTTACCCGCCATATTGGGACCTGTGATGATGACGATTTGCTGGCGCTCCTGGTCGAGCAGGATGTCGTTAGGCACATAACGCTCACCCACCGGCAACTGGGTCTCGATGACGGGATGGCGGCCCTGACGGATGTCGATGACGTCGCTGCTGTCGATGACCGGACGGACATAATGGTTTTCTTCGGCCGTCTTGGCAGCAGAGAGCAGGCAGTCCAGATGGGCTATGACATTGGCGTTCTGCTGCACCTGCGGTATGAAGGCCTGGGCAGCAATGACGAGCTCACCAAAGAGCTGTGCCTCCAATGAGAGTATCTTGTCCTCGGCACCCAGTATCTTCTCTTCGTACTCCTTCAGCTCCTGCGTGATATAACGCTCGGCCTGGGCCAGCGTCTGCTTGCGCACCCACTCCTGCGGTACCTTGTCCTTATAGGTGTTGCGCACCTCCAGGTAGTAGCCGAAGACGTTGTTATAGCCTATCTTCAGCGACTGGATGCCCGTCTCGCGGGCTTCACGCTCCTGAATCTGCAAAAGGTAGTCCTTGCCGCTGTAGGCGATACGGCGCAACTCGTCGAGTTCGGCATTGACACCATCGCGGATGACACCACCCTTCTGTACCAGCTGGGGCGGGTCGTTCTGTACTTCGCGCTCAATACGCTGGCGCAGCTCCTCGCAGAGATCCAGGCGTTCGCCGATTTTGCTGATAGCAGAACCATCGGCCTCACCATGGGCGGTATTGAGACAGGCATACTTGATGGGCTCAATGGCCTTGAGGGCTGTCTTCAGCTGTACCATCTCACGGGGTGACACACGTCCTGTAGCTACCTTCGACGCGATACGCTCCAAGTCACCGATATGCTGCAGCTGTTCGTCAATAATGGTTCGGAAACCTGGCTCACGGAAGAAGTATTCGACGATATCCAGACGGGCATTGATGGGGCCTTCGTCCTTCAGGGGGAACACCAGCCAACGACGCAGCAGACGGCCACCCATCGGTGACACGGTCTTGTCGATGACATCAAGCAACGACTTGCCGTCTTCCTGCATGGGCTGAATGAGTTCCAGCGAACGGATGGTAAACTTGTCCAAGCGCACATAGCGCTCCTCCTCAATGCGAGCCAGCGTCGTGATGTGGGCTATCTGGGTGTGCAGCGTCTGGTCAAGATACTGCAGGATGGCGCCTGCGGCGATGGTACCACTCTTCAGGTGGTCGACACCAAAGCCCTTCAGCGACTTGACGTTGAAGTGCTTATAGAGCTTCTGGTGAGCCGTCTGCTCAGTAAACACCCAGTCGTCGAGCTGGAAGGTCACGAGGCGTGTACCGAAATAACGCTCGAAGTCGTGCCTGCGTTCCTTGTCATATAGCACCTCCTTGGGTTGGAAGTTGCCGATGAGCTTCTCCACGTAGTCGTAGGTGCCCTCACCCACCAGGAACTCACCCGTCGAGATGTCGAGGAACGAGACGCCACAGGCCGCCTTACCAAAATGTACGGCACAGAGGAAGTTGTTCTCCTTGTAGTTCAGCACCGTGTCCTGCATGGCGACACCTGGCGTCACCAGTTCCGTGATGCCACGCTTCACGAGCTTCTTGGTCAGCTTGGGGTCTTCCAACTGGTCGCAGATGGCCACGCGCTTACCAGCACGGATGAGCTTGGGCAGATACGTGTCCAGGGCATGATGCGGAAACCCCGCCATCTCGTCGCCCTTGTTATAGCCGTTATTACGGTGGGTCAGCGTGATGCCGAGAATTTGTGCGGCAATGACGGCATCCTCGCAGTAGGTCTCGTAGAAGTCGCCACAGCGAAACAGCAGTACGGCCTCAGGGTACTTCGCCTTGAAGTCGAAAAACTGTTTCATCATCGGAGTCAGCTCGCCGTCTTTCTTTGCCATCTCAGTAATTTACTATTTCGGATTAACCGTGCAAAGGTAACATTTTTATCTTGATTATGCAACTATTACGTCGTTTTTGTTTATCTTTGCATGCGATATGGGAGATCATGACAACAGCCACAAGCAGTGGACACAGGGTAAGAAACCCTCCATGAAACGTCGCTCGGAGGTCAACAACTACACAGAGCGCGGCATCTATCTTGTTACGGTAGCCATCGAAGGGCGCAGGCCGTTGCTGGGGACGCTGGCTGGCAGGGCCGACGTCCAAGAAGGTCCTGACAAGCCACATGTGGTACTGTCGCCGTGGGGTGAACGGGTGAGGGATGAATGGTTTGGCATTCCGCGCTATTACCCTCAAATAGAAGTCATACGACTTTGTATCATGCCCGACCACATTCACGGCATCCTCTTCGTACACGAAAAGATAGAGCGGCATTTAGGGCACGTCATCAATGGCTTCAAGGGCGGCACAAGGCGAGCAGCACGGGAGCTGGGGATTATCACTGAGGCCAAGCCTCAGCTTACGAAACCCACCACGCCGCCCGTCACACCGCCCACCACACCACCCACCACGCCGCCCGTCACACCACCCACCACGCCGCCCGTCACACCACCCACCACACCACCCGTCACACCGCCCACCGCGCCGCCCGTCGTACCGCCCACCGCGCCGCCCGTCGTGCCACCCGTCGCGCCACCCGTCGCGCCACCCGTCGCGCCACCAACCGCCATGGTCCCGTACACTGAGGCTCAGCCTCAGCCTAACTCTTACCCCAAGCACGCCGCCATCGGCACCCTTTGGGAGCCTGGCTACAACGACCGCATTCTGCTGCACAAAGGTCAACTGCAGCGCATGCTGGCCTATCTCGACGACAACCCGCGGCGCCTGCTGCTGAAACGCCAGCATCCTGAATACTTCACACGGTTGGCACCACTCACCGCCGTAGGCGTTCAGATGCAGGCAATGGGTAATGCCACCCTGCTGACACAGTGCCTCAAAATGCTGCGCCTGCAATGTTCGCGACATCTCTATCAACAGGAGATAGACAAAGAGCGGGAGAAATTCCTGGCTGCCGGCCGTGCCGGCACTACCATCATTTCAGCTTGTTTCAGTGATGGTGAACAGCAGATATCCACAGCATGCATCACCGCAGGCATTCCCTTCATTGTGTTGTTGGTGCATGGGTTCCCTCCCTATTACAAGCCTGCCCCACTCTATCTGCAGGCCTGTGCCGAAGGACGCCTGCTGTTACTGTCGCCCTTCCAGTGGCAGAACGAGAAGATTACCAACATGCGGCAGCGTTGCCTCTATCTGAACGACCTGGCGCAGCGCATCTGCGATGAGGTCAACAACAAAGCACAGGGCAACGGGCAGCACCCGTAAGGCAAGGACGGGCAGCATGATAAAGGGCAGCCATCCGTAAGGCAAGGACTAGGCAGCATAATAAAGGACAGCGCTTTGGCGCTGCCCTTTTATCGTTGTCCCGTATACTGAGGCTAAGCCTCAGCTTACGTAACCGGTTTTACTTCTGGATGACCTTAACACCACCCTTGATAACGAGACCCTTGTAGCCCTCAGCTACCTTCTGGCCTGCTACGTTGTAAGCAGGAGCGTTCTTCAGCTCATCGGCCTTGATGTTGTTGATGCCAGTCTGGCCGTTGACAGAAATCAGATAGCAGTTCTTAATCTCAGGAGTAGTAGTTCCAGACTTCACATACTTCTGGAGCTGACCCTCAAGCACAACCTCGTCGTCAATCTTCAGAATGTTAGCTGCAACGTCATCCTCAGTAAAGTTCTTATTACCAAAGCTCTTTGCACGGAATACGGTCAACTTGTCGCTACCACCCTTAGTATCGGCGATATCAAAGTTGCAGTTGCCAAAGAGTGCACCTGTTTCTGTATTGCGCTGGAAGTCGGGAGTAGTTACGATGAAGCCCTTCACCTGATACTTCTCAGTGGTTGTTGCACCATCCTCTAAGCCACCTATGATTTCCAAAGCACGAGCTACAGTGATTTGCTGAACCTGCTCGCCTTCGGCTTCCTTAACGGTCAGAGTGTAAGAAGCGTGACCTGCTTCATATTCAGAAGTCTCAGCTGACTCGGCTGTAATCACGGTCTGGCCAGCAGAAACAAGGGTAATAGTACCGTCGCCTGAAATGGTAGCAACACCTGTATCAGAACTGCTATAGGTTACAGGAAGGTTGTTATCATTCGTCAGTGTGGGGAATACATTGTCGTCACCACCGATAGTCACAGTTCTTGAAGAAGTACCCCAAGAGAGACCTGCGGGCTTCTTACCCTGACCCTGGAACAGCTTGATATTGTCCAAACGGGCGTTAGCAGTTAAGGTATTGGCAAATGTAATAGTAAGAGTACCAGAAGCACCTGTAATAGCGTAAACATAATCATTACCACTACCTGTGTTCTCACCAATAGTACCACCTTCAACAGTAACAGAGAGTTTCTTGTTACTCTTAAAAGAAAGGGTCATGTCGCCACTTGCACCGCCAAGATTAATTGTTGCAGAGAATGTACCGCCAACTTCTGCACCACTTGCCTTTTTAGAAACAAGAAGTTCAGGAGAAGTTCCTTGAGCAAGTGCCTCCTCATAAATTTTTGTTGTACTTCCACCATCTGTGCAAACATAGTTATAAGTACCACCAGAAGGTACATCACCAGCAGCGTAAGATGAGAAGTCCTCCTGCCAAATCACACTTTCGGCCATTGCATTGCCGAAACCGAACACGGCCAAAACAGCCATCATCGAATAGCGTAAAATTTTGTTCATAAGCTAAAATTGTTTTATAAGTTAATAATATGTTTTAATACGATTGTGCTGCAAAGATACGAATTAATATTTATTCTGCAAACGTTTACGTAGAATTTTTTTTGTTTTTTTTTGAGGGGAAGGAATGAAGGTTATGCGCTTTTGTAAAGGAAATTGGCAGGAATTACACCTTCATCAATAGCTCTTTAATAACATATCAAGCAGCCGTGACATTGCAAATTCAGTGAATTTGGTCACCAAATTCAGTGAAATTGCAGACCAAATTCACTGAATTTGCTACGTCATACCATTCATTTGATTCTCTTGCATTACTTTGTCAATTCTTTTCATGATAATTAACGACGACGGTATATGAGACAAAAAACGTACTTCTTGGGCTGAAATGACGAAAAAGAGCGATTTTTTTGGCGAATCAATGGAAAATGCTTACCTTTGCAACCTATTATATTATTTGGCAATAATAAAACTTAATACAGAATATGGAATACAACTTTAGAGACATTGAACAGAAATGGCAGAAGCGGTGGGTGGAAAACGGCACCTATCGCGTGGTAGAGGACGAAAGAAAGAAGAAGTTCTACGTGCTGAACATGTTCCCCTACCCCAGTGGAGCAGGCTTGCATGTGGGTCATCCCTTAGGCTACATCGCCAGCGATATTTACGCAAGATACAAGCGTCAGAAAGGCTTTAACGTGTTGAATCCCATGGGTTACGACGCCTATGGACTGCCTGCCGAGCAATATGCTATCCAGACAGGTCAGCATCCTGAGAAGACGACGTTCGAGAATATCAACCGCTATCGTTCGCAGTTGGACAAGATCGGTTTCTCGTTCGACTGGGAGCGTGAGGTCCGCACCTGCGACCCCATCTACTACAAGTGGACACAGTGGGCCTTCATCCGCATGTTCAAGTCGTATTTCAGCATTTCGTCACAGAAGGCTCAGCCCATTATCAAACTCATTGAGCATTTCGAGCTGATGGGTACTGAGGACTGTGGTGCCCTGGGTACTGAGGAGCTGCATTTCACAGCTTCTGACTGGGCTGCCTACAGCGAAAAGCAGAAACAGGAAGTGCTGATGAACTACCGTATCGCCTATCTGGCCGACACGATGGTCAACTGGTGCCCGAAGCTGGGTACTGTGCTGGCTAACGATGAGGTTGTCGACGGTGTCTCAGTCCGTGGCGGCTATCCTGTGGAACAGAAGAAGATGCGCCAGTGGTGCCTGCGTGTCAGCGCTTATGCCCAGCGTTTGCTCGATGGTCTGGAGGAAATTGACTGGACAGAGTCGCTGAAGGAAACCCAGCGCAACTGGATAGGCAGAAGTGAGGGTACTGAGGTTGAGTTCAAGGTGGCCAGTCCTGTAGACGGAGGCTCAGCCTCCGCGAACGGAACAAAGAGTTTCACCATCTTCACCACGCGTGCCGATACGATGTTTGGTGTAACGTTTATGGTGCTGGCTCCAGAATCAGACCTCGTGGCTGAGTTGACAACGCCTGAGCAGAAGGCTGAGGTAGACAAATACCTCGACTATGTGAAGAAGCGTACAGAGCGCGACCGTCAGATGGACCATAAGGTAACTGGCGTATTCTCAGGAAGTTACGCCATCAATCCGTTTACTGACGAGAAGATACCTATCTGGATTGCAGAATACGTCCTTGCTGGTTATGGTACAGGTGCCATTATGGCTGTGCCTGCTCACGACTCTCGTGACTATGCCTTCGCCAAGCACTTCAACTTGCCCATCATCCCATTGATTGAGGGTGCCGATGTCAGCGAAGAGAGCTACGATGCCAAGGAAGGTATCATGTGCAACTCTGCAAGCGCTAAGTTCAGCCTCAACGGATTGACTGTTAAGGAGGCTATTGCTGCTACGAAGAAGTTTGTGACAGAGCAAGGATTGGGTAGGGTAAAGGTGAACTACCGTCTGCGCGATGCCATCTTCAGTCGTCAGCGCTATTGGGGTGAGCCGTTCCCCGTGTACTACAAGGACGACATGCCCTACACAATTCCCAAGGACTGTCTGCCTTTGGAGTTGCCAGAGATTGATGAGTACAAGCCCACCGAGACGGGCGAGCCACCATTGGGCCGCGCCAAGCGTTGGGCCTGGGACACCAAGACCGACAGCGTTGTCGATGTTTCTGACATCGACAACAAGAGCGTCTTCCCCCTGGAGCTGAACACCATGCCCGGCTTTGCAGGTTCCAGCGCCTACTATCTGCGCTATATGGATCCCAAGAACGAGAAGGCGCTTGTGAGTCGTGACATCGATGAATACTGGCGCAATGTTGACCTGTATGTGGGTGGTACTGAGCACGCTACAGGCCACTTGATCTATGCCCGTTTCTGGAACAAGTTCCTCTATGATTCAGGCTATTCGTGCGAGGACGAACCCTTCAAGAAGCTGGTCAATCAGGGTATGATTCAGGGACGCTCGAACTTTGTATACCGTATTGAGGACGAAGGTGCCGACAAGGGTAAATTCGTCAGCTTTGGCCTGAAGGACAAGTACACCACGACACCCATCCACGTTGATGTGAACATCGTTTCAGCTGACGTGCTGGACATCGATGCCTTCAAGGCCTGGCGTCCTGAATACAACGATGCTGAGTTCATTCTAGAAGACGGTCAGTACAAGTGTGGCTGGGCAGTAGAAAAGATGTCGAAGTCGATGTTCAACGTGGTCAATCCTGATATGATTGTCGAGAAATATGGTGCCGACACGCTGCGTCTCTATGAGATGTTCCTGGGACCTGTCGAGGCTTCGAAACCTTGGGACACCAACGGTATTGACGGCTGTCACCGCTTCCTGAAGAAGTTCTGGAATCTGGTTAGCACCAC
>JAEEVA010000065.1 GCA_016286995.1 Prevotella sp.
GTACGAAGTCCGAACAGACTCGTGGCACCTTTTACCAATGAGTTGTTCGAGGTGAACGTTACGTTACCAGCCTCGACCAGTTTGATGATTTCATCCTCTTTGCCTTCGTAGCGGAGTTTCAGGTTCTTTGTGTCGAAGTCGAACGTAGCGTCGGTATTATAGTTGAGCGACATGTTGACCTTGTCGCCCACCTTACCCGTCACATTCAGGTTGATTTTCTCGTCAAAGTCCACTGCTGTCGTCTTACGGTTACGTTCTGGCAATGAGGGATTGTCGATGTTCTTCAAGGTGGCACCCAGCTTTAGTTCTGCCGTTCCCTGTGTCTTGATACGCACACCTCCAGGACCGAAAATCTTTTCAGCAGGGCCCAGATCAAAGTGCATGTCGGCAAACGAGAATTTCTCCTTGCCTTGTGTCTGCACATTCTCAGCATCTTTCATGCGGAAGAACTTTTCGCGTTCTCTGCGTTCACTCCACGCGTTATATTCCTCTGGTGTCATGAGGATGGGCGTGTTCAGGTACGAGTCACCCAGTTTCGACCCGATGCGATACAAGTTCAGCGAGTCGTCGTACTCTACCTCCTGCTTGATGTTCTCAGGCAATCTGAGGTCCAGTGCCGATGAGTCCAGGTCGGCCACCTCCACAGGTGCCGTCCTCTGTATTTTCCATCGGCTGTGAACCAACGAATCTGGTACGGTGTCGGCCTCAATCTCCAGCACAGGCTGCGCCTTAGCCTTGCGGACGGTGTCAGCTGGAAGTGAAGAGTGAAGAGTGAAAAGTGAAGAGTGAAGAGTGAAGAGTGAAGAATTTGCTGCCGCCATCAATAATGGCAGCATAAGTGGCATGGCAATAAGCAGCAAAACGACTACCTTGCGTATCCACCGTGCGGTAGCAAATTTTTCACTTTTCACTTTTCACTCTTCACTTTTACTTTATCTGTTTCAATGCCAGTTTCACCACTTGCTCCACAGGCAGGTCGGGTTGTTCCTGCAGGATGGCTACCACCACCTTCTGTGTCGGAGCTGGTGCGAATCCTAACATGGTCAGGGCTGCAACCGCCTCGTCTCTCACGGCCGTGTTGACGGGTGCCGATACAGAGCCGCCGGCAGGAATCTCATCGGCAATGCCCAGGGCTACGATTTTATCTCTCAGGTCGACGATGATGCGTTGTGCCGTCATCTTGCCGATACCCTTGATGCCCTTGATGAGCCGTTCATCACCACGCGAAATGGCTGCACACAGTTCGCTGACGCTCATCGACGAGAGCATCATGCGTGCTGTATTCGTACCCACGCCGCTTACCGTAATGAGCAACTCGAACATCTCGCGCTCCTTCTTGCTCACAAAACCGTACAGCACGTAGGCATCCTCGCGTATCGCCTCATACACGTACAGCTTGGCATCCTTCTTGCCTTGCAATGCTGAGTAGGTCGTCAGCGAGATGTTCAGTCCGTAGCCTACTCCTGCGGCTTCCACCGTAGCTAATGCCGGGGTCAGCTCAGTCAGCTCACCCTTGATGTATTCTATCATATTTCTTTACTAATAATGTATATATACAATTCTAATAACGCCCCTTTCTGTCGATTTATTGTATTTGACCCTCAAAAAGAATTTTTAAGTGGAAAACAAAAGAATACTGTTTTTTCTTTGGTTTTCTGCTTGCTAATTCGTATCTTTGCGGCATCATTATTAAACAATACATAGAGATTATGGCAAAAGTAGTTGATTTCAAGTATGCCCCGATGTTTCAGTTGGGCGATGACAAGACCGAGTACAGACTTCTGACGAAGGAAGGTGTGACAACTGCCGAGTTTGAAGGCAAGCAGATTGTGAAGGTGTCGAAGGAGGCCCTGACACTGTTGGCCCAGCAGGCTTTCCACGATGTGGAATTCATGCTGCGCCGTGAGCACAACGAACAGGTAGCTCAGATTCTGACCGACCCTGAGACCAGTGAGAACGACAAGTATGTGGCCCTGCAGTTTCTGCGCAATGCCGAGGTGGCTGCCAAGGGTGTGCTGCCGTTCTGTCAGGACACTGGTACGGCCATCATTCATGGTGAAAAGGGTCAGCAGGTGTGGACGGGCTTCGAGGACGAGGAAGCTCTGTCGTTAGGTGTCTACAACACCTTTACGCAGGATAATCTGCGCTATTCCCAGAATGCGCCCCTGAACATGTATGACGAGGTGAACACCAAGTGTAACCTGCCAGCCCAGATTGACATTGAGGCTACGGAGGGTGCCGAGTATCGTTTTGTGATGGTTGCCAAGGGTGGCGGTAGCGCTAACAAGACCTACTTCTATCCCATGACGAAGGCTACTATCCAGAACGAAGGTACGCTGCTGCCGTTCCTGGTCGAGAAGATGAAGTCGCTGGGCACTGCTGCCTGTCCGCCATACCACATCGCTTTTGTCATTGGTGGTACCAGTGCTGAGAAGAACCTGCTGACGGTGAAGCTGGCCAGCATCAAGTATTACGACTCGCTGCCTACGACAGGCGACGAGACGGGTCGTGCCTTCCGTGACATTGACCTTGAGCAGAAGTTGCTGAAGGAAGCTCATAAGATTGGCCTGGGAGCCCAGTTCGGCGGTAAGGCCCTGGCTCACGACATCCGTGTCGTCCGTCTGCCACGTCATGGTGCCAGCTGTCCCATCGGCATGGGCGTGTCTTGTTCGGCTGACCGCAACATCAAGGCCAAGATCAATGCCGACGGTATCTGGTTGGAGAAGATGGATGCGAACCCCACGGAGCTGATTCCTGAGGAGCTGCGCAAGCCCGGCGAGGGAGGCAAGGGCATTGAGATTAACCTGAACGAAGGCATTGATGCCGTTCGCAAGGAACTCAGCAAGTATCCTGTTTCCACGAGGGTAAACCTGCGTGGCACAATCATTGTAGCTCGTGACATTGCCCATGCTAAGCTGAAGGCCCGTCTGGATGCCGGCGAGGGCATGCCCGACTACTTCAAGAAATATCCCGTGCTCTATGCTGGACCAGCTAAGACGCCAGAGGGCTATCCCTGTGGTTCCATGGGTCCCACTACGGCCAACCGTATGGACCCATACGTCGATGAGTTCCAGGACCATGGCGCCAGCCTTGTGATGATAGCCAAGGGTAACCGCAGCGACGTGGTGACTGAGGCCTGCAAGAAACATGGTGGCTTCTATCTGGGTACCATTGGTGGTGTCGCTGCCGTCCTGTCGCAGTCAAGCATCAAGAGCATCGAGTGTGTGGAATATCCTGAACTAGGCATGGAGGCCATCTGGAAGATTGAGGTAGAGGACTTCCCCGCATTCATCCTGGTCGACGATAAGGGCAACGACTTCTTCAAGACGCTGAAGCCGTGGTGTCCTAATGCTAAATAAATAGTGAAGATAAGTAAATATGCTGCAACACTGCTTCTTCTGCTGTCGTTTGTCTTGACGACGGCAGCAGAAGATTCGTGTCCCAGCAGTCGACACAGATACAGGGGGGACGGCTCTCCCGCTGTTCGCTATGTTCCTCACGGCGGGAACCGTTCCCGCTCAGAGGGTGAGGCCCTGCAAGGTTCCTTCCGCCAATTGGTTTATCTTGTCGCCTTCAGCGACCGCTCATTCCAGGAAGAGAACCCTATGGAGCTATGGGAAAAAGTGTTCAATCATCCTGATTTTCAGGAAGAGCCCTTTGTCGGTTCTGTTTACGATTACTTCCGCGACCAGAGCTACGATCAGTTCCATCTGCAGTTCGACCTGCACTATGTGGTCATGGAGAACCCTGCCGCCAATTATAGCAGTGGATATATAGGCAATGTTCCTGACGACAGCGGTGCAGGGCTGCTGCTGACCGAGTTGCTCGACCTGACCAAGGACGATATTGACGACTGGTCCGTTTATGATTGGAATGGTGACGGCTATGTCGACCAGATATTCATTCTCTATGCTGGCAAGGGACAGAACGACGGTGGTGGCGCCCAATCTATCTGGCCCCACCAGTGGCGGCTGAGCGAACAGTCGGAAGATCCATGGAACCGTGAATGGGGACATCCCTATCAGGTGGCTGAGGGTCTGTTGGTAGACAGCTATGGCGCTTTTGCTGAGTTGACCGGCCGTGGCACTTACGGTACTTTCGGCACGCTCTGCCATGAGTACAGCCACTGTCTGGGACTGCCTGACATCTACTATGGCAGCTCGACGCAGGTCGTTGGTGCCTGGGACCTCATGGACCGTGGCAACACCAACGCTGGTGGTTTCTGTCCGCCGGGCTACAGCGCCCACGAGCGCATGCTGTTAGGGTGGGTTAAACCGAAGGAGTATGAGGGGACAGTCACCGTTGACGACATGCCGCCCCTTTCCGATGCGCCAGAAGCCGGACTGCTACGCAATGACGGCTGGCCTGACGAATACTACGTGATAGAGAACCGCCAGCAGAAAGGGTGGGACGCGTCGTTGCCTGGCAGCGGCATTCTCATTTTCCATATCGACTACGACGAGGCGGTCTGGGCAACGGGCATTCCCAATTCTAGGGAGCTGAAGCGCTACAGCATCATTCCTGCCAACAACAAGACCTCGACAGCGACGTCAATCAGTAAAGACTGGGCCTATCCCTATCAGGATAACCATGAGCTGACGGACACGTCGACACCTGCTGCCAAGTTGCATCACCCTAATGCTGAAGGCATACTGCTGATGTCGAAGCCCATCACCGATATGGCGGTCAGTGCCGATGGACTGGCTTCGCTGGTAATCAATGCCGACCCTACGGCTATCCGTCAGGTGTCGGCAGCCGGCTCTCATCAGGTGCTATACAACATCGGCCCCATCACTATCATGCGTGGAGCCGACGGCACAGTCTTTAAGGTCTTAAGATTTTAAGTTTTTCTGACCTTCTTACCTTTTTGCTTTTTACCTTATAAACAGTAGTTCACGGTATTTGGGGAGTGTCCAGAGACCGTCCTCGACAATCATTTCGAGGGCGTCAATCTCATGCCGGATGTTCTCCATGTGCGGACAGACGGTATCGTGATACTGTATGGCGCGCTGGTGGATGTCCTGAATGCGATTGGCTATGCGACGGGCGTCGGTCAGCTCTTCTACTAGCTGTTCAATCTTCTCCGTGCGTTCGGCAATTTCCTCAATGAGCTTCATGTTACGGGCTGAGAGACGCTCGGCCTTGTCAGACGAGAAGACGTCCTTCATGCCCTGTACGTTCTTGATGAGCTGCGACTGGTAGTGTGTCGATACGGGGATGATGTGGTTCATGGCCAAGTCGCCTAACACGCGGGCCTCAATCTGCACGGTCTTCACATACATTTCCCATTTTACCTCGTTGCGGGCCTCCAACTCCTTGCGGTTCATCACCTTCGTGCTCTCAAACATCTTCACGGAAGACTCGTCCAAATAGTGCTCGAAGATAACAGGGCACGACTTCTCCGTGTCCAGTCCACGCTTGGCAGCCTCCTTCACCCAGGCTTCTGAATAGCCGTTGCCGTCGAAACGGACGGGCTTGCAGGTCTTGATGTCCTCGCGCAGCACCTCCACAATGGCGTGAAACTTCGCCGTATGGCCCGTACCTTCGGCATATTCCGGACGTAGCGCAAATTCGGCAATCTTTTGGTCGACACGCTCCTTGAACGATGCCAGCGCTTCGGCCATAGCGGCATTTAGGGCTATCATGGCCGAGGCGCAGTTGACGCTCGAACCAGGTGCACGGAACTCGAAGCGGTTACCCGTGAAGGCAAAGGGCGACGTGCGGTTGCGGTCGGTATTGTCGATGATGAGGTCGGGAATCTGCGGAATGTCAATCTGCATGTTCTTCTTGCCTTTAACCTCTAACCGCTCACCTCCTTCAATCTTGTCGAGCAGTTCAGTGAGCTGTGTGCCGAGGAAGCTGGAAATAATGGCAGGAGGTGCCTCGTTGCCACCCAGACGGTGGGCATTTGTTGCACTCATGATGCTGGCCTTCAGCAGTCCGTTATGCTTGTACACGGCCATCAGCGTCTCGACGATGAACGTCACAAAGCGTAGTGTCTCGTTGGCTGTGGCCTCAGCAGTCAGACCTTCCGTCTTGCCTGGAGCGTGCAGCAACACACCAGTGTCGGTCGACAGGCTCCAGTTGTTGTGCTTACCGCTGCCGTTGATGCCGTCGAAGGGCTTCTCGTGCAACAGCACACGAAAACCATGGTTCCTGGCCACTTTCTTCATCAGCGACATCAGCAGCATGTTATGGTCGACGGCCAGGTTGCACTCCTCGAAGATGGGCGCCAGTTCAAACTGGTTCGGTGCCACCTCGTTGTGGCGTGTCTTCACAGGAATGGCCAATTCTAAGGCCTGAATCTCCAGGTCCTTCATGAAGGCCTGCACACGGTCGGGGATGGTGCCAAAGTAGTGGTCGTCCATCTGCTGGTTCTTGGCACTCTCGTGACCCATCAGCGTGCGACCGGTCATCAGCAGGTCGGGACGTGCCGAGTAGAGACCCTCGTCCACGAGGAAATACTCCTGTTCCCAGCCCAGATTCACCTGAACCTTCGTCACGTTGTCGTAGAAATACCGACACACCTCCGCAGCAGACTTGTCCACGGCATGCAGCGCACGCAGCAAGGGAGCCTTGTAGTCGAGCGCCTCGCCCGTATAGGCAATGAATATGGTAGGGATACACAGCGTGTCGTCGATGATAAAGACCGGACTGGTAGGGTCCCAGGCCGAGTAGCCACGTGCCTCGAAGGTGTTTCTGATGCCGCCATTGGGGAACGACGACGCATCGGGTTCCTGCTGTACGAGTAGCTTTCCGCTGAACGACTCAATCATGCCGCCTTTGCCGTCATGTTCCACGAAGGCGTCGTGCTTCTCTGCCGTGCCCTCCGTCAGGGGCTGGAACCAGTGCGTATAGTGCGTCACGCCCATCTCCTGAGCCCACTGCTTCATGCCTGCGGCCACGGCATCGGCTATTCCTCGATCCAGCCGTGCCCCGTTGTCCATCACGTCAATCATCTTGTCGTAGACATCCTTCGGCAGATATTTGTACATTTTCTTGCGGTCGAACACGTATTTGCCAAAGAACTCCGAGGGACGTTCCTTGGGCGCTTTCACTTCGACAGGACGCTTCTTGAACGCCTCTTCTACTACCTGAAATCTTAAGTTATTTGCCATTGTCTCCTTAATTTTTGCGTGCAAAGGTACAGAAAAAAAGTGAAAAGTGAAGAGTGAAAAGTGAAGAATTTGCTTCCGCACGCAAAAAAACTATGAACTATAAACTATGAACTATGAACTTTTATAATACCTTCCCAACAAGAGATAGCTATCTAGATGAAAAGCAAATTCACTGAATTTGGTGACCAATTTCAGTTAATTTGATGACCAAATTCAGTGAATTTGCTTTCTAAATAGGGACTATCGTTAAATATTAAGATTATTTACAACTGTCTGTTTTTCAATGTGATATAAATTTTGTACCTTTGTAGAGGATAAGAAAAATCCCCCAACCACCGTAGG
>JAEEVA010000039.1 GCA_016286995.1 Prevotella sp.
CCTGGGGCTGGAGAAGGTCCCAAGGGTTGGGCTGTTCGCCCATTAAAGTGGCACGCGAGCTGGGTTCAGAACGTCGTGAGACAGTTCGGTCTCTATCTATCGTGGGCGCAGGAGTTTTGCGTGGTGCCGCCACTAGTACGAGAGGACCGTGGTGGACAGACCTCCGGTCTGCCGGTTGTGCCGCCAGGTGCACCGCCGGGTATCCGCGTCTGGTATGGATAAGCGCTGAAAGCATCTAAGTGCGAAGCCTTCCGCAAGATGAGAACTCCATTGAGGGTCGTCATAGACGATGACGTTGATAGGCAGCAGGTGTAAAGACGGTGACGTCAAAGCCGAGCTGTACTAATTGCCCGAACGCTTTCGCCCTGCTCAGTCCATTGACCATTAATCATTGACCATTGAACATTGAACATTGATCATTGAGAATTGACCATTGGGCTGCGCGCATAGAAGTCATATTTTCAGGTGTTGAGTTGAATCGACATCGACAGCTTGCTTGTGAAGATTGTCACCTTATACGTTGACATGTTGATTGTTGTCATTGCCCTGTAATGGTCAATGTTCAATGTTCAATGTTCAATGAAGAATCTATCAGGTGGTTATTGCGGCGGGGTCCCACCTCTTCCCATTCCGAACAGAGAAGTTAAGCCCGCTTGCGCCGATGGTACTGCAATGCAATGCGGGAGAGTAGGAGACCGCCACTTTTCAAAGTGAAGCCCTGAGTCAGAAATGATTCAGGGCTTCTTCTTTTTTAATCTAGGGCTTGTTCTGCTTTGAATGTCTTGATGGCGATGACATTGTTATGTATTTTCCCGAGTATGGCTCGTTTATTGTCGTCATACCAGATGTGGTCGTAGATAAATTCTGTTTCGAAGCGTTCTTTCAGTAGTGCGTAGATGGCCCAGCGGTTGTTGCTGTCCATGACTTGTGCGAAGTAGTTCTTGATGATGACCTTCTTGTAGATGGGTTTCAGCAGGTGTATATGCTTGTAGGCATAGATGCCTTCTTTCCCGTCCTGATGTGTCACTTCATAGTTGACGTAGCTGTCTGATGTCGTGCAGTAGTCGTTGATGATGTTTGCCGGCATGAATCTGACGAGTCTGTCAGAGAGCAGGCCTTCTTTGTCGACAATCAGCCATACTTTCAGCCTTCTTGCCTTTGACCTGAGTGGTACCCTGAGCAGGGCGTTATAGGTATAGTAGCGTCGTTGGTTGGTCATTCTGTTGAAGTTCATGATATTGATGAAGCGCAACATGGGGTATAGTTGTGCGAGCCATCTGACGATGTCGTATGTCAGGCAGAGATTGTAGTAATGGCCTTCGCATTTCAGGTAGTTGTTTTGTGCAATGTAGTAGATGTATTTCGACGGTTTCATGAACCACAGGCAGCGGTACCGTCGATGCACAAAGTAGAAATAACCCGGTTTCAATGTTTCTTGTCCGCGATACATGACTTTGCTGACGTGGTTGGTCAGGTACTGTTGCAGTTCGTTGTAGTTCCTGCCCGTATAGCGCATCACTTTCAGTCTGCGGTCGTCCTTGCGGCGGTAGAGTTCGAAGCAGTGCGTGCTTTCTATTCTGAAGGTCAGTGCCAGTGCGAGGGCCTTCAGACTGTCTTGCCTGTCACCTCGCCGGCAGCGCGCCTCACGCATTCTGCGGTTGCGGGCTTCCCTGACATACCTGCAACGAGAACTGATTTTAGCCTTTTCTTTAGTCTTGGCATTGTTGATCAGGTTGCTGTCTTCCTGCGGCAGACTGATGTTCAGCCTGCTGACCATGTCTTTCTTGTTGAACAGCATCATACGCGTCATTGCTGACTCGTCGGCCTTTAAATCCGTTGGACAGCACAGGCGAAGGATGGTCATCGCCATCTCCTGCAACCGGATGCCGTCCCACTGCTGGGGTGTGAGTTCTTTCTCGTCGATGACGTTGGCATAATACACCAGATACGGCACATAGTGAAAGCTGAACTGCCAGTTCTTTACGCGGAAGTAGGTGACACCATCCGATTCGCTCCAGTAGATGGCGACGCCCTGAATAGGACGGTATAGCAGATGAAGGAACAGACATGCTGCCATACCTTTGATGTAGTAGTACGATGTCACCCGTCGTCCTCCTGGTTTCTTCACCACCGTATTCAGGTAGTTCAGTGCTGCGAGTACGCTGAGCGTGTCGTTGATGTTACGAGGCGGAAAAAACTGATCGACTGCCGCTGCCGCCAACAGGGCATAGTGCTCTTCAAGAGCACTTAATGTTTCTTGTTTCATAATGAAATTAATAGTTAGAATGAGTGACTCGCTGTCACAATACAAATATTCACTGCAAATATAGGGAAAAAAATCCAGAATCCATACTTTCTACTGCTTTTTTTTCTTTACAACAACGAATGAAGACGAATGACACGAATTGAACGAATAAACCCAAATGGGTTATAAGAAAGAAATTCCCATAATGATCGTAATTTTATCCGTAATGACAATTACTGATGATGTCTATTATGAAAGAAATTCCCATAATAATCGTAATTTTATCCGTAGTGACAATTACTGATGATGTCTATTATGAGAAAATTATGGTTATTACGGCAATTTCTTTCCTATCATATTTCTAATGACAAATTTGTGATTTTTTTGTGGAATTATTTGGTAGTATCAATATAAATTTGTACTTTTGCCATCGAATAGTGTTCGGTTGCGAGTGAATTCTTGCTGAATCGTGCACTTTTCTCACAAGTGGGAAGGACCCACTTGGAAGCGATGTGCTTTCTCTTGCAAGTTGAAACCTGAGAAATTTCTGCGTAAGACAAGAAGAAGTTACATTCGCTCACGTGTAATGCGTGGGCTGTGGTGTATCTATATCTTTCTTACAAGGTTTTCTCAGGACCGCAACTTGAAGATTTGGAGCATTCAGTTCCACGCTTCCGTCGTATATATAATAAGGTGTAGCCGAGTAGGGACTGGAGGGGCTGCGTGGTAAAAGAAAATACAATAATATTATACTAACAATTTAAATCAAAACGTTATGAAAAAACTATTTTTACTTAAATCATTGCTCCTGCTATGTGCCCTCGTAGTAGGCAGTAGTAGTGTGTGGGGACAAAATTATGAATGGGTTTTGGTTACAGATTATTCCTCGCTTTCAACCGATGATGTTTATGTGATAGCAGGTAATAATTCATCCGGTGGAACAACTTGGTATTCTCTAAAAAACAATCAAGTTACTACTGCTGCTTATCTCTCAGTAGGTAGTACATTGACAATAAATAATAACAAAATAACTAGCAATGTTTCTAGTGATGAGACATGGACTTTAGAAGAAACGAGTACGACAGGAGAATATTGCATAAAATCAACTAAAGGGAATTATTATCTTGTTGCTCAAAATGGAACTAAAAGTTTTATAAAAGCAAAGACTAATTCAAATAATGATATTTGGAAAATACATCAGACGGAATCATATAACAATTATACTGTCACAGGATTGTATAATAAGGGACAAAGTCGAGTTCTTGCTGTTTATAATGGATCCAATGGAAATGACTGGCGTTGTTATGCTTCTGCCAATTATAGTAATATAGATGGTGAAGAAGTTGTTTTGTTTAAAAGAGTTGTTGCAGCCTCTGGTGAAGCTACAACAGTAACAATTGATGCTTTAGGCATCACAAATACTGATATTGCTTCCAGTACTGAAGCAGGTTCTTTGTCTGCTGTTGTGAAGGATGCTTCTGACGAACCAATTGATAATGCTACGGTAACATGGTCTTCCAGTAAGCCGGCTGTGGCTACCATTGACGAAACAACGGGAGCCATCACTTTGGTAAAGAAAGGCTCTACTACAATTACTGCAAGCTATGCTGGTGTTGAGAACACATATCTCTCTTCTAGTGAAACTTATGTTTTGAATGTAACTAATAGTGCTGCAAATGATGGTTCGGCAGAAAAACCTTTTACTCCTTCAGAAGCAAAAGATGCGTATGATGCAAATGAATTAGATGCAGAAACAGAATATTATGTTACAGGTATTATTCAAAGTGTCATCTCATACAACAGTACAGATAAGAGTCTTAATTATTGGATTTCTGATGATGGCACAACAACCAATCGTATGGAGTCCTATAAAGGTAAAGGATTGAATGGAGCGGATTTTGACTCTGCTGAAGATCTTGAAGCAGGAGACATCGTAACTATTAAGGGTAAACTTAAGGTTTACAACTCTACCTTTGAGTTTGATGAAGGCAACCAGATAACAGCTTTGACACAGCGCACCAAGGTTAATCTTGAATCATTGACATTTAATCTTACTAAACTCGTATTGGGAGAAGTCACTGAAGCAACAGCCATTGCAACAATTGATCAGACAGGATGTAATACAGCCATATTTACTTATGAGTCTCTTGATGAGAATATTGCCACTTGTACATCAGCTGGTGTAATTAACGCTGTTGCCAAAGGTGGTGCCAGAATTAAGGTGACATTGAGCATCCCTGCAACTGATCCAAACTACAAACTCGGAACAGTCAAGACAAAGATGGAAACCATTACTGTCGCTAACCCCAGCCACACTGTTACTTTCTCTGTTAATGGAGTAACTAGCGAAGCAAGCGTTGAAGAAGGCGTTGCTATCACATTCCCTGATGATCCCGCTGCAATTGATGGTAAGTCTTTTGTTGGATGGACAACTGAAGCAATTGATGGTATAACGGATACCGCACCGACATTCGTTACATCTGCTACGATGGGTGATGCAGACGTGATCTATTATGCTGTGTTTGCAAATAAAAAAGAAGACACTCAAGTTACAGATAATAATCTGACTATTACAAACAGCGATTTTACAGATGCATTAACTGGTTCATATGCTGATAAAACAATTGTTAAAACTATAGGCGAAACGAACTACACAATTGATTTAAATGCTTGTAAACAAAATGAAATGTGCCAAATGAGAGATAATGCGACTCTTAGCTATATTCATGTTCCGACATTACCTGGTAATATTACAAATATTTCCACGACTGAGTGCCATAACGCAGGAACTGACGGTTATACTGGTACAATACACATTAAGACTTCCAAAACTAGGGGTAATGCCGATACAAATGATATAACAAAAGCTTCTTTATCTTCAGCAACTTCATTTAGTATAGATTTAACGGGAGAAAACAAGTCATTCTATTTGCTTACCAGTGCAGGACTTAGAATTAAGGATCTTACGGTTACTTACAGAGCTGAAGCCACTGTAGTAACATATTCTGAATACTGCACCACGGTTGTTCCTGGACCATCTGATCCAGATGTTAATGGTGAAACAGTAACTCTTACCACAACAGCCAACATGAATGGATGGCGTGCATTCTACGATGAAAATCAGGGCTATACTGCTGAAAATGCGAAAGTTTATGTGGTATCTTCCAACTCGACAACAAAGGTGATACTGTCGGATATTGGTTCGGACATTCCTGCTGGCACTCCTGTTATTCTGAAGGCTAATACAGGTCTTGTCATTACGCTGACAGAGTCTACACCTGCCGCTTATACTGGCGATAATGAACTGAATGTTTCTACTGATGGTCAGGACTTAGGTACAGTTTATCGTCTTGGCTATAGTGATGACAATGGTGTTGGCTTCTATCAGTTCACTTCATCGAGTGCTCCCGCTGGTATCGTTTATCTTGAAAATGTTAATGGAGCACCTTCACTCGGCATTGAGATTGGCGACGCAACCGCAATTGAGGCTGCGACAAAATCGCAGCTTACGGAAACCGTTGTGTATAACCTGAATGGTCAGCGCGTGGCTCAGCCCACTAAGGGTCTGTACATTGTGAATGGTCGTAAAGTTATCATTAAGTAATTAATGGATAATTTATGGTAATTAATGGCAATTTCTGTTCAAAGGAAAAAGCTTAGTTAAGGTAATTCATGTTTAAAGAAATAGAAGATATGAAAAAGCAATATATTATTCCGACACAAACGGTCATAGCTCTCAATATTCATCAGTCTATATTGGTAGAGTCATTGAATAAAAATTCAGGTGGAAAAGCCACCGAGTGGGGAGCCCATGAATTCGACTTCGACGAAGACGAAGAGGACTATTAATTAACTCTCACCGCTCAGGGGGTACAGCCCCTCTGGGCGGTGGTTAATAAACTTTAAGCAAGTAAAACGATTCGTATTACAATGTGAATTGACTCGTTTTACAAAGTAAATTCACTGAATTTGGTCAGTAAATTTACTGAATTTGGATTCTCGAACAACAAACAATATTTACTAACAACATTAATTTAAAAAAACAAATCAAAATGAAAAAGAAACTATTAACTTTAGTGGCGCTGCTAACAACGGTAGTTAGTGGGGCGTGGGCGGATACGGAGACATTATCCGGTGCAGATGCAACTTCTAAGGACGGAGATATTACAAAGACTTCCGTGACAATGTATGGTACGTATAACCCAAGTGGTACTAGTACTATAAACTCAAAAAGTGTATTAAAGGTTCGTTGGAAAAGATCACACAGTTCTACTGGCGGTGTGAATGGCTTTGCATTGAAAGTTAATACAGGCTATAAGATAACAGGTATCGAAGCTCAAATGTCAGGAAATCAAGGTACTATCACATTGGAAGATATCAAGATTGATGGAACGAGTTATAGCGGGAGCTATTCTAAAACTATAAATGCATCGAATGCGGCAACAGGTGACCAATTTACTAATATTAATCTTTCTGGGATAGAAGCAGAAAGCTATATCAATTTTGAGATAGCATCAACAAGTGCTAAAGACCAAGGGTTTGTTTATATAACTATAACATATGAAGAGCCTGCAGGAGTTGTAGCTCCCCCCTCAATTACGCAAGATGACAACAATGTGACGTTGGCCAGCGCAACCTCTGGTGCCACCATTTATTACACCACGGATGGTTCGGAACCTACAACTTCGAGTACGGTATACGATGGCACACCTTTTACTATCGATAATTCTTGCACTGTTCGTGCTTTCGCAAAAAAGGGAGATGTTGCCTCAGATTTGGTCAAGAGGGATTGCTATGTCAGCCATGCTTCTGCTGAAGGCTTCTTGAAAGTCCTGAATTATAATGGTGGTACTATAGAAGGTACTGTGTGGACAAGTACAGCTGATGGTTATACGCTGACTGCTCCTACAGAAAACGATTTGGCTTATGCTAATCTTGCTGGCTCGCAGGATGGTTTTAAGCTGACAGCAAACAAGGCCTATACCATTGCGATCTCGCCAGATGTTCAAATTACTAAGATTGTGGTGGTTGGTAAGACTTGGTTGGCCGGTACAGCATCGACTATCGCATTCGACGGCTTTACACCTGCTTCGGGTTCGTTCTTTGAGGCAGACGGTGACAGAAACACATTTGTTAAGACGATCGAATTCACTCCTTCTTCAGAGCTTGATTATGGTCAGACCATTACAATGACTCCTGGTGGTAATCAATTAGGTGCATATATTGAACTGTACGGTGTGAAACGTAGTGGACCTGCTAATCCGACAGAAGCTGTTGAAGCTACAGAGACATGGACAAAAAACAGTTCGTCAGAAGATGTCGTGGACATAACTCCAGATGGTACTAATTCCATTATGACCGTTTCTGCTAATACTAAGGATGCTGCTTTTGGAAATTATTTGAAAGGTTGGAAGATAGATAGCAATTTAAATATTACTATTGCTGTCCCAGCAAACGTATCAACAGCAAGTATAACACTTTATGCAGATGCAGCTGCTACCAGTCTAAATCTTAATGGCACATCTGAATCGACAACATGGTCAGATTGGGATGCAGGTAATGATGCAACAGGTAAGCAGATAACTATAGATGTAAGTTCAAAGAAAGGAACTAATTATGTCATAAAGAAGGGTAACGGTGCTCCTAATATCTATAAAATGGTATTGACATATAAGAATGGCAATGAAGGTGAAATTTACCTCACTACCACGGCAAACATGGCAGGATGGCGTGCTTTCTACGATGCAAGTCAGGGCTATACCGTTGATAACAAAACGACAGTCTATGTCGTATCTGCTAATACAGAGACAAATGTGACACTGACGGATATCGGTTCGTCGAATATTCCTGCTGGCACTCCTGTTATTTTGAAGACTACTGACACAGACCGAAAGATGACGTTGACGAAGGCTACATTAGCCGCTTATACTGGCGATAATGAGCTGAAGGCTTCTACTGCTGGCCAGAATTTAGGTACGGTCTATCGTCTTGGCTATGGTGACAATGGCGTTGGCTTCTATAAGTACACAACAACGAGTGCTGCTGCAGGCATCGTTTATGTTGAAAATGTTAATGGCATTGATGCACCTTCACTCGGCATTGAGATTGGCGGTGCTACCGCAATTGAGGCTGCGACAAAGTCGCAGCATACGGAGACCGTTGTGTATAACCTCAACGGTCAGCGCGTGGATCAGCCCACTAAGGGCCTGTACATTGTGAACGGTCGTAAGGTCGTGGTTAAGTGAGAGAAGAACTGAGCTTGCTCGAGTTCTTCCGAAACGGGAACGAGCTCGAGCAAAGCTCATTGCAACGCCACACTTTGCACCTTTAGGTCAAAGAAGGTTATCATTAAGTAATTAACGGATAATTTCTGGTAATTAATGGCAATTTCTGTTTTAAGAAAAAGCTTAATACAAATAATTCATGTTTAAAAACAAAGAAGATATGAAAAAGCAATATATTATTCCGACACAAACGGTCATAGCTCTCAATATTCATCAGTCTATATTGGTAGAATCATTGAATAAAAATTCAGGTGGAAAAGCCACCGAGTGGGGAGCCCATGAATTCGACTTCGACGAAGAAGATGAAGAAGATTATTAAATGAGATATTTACGTTTAGGCCGATGACATTGCACCGTGAGGTGCGAGGCCTTTTCATTGGTAAAGTAGTTTAAATCTAGACAGGGACACAAAACCAAGGCATCGCGAGGTGCGCAGGGTCCCAATTTCATAATGAATTTTATAGTTAGAATAGCCTCTTGGCCTGCGATGGGTCGAGAGGCTTTTTAGACAGATTAACGGGGAAAGACAGATTAACGGGAGAAAGACAGATTAACATATTAACAGGAAGACAGATTAACAGATTAACGGAAGAAGACAGATTAACGGGAGAAAGACAGATTAACATATTAACATAGAAAGAGACAGATTAACGGGAGAAAGACAGATTAACATATTAACATAGAAAGAGACAGATTAACATATTAACAGGAAGACGGATTAACGAAATAACAATATGTTATTATGTTACTATGTCTTTAAAAATATATGTTACTATGTCTAAAAGATAATATGTTACCTGAAGCTGTCGGTCAGGAGCTTGATCTCAATCTGGGGGCTGATGCGCTCGTAGAGGATGTTGTAGACGGCATCGAGGATGGGCATGTTGACGTGGCAGTGGCGGTTGATTTCCTTCATACACTTGGTGCCAAAATAACCCTCGGCAATCATCTCCATCTCAATCTGTGCGGACTTGACGCTGTAGCCCTTGCCAATCATGGTGCCGAAGGTGCGGTTACGCGAGAAGTTCGAGTAGCCGGTGACCAAGAGGTCGCCCAGATAGCAGGAGTCGACGATGTTACGCTCAATGGGGTGGATGACCTTCAGGAAACGGGCCATCTCCTGTACGGCATTGGCCATGAGGACGGCCTGGAAGTTGTCGCCGAACTTGAGTCCGTTGCAGATGCCGGCGGCGATGGCGTAGACGTTCTTCAGAACTGATGAATACTCGATGCCGATGACGTCGGTGCTGGTCTTGGTCTTGATGAAGCTGCTGGTCAGGATGTCAGCAAAGGCCTGGGCCTTGTCTAAGTCGGCACAACCCACGGTGAGGTAGGAGAGGCGTTCGAGGGCCACCTCCTCAGCATGCGAGGGTCCGCCGATGCAGGCGAGGTTGTCGTAAGGTACGTCGTAGACCTGATGGAAATACTCTGATACGACGAGGTTCTCGTCAGGGACGATACCCTTGATGGCCGTGACGATGTATTTGTCGCGTAGCCGTACCTTGAGCTTCTTGAGGTGGCTCTTCAGGTAGGGCGAGGGGGTGACGAAGACCAGCGTGTCGTACTGCTGCACGATCTTGTTGAGGTCGCTGGAGAAGAATATCTCGTCGATGTTGAAGTGGACGCTGGTAAGGTAGGCGGGGTTGTGGCCCAGGCGACGGAAGTCCTCGATGCGGTCGTCACGACGCATATACCAGCCGATGTGGTGAGTCTTTCCCACCACTATCTTGGCAATGGCCGTGGCCCACGAACCGCCACCAATAATCGCTATTCTACCACAGTCGTACATTGTTCATTGAACATTGACCATTGAACATTGACAATTAGGCTTGCGCCTTCTCAATCCATGTAGCGACTTCGTCGACAGAGGGTTTCTGCATGTCGAGCTTGTACTTCTTGACGATGTCACCAATCTTCTGCTGCAGGCCTTGGGGCTTTTCAGTGGCGATGTTGGAGACGAGGTTGAAGCCTGCCTTGCGGAGTACGGGGACCCACTCTTCGGCGACACCAATCTCGGCCCACTCGGCGACAGTGCTTTGGGGAATCTTCTTCTCGGGCTTCATCTGGGGGAAGAAGAGCACTTCCTGGATGAAGGTCTTGCCCGTCATCAGCATCACCAGACGGTCGATGCCAATGCCGATACCACTGGTGGGCGGCATGCCATATTGCAGGGCACGGAGGAAGTCCTGATCGATGATCATGGCCTCGTCGTCACCCTTGTCAGCCAGTCGCATCTGCTCTACGAAGCGCTCCTCCTGGTCGATGGGGTCGTTGAGCTCAGAGTAGGCGTTGGCCAGCTCCTTGCCGTTGACCATCAGCTCGAAACGCTCGGTGAGGCCGGGCTTTGAGCGGTGCATCTTGGTGAGGGGTGACATCTCCACGGGATAGTCGGTGATGAAGGTCGGCTGAATGAAGGTGCCTTCGCAGAACTCGCCAAAGAGCTCGTCGATGAGCTTACCCTTACCCATGGTCTCGTCGACATCCATGCCCTTCGAGAGACAGAATGCACGAATCTCCTCTTCGCTCTTGCCATTGCAGTCGAAGCCAGTCTTTTCCTGGATGGCTTCGAGGATGGGCAGACGGCGATAGGGAGCCTTGAACGATACGATGTTACCGTCAATCTCGCGCTCGGGCTTGCCGTTGACAGCGATACAGATGGTTTCCAAGAGCTTCTCGGTGAACGACATCATCCAGTTGTAGTCCTTATACTGCACATAGAGCTCCATGCAGGTGAACTCCGGGTTGTGGTTGCGGTCCATACCCTCGTTGCGGAAGTTCTTGCCAATCTCGTAGACACCCTCGAAGCCGCCCACGATAAGGCGCTTCAGGTAGAGCTCGGTGGCGATACGCATATACATATCCTGATCCAAGGCATTGAAGTGGGTGATGAACGGACGAGCAGAAGCCCCGCCGGCAATCATCTGGAGGGTTGGCGTCTCCACCTCGGTATAGCCAGCCTCGTCGAGCACCTTTCTCAATGTACGGATGACGGTGGCACGCTGCAGGAAGGTGTCCTTGACGCCTTCGTTGACGACGAGGTCGACGTAACGCTGACGATAGCGCAGTTCCGGGTCGTCGAATTTGTCGTAGGCCACACCATCCTTATATTTTACAATAGGCAGGGGCTTGAGGGCCTTTGACAGCAGCTTCAGCTCCTGGCAGTGAACACTGATTTCGCCCGTCTGGGTGCGGAACACAAAGCCCTTGATGCCAATGAAGTCACCAATGTCGAGCAACTTCTTGAAGACGGTATTATACAGCTCCTTGTCGTCGCCAGGACAGATGTCGTCGCGGGTGATGTACACCTGAATGCGGCCTTTCGAGTCCTGCAGTTCTACGAACGATGCCTTACCCATGACGCGGCGGCTCATCATGCGGCCTGCTATGCAGACCTCGCGTGGAGCGTCGTCGTCCTTGAATTCGGCAAGGATGTCAGCAGAAAAAGCATTGGTGGGATATTCTGCGGCAGGGTAGGGATCGATACCCATTTGGCGTAACTGTTGCAGACTTTCGCGTCTGCCTATTTCCTGTTCACTAAGTTCTAATACGTTCATATCTTTATGATAATTTTTTTCACAATGTGCTGCAAAGGTACGAAATAATTGATAATTGACAATTGACAATTCATAATTTTTTGCTTTTGACGTTAAATAATTGCTAAAATCTTGACAATTATTTGGCGGAATAAAGAAAACTTACTAAATTTGCGACACATAAAACTATATGGCATATTATGACATACGAGATTATCAAACCCCGAGTGATAGGAGTCGACATCAGTTTGGAAAGAACTACAACAGCTGTGGTTGATGTCCGTGGTAATGTTCATGCTACGGATAGCTTTCTGACGGGTGATAATCCCAATATTGGTGATTTCGCTTCCAGACTCAGTGAAAACATCATGAATCTAGTGGAAAAGAATGGAGGGTTTGAAAGCATCCGTTCGATTGGCATTTGCTGTCCCAGCGCTAATTTCTTGACCGGTTGTATTGAGAATGCATCAAATATGCCGTGGAAAGGTGTAGTGCCTTTGGCTGCTATGATGCGTGACCGCATGGGATTAGCGGTGGCTCTGGGTAACAATGCCCATGTTCGTGCCTTAGGTGAACAGGCCTATGGGGTAGCTCATGGAATGAAAGACTTCATCCTTATTACCCTTTCCAGCGGTTTTGGCAGTTGCATAGTCTCCAATGGTCAGCCCCATTTGGGCTGCAATGGTTTTGCAGGAGAGGTTGGCCATACGTGTGCCGTGCCCGGTGGACGTCTTTGCGGCTGTGGCAATAAAGGCTGTTTAGAGATGTATTGCTCAAGTAAGGGTATTGTCATGACGGCCAAGGAAGTGATGAACGAAAGCCATGAACCTTCCAAGATGCGGGAGGTTGAGGAATTGTCTGTTGAAATCATATCTTCTTTGTGTGACCAGGGTGATACCTTGGCTCGTGAAGTGATGCACCGTGCGGGCTATATGTTGGGCGTTGGTTTGGCAAACTATGCCTCAATGATCAATCCCGAAGCAATCATCTTTACAGGTGATGTCGTTCATGCGGGTGACTGCCTGCTGGACCTCACTATAGAAGCTTTTAACTCACATGTGTTCCATAATGTCGAAGATAAAGTGAAATTCCTTATCTCGCAGTTTGATGAGAGTGAGGCCAATCTTCTGGGAGCTAGTGTGCTGGCCTGGAACGTGAAAGAGTATTCCCTGTTTAAGTAAAAATCAAAAAAAGAACCAGTATGAGTCAGACGATTAAGACAAGAGTTGTAGGCGTGGACATCGGTGTGGAGTTCACTACCTATGCAATTGTGGATATACGTGGCTTTATCATTGCGGAAGATCGCATACATACTCCTGACTATCCGAATGTGAATGATTTCGTGAATATGCTCAGTGAGAAGATTATAGCACTGATTGAGGATAATGGCGGTTATGAAACAGTTCGTTCGGTAGGCATCAGTGCGCCGAGTGGCAACTTCCTGACGGGTTGCATAGAAAATGCTGGCAATATGCCGTGGAAAGGTATCATACCGATGGCTGCCATGCTACGCGACCGTATGGGACTGGCTGTAGCACTTGGCAATGATGCTCATGTGACGGCTATTGGTGAACGCGTCTATGGTTCGGCTCATGGCATGAAGAACTTTATTGTCATCTCTTTGGGCCATGGGGGTGTTGGCAGCTGTTTTTACTCTCATGGAAATCCGCATCTCGGAGCATCTGGTTCTGCCGGTGAGGTGGGGCATATTTGTGTTAAGGATGGTGGTCGTCAGTGTGGTTGTGGACGTAAAGGCTGTTTGGAGGAGTATGCTTCAAAACGTGGTATTGCACAAACGGCCCGAGAGGTGTTGGCAGAGAGTTCTGAACCCAGTCTGATGCGCTCATTAGAGGATTTAACACCAGAAGCCATCGGCCTTTGCTGTGACCAAGGGGATGTGTTGGCTAAGGAGGTCTATCGCCGTACAGGTGGGATGTTGGGGCTCGGTCTGTCAATTTATGCATCAGTCATTAATCCTGAAGCAGTCATTCTGACAGGAGAATTGACGAAAGCGTGGAAATGGCTTGAGGAACCGACTCAGCAATCATTTGACGAACATGTTTTCCACAACATCCGTGGGAAGGCTCCGCTGATGGTATCTATCATCAACGACAGTGAACGTGATGTGGTTGGTGCCAGTGCTTTGGCGTGGGAAGTCGAAGAATATTCCTTGTTTAAATAAACAACAATTCATATAACTGACGAATACAACTATTATTTGCTATGGAAGAAGAAAGCATCAAATTACGGGTCATGGGCATTGACATCAGCACTGAGATGACGACCTTTGCTATTGTCGACATTCGTGGAAACATCATTGCTGAGGACAGTTTTGTGACGACAGACTTTGCCAATGTCAACCAGTTTGTATCGAAGTTGACCGACAGCATGATGGAACTGATGGAAGCTAATGGGGGCTTCATGACAGTGCGTTCCGTTGGTATTAGCTGCCCTAGTGCCAATTTCCTGACAGGCAGTATTGTCAATTCCCCTAATCTTCCCTGGAAAGGAACTATTCCGTTGGCTGCTATGATGCGTGACCGTTTGGGATTGGCTGTTGCGGTAGCAAACGATGCCCACATCTCTGCCTTGGGTGAGTGTAGCTATGGCACTGCTCACGGTATGGAAGATTTTATCGTTGTCTGTCTGGGTGTCGGTTTCGGCAGCTGTTTCTTCTCGCGTGGTCGCGGCCACCGTGGTTTCCGTGGCTTTGCCGGCGAAATCGGACATGCCTGTGTCATTGACCATGGACGTAAGTGCGGCTGTGGCAAGGAAGGCTGTCTCGAAGCCTATTGTGCTGCGCATGGTATTATTGAGACAGCCAAGGAGGTGATGAGCGAAAGCCATGAACCATCTCTGATGCGCGACATAGAGCATCTGACACCGCGTACTATTACCGAATGCTGTGAGAAAGGCGACAAGTTGGCTATCGAGGTATATCGCCGCACGGGATATATTCTTGGAATAGGATTAGCCAACTATGCCAGCATCATCGATCCGCAGGTTATCATTGTTACGGGAGGCATCTCGAAGGCCGGCAAGTGGCTGATGGATCCTACGCGTGAATCGTTCGAGGAGCATGTGTTCGGCAATATGCGAGGCAGCATCAAGATAGTTCCGTCGATTATGAACAACCGCGAACGCGAAGTGCTTGGTGCTGCAGCATTGGCATGGACTATTCCTGAGTACTCTTTGTTTAAGTGAAGAGTGAAGAGTGAAAAGTGAAGAGTGAAGAGTGAAGAATGAAGAGTGAAGAATGAACGTTGAGAGAATCAATAGAATTATCAACGAGAAGCCGAATCTGAGTACCGCCCTCGGGATGGAGTTTATCTCCACACCCGAGGACGATACCTGTATGGCACGTATGAAGGTCGACGAGCGCAACCGCCAGCCGTTCGGCTTCCTGAGTGGCGGGGCCTCGCTGGCCTTGGCCGAGAATGTGGCTGGTGTAGGGTCGTCGGCGTTGTGTCCAGACTGTGCCTGCGTGGGCATTGAGGTTAACGGCAGTCATGTGAAGGCCGTCAGCGAAGGAGATACTGTTACAGCCTTTGCCCGTCTGCAGCATTGTGGTTTGACGCTGCATGTGTGGCAGGTTGATATCAAGAATTCGGCGGGTGAACTGATCAGTACGGTTCGTGTCACGAACTATGTCATCAAACAGAAGAAATCGAAATGACGGGCTTTGCACTTTTCCGCATGCCGTATGGCAAGCAGTGTACGCAGATTTCGGGTGAGGTGCTCGAAGTGGCGTCACTTGCTGAGCTGGGCCGACAGCAGGGCTTCGTGGTAGCCCCGTTTGCGTCGTCGGACCATGAGCCTATCCTGGTCATCCGGCCAGACAGGGTGGAGGGACTAGAGGAATCTAGTATTTCTAGAATATCTAGAGAATCTAGACTGTCTAGAGATTCTAGAGAATCTAGAAGAACTAGTGATTCCAGGTTGTCTCGCGAGGACTACCACATCGATTTTGCCAACTTCCATGCGCATTTGACGAATGGCGACTTCAAGAAGCTGGTACTGGCGAGGAGCGTGGAGTTGGAACGGACTGACGACGTCGCGCCGCAGGTATTGTTTCAACGCGCTTGCGAACGGTATCCGAGGATGTTCATCGGGCTGGTGTATACGGAGCAGAGCGGTATGTGGCTGACGGCGACTCCGGAGATACTCTTGGCTGGAAAGGGACAGGAGTGGCAGACGGTGGCGCTGGCGGGAACGATGCCGTTTGAGGAGGGCGTCAGGTGGAGCGACAAGAATATCCAGGAACAGCGGTATGTGGCGACGTATATGACGGAACAGTTGGAGCAGTTTACGGATCAATTCACGGAAGAGGGTCCTAAGACGGTCCGTGCCGGCCACCTCGCCCATCTGCGGAGCGATTTCCATTTTACGTTGTCTGACACATCAGCCATTGGTGAGGTGTTGCAGGCCTTCCACCCCACGCCTGCCGTCTGTGGCTTGCCGAAAGCGGCTGCGTTCCGCTTCATTCTGCAGAATGAGCACCACGCCCGCTCTTATTACAGCGGATTCATGGGCCCACTGTTCGTCAATGGTCAGACTGACTTGTTCGTGACTTTGCGGTGTATGCAGATCTTCGAAGACCATTATCGCCTCTATGCGGGCGGCGGCATCCTGAAGGATAGTTTAGAGGAACAAGAGTGGGCTGAGACGGAAACAAAGCTTGACACCATGCGGAATATTTTAAAGACAGATTAACATGTTTTTAAAAGACAGATTAACATATTAACGAGTTTTTAAAAAGACAGATTAACATATTAACAATATATTCATAACGTAGATAAAGACATCATAACAAGATTAATCGAAACGTTTACGATAGATGCGGTATTTACGTTTAAACTGTAATTCTTCTGAACCGAAATTAATCAACAGACCATGATTAATACCTGTTGCCGTGAGATAATTCACCAATTGAATTTCGTGAGCCATATGTAGTGAATTCACTGCTTTCAATTCCAAGATTAAAATACCCTCAACAACAATATCTGCTTTAAAATCTCCGACTAAAACACCCTCATAATAAACAGGAATCGGTTTCTCTGTTTCATAAGACAAGTGATTCTTTTCCAGCTCCACCAGCATAGAGTTCTTATATACAGATTCTAAATATCTTGGTCCCAATTGTTTACGTATATTCACGGCACATGCCATCATGGTCTTTATCAACATCCATCACTCTTTGTCTTTTTAGTTATTATGTTACTTTGTCTTTTTAGTTATTATGTTACTTTATCTTTTGTTAATATGTTAATCTGTCTTTAAATAAAATTACTCTGTCTTCAAACTCTGATAATATGTCTTGAAAACGCGTTCGTCCTCTGTGGCATCGGTAAATGCCTCGAGCAAAAGGGGACGGTCGCTCGAAGTATGCAGGAGCCATTCTATGCCCTGTTGCATTGACAGCATATCGTCAGCCTTCTGATATCTGATGTTATTCTGTAAACAGATACCTTCTGCAGAAGTGTTGTGCTGTGCGGCAACAAAAGCATTGCGCGCAGGACTCTGCTCCAATCCTTTCAGCATGTCGAAAATGCCACCCTTGCCGTTGTTCATCAACAGGATGCGCAGATTACCCCGCAAGTTCTGATTCCACAATGCATTTTGGTCGTAGAAGAAACTGAGGTCGCCGATGACGCAGAATACTTTCTCATCCGACACGAGAGAAAAACCTGCGGCGGTCGAGAGTGAACCATCAATGCCATTCACGCCACGATTGCAATAAACCTGATGCCGGGCATAGATGTTGGCCAAACGGATGGCGGTGCTATTGGCATAATGTACTATCCCTTCTTCCAATCGTTCCTCGAAGCACTTCACGATAGCCATCTGCGAATAGGTGGGCTGATAGTCGACAGCCTGCTGACGGCTTTTCGCTAGTAATGCTTCCCATTTCTGAACGAAGGGATGAGGTTGCTGTTCAAGCATAAAACGAATTTGGTCAGCCACCACTTCGCCATCACCCTGTATGACTTGTGTCAGATTCATGAAGGTGTCGTTCACCTCACCCGTCTCGTTGACAATCCATGTCTCCTTGGCCTTACGCAGGAAGTGCTTCAAGCGCTTGCTGACAATAGAACCACCGATGTACAACACCAGGTCAGGCACATACTCAGCATTGTTGCCCGCCAGCAGGACTGCCTCGTCGTAGTTGGCATTCATAGGCTGACCTGTGATAAGCAGTGGTCGCTTGGACTGCATGAACATACGACACACGTGGCTCAATACATGAGAAGGTATATCTGCTGCTACAAGTTCTATCTTCCGCTCCTTCGGCAATTGCTCCACAGTAAAGTTGAACAAAGGTTCTGTGATGGGTACATTGATATGTACTGGGGCATGCTTTACCATCAAAGCCTCGTTGACCAAGCGGTTACAATACCAACACTGTTCCTCATTGAGGGGCTCGGGCAGTGTTACTGCCTTACGAACAAAGCGTCCTAAGGCATCTGGCTGGGGTAGCGTCTGGCCGTCCAACTGGTCTATCCACTGTGGTGGGCGGTCTGCGGAAATAACCACTAATGGTATATGCTGATAGTAGGCTTCTGCCACAGCCGGCGCCAGATTCAATAGGGCTGTGCCACTGGTGACACAAACGACGACAGGCTGTTTCAGACACTGGCTCATCCCCAACGCATAGAAACCTGCTGAGCGCTCATCTGTCACAGGATAACATCGGATTTCAGGACATTCGTTGAGATTATGTACGATGGGTGCGTTCCTACTGCCTGGACATACCACTGCGTGATGCACACCCGATACTACAAGCAAAGACGTCAGTATATTAACATGTTCCTTACTGCTATACATTATTATATATGTTAATATGTTACTATGTCTTTAAAAATCGTTACTATGTCTTTAAATGATGGTTAACTTTGTCTAATACTTGAACGACGAGCCGCCGACGAACTCTCGCATGATGCTGGTGGGCGGGATTTCCTTGTCGCTGACGGGCAGGAAGTAGTGGATGAACTTCAGCAGGCGGTGTGCCTCGGCGTACTCGGGACAGTTCTTCGGCACCTGCGAGAGGATGAGCTCGGCGTGGGTGCGGAGTACGGCGAACTCAATGTTCAGCGCGGAGTTGAACATGGCGTCGGCCGTTTCCTGGTAAGGGAAGATCCATTTGTCCTCTGCTGCACAGACGTTGGACCACTGGGCAATGGTCTCGCGGGCGCTGAATGCCCCTTTGTTGTAGTCGCGGATGATGCGGCGCAGCAAGCGGTTGTCGCGGACGGGTATCCAGTTGTGGTCGTCAAGGGATATGCTGGTCAGGGCCGAGATGTAGATCTTATATTTGAGGGCATCGTCAATCTTCTTGGTGAGCAGCGGGTTGAGGGCATGGATACCTTCGATGATGAGCACGGTGTCATTGGAGAGCTTCAGCTTCTTGCCGTTCCACTCGCGCTTGCCGGTGACGAAGTTGTACTCGGGAATTTCCACGCGTTCGCCAGCCATCAGGCGGATGAGGTGATCTTCCAGGAGTGCGTATTCAACGGCCTCGATGTTGTCGAAGTCATAGTCGCCATTAGGCAGCTTCGGCGTGTCGACACGGTTGACGAAATAGTCGTCTGTCGAGAATGACATAGGTCGCAATCCGCAGGCCAGCAGCTGGATGGAGAGTCGTTTGCAGAACGTGGTCTTACCTGATGAAGATGGTCCGGTGATGAGTACGATGCGGATGGGGTTCTCTTCGGCGTGAAAACGGCGGTCGATGTCCTCGGCAATCTGTACGACTTTCTTTTCCTGCAGGGCCTCCGACACCTGAATGAGTTCTGAGGCGTAGCCGCGCTGAATGGCACGGTTGACGTCGCCGGCATTAGACAGTCGCATGATGATGTCCCATCGTGTCTTTTCGGCAAACATGTCATAGGTCTTGGGCATGTCGACCTTCTCGGCCAGTATTGTCGGATTGTTCCAGTCGGGTACGCGTAGCAACAGTCCGTCGTGGTATGTTTCCAGTCCCCAGACGGTCAGGTAACCGGCTGATGGCACCAGCGGTCCGTAGTAGTAGTCGGCCGTATCGCCCAGTGTATAGTAATCTGAATAGATCTGTCCGCTGGTTTCCAACAGTTTCACCTTGTCGGCGAAGCCTCGCTCGGTGAAGACGCGTATGGCTTCCTCGTTGGTGGCTTCATGGCGACGGAATGGCATGTCGAGATTGATGATTTCCTGCATGCGTTGGCGTAACTGTTCGATGTCGCTTTCTGATGCTTTCTCACCGTTCCGTTTTCTGAAATTACAGTAGTAGCCGCGCGAAATAGTGTGTTCAATGAACAGTTTTGAGCCAGGGAATACGTCCTGTGTGGCCTTATAAAGCAGGAAGCACAGCGAACGGACGTAGACACGGTGTCCGCTGCCCTCGCGAGCGTCAAGAAACTCCACGTCACGGTTCTGGTAGAGACGGAATTTCAGACCTTGCGAGGCGTTGTTCACTTTGGCCGAGACCACGGGATAGGGGAGGCTGATTTCGTTGGCAAACTCCTGATAGACGTCTAACAGCGAGCATCCTTCGGGGAAGCTCTTCGTCACATTGTTGTTTTTACAGCGGATTTGTAGCATAACAGATGATATTTTGCTGCAAAGGTAGTGTTTTTTTTCGAATATTTTGTACCTTTGCACAATAATAATGAAAAAAACTATGGAACAAAGACAATGGAATGAAATCAGAAAGTTCGAAGAGATTCTCTTCGAGGAGTATCATGGTATTGCAAAGATAACCATTAACCGTCCGCATTACCGCAATGCGTTTACGCCTCGTACGACGCTGGAACTGAGCCAGGCATTCGCCGAATGTCGTGAACGTCAGAGCATTCGGGTGGTGCTGTTGACTGGTGCGATGTCTGAAGTGCCTGAGGGTAAGACACTGGCTGATGTCAAGCACGCCTTCTGTAGCGGCGGCGACATGCATGTCAAGGGACGTGGCGGCTACATTGACGAGGAAGGTGTGCCGCGTCTCAGTGTCCTTGATGTTCAAATGCAGATTCGCCGTTTGCCTAAGCCTGTGATTGCCATGGTCAACGGTTACGCCATCGGTGGTGGTCACGTGCTGCATCTGGTGTGCGACCTCACCATCGCCAGCGAGAATGCCATCTTCGGACAGACAGGCCCCAAGGTAGGCTCCTTCGATGCAGGTTTTGGCAGCAGCTATCTCGCACGTATCGTCGGTCAGAAGAAAGCCCGTGAGATTTGGTTCCTCTGTCGGCAGTATTCCGCACAGGAGGCACTCGATATGGGACTTGTCAACAAGGTTGTACCCATTAACCAGCTTGAGGACGAGTGTGTTGCATGGGCTGAGGAAATGATGCTCCGCTCGCCCATTGCCCTGCGTATGATCAAGGCTGGACTGAATGCTGAGCTTGACGGACAGGCTGGTATCCAACAGTTGGCTGGCGACGCCACTATGCTTTACTATTTCCTGGATGAAGCCCAGGAGGGTGGTAAGGCTTTCCTTGAGAAGCGTAAGCCCGACTTTGACCAATATCCTAAGATTCCGTAGGAAGTGAAGAGTGAAAAAGTGAAGAGTGAAAAGTGAAGAGTGAATAGTGAAGAGTGAAGAGTGAAGAATTGCTACCGCCATTATGAGTGAAGAGTGAAGAGTGAAGAATTGCTACCGCCATTATGAGGGAAGAGTGAATAGTGAAGAGTGAAGAAATGCTACTGCCATGTTGAAAATCGATATTGAGGAGCACCTGCTCCATTTCAAACAGCCTGCTGGCACCAGCCGCGGCGTCTACACCACCCGCCGCTCCTGGTTCCTTAGAGTGTCCGACGGTTCTGCCGTCGGAGTCGGCGAGTGTGCCCCTCTGCCACAACTGTCCTGTGATGATCTGCCTAATTATGGAGCCGTGTTGCGACGCTTCTGTGACGAGGTGGAGCAAATGGGTGAAATACCCTATGAGCCTTTGCGCGACTATCCCTCCATGCTCTTCGGTCTCGAGACCGCACTGCTCTCCCTCCGCCGCGGATCTCTCCTCTTCGATACCCCCTTTGCCCGAGGCCTTCAGGGCATCCCCATCAACGGACTTGTCTGGATGGGCACTTTTGAGGAGATGCAGCAGCGTATTGAAGAGAAATTGTCACAAGGCTTCCATTGTGTGAAACTAAAGATTGGCGCTATCGACTTTGACGCAGAATTAGAACTGATTAAGAAGATACGCAGTCGTTTCAATTATCATGATGTAGAGTTGCGCGTCGATGCCAACGGCGCCTTCTCCTTCGAAGAGGCACTCTACAAACTGGAATTGCTCTCGCAGTATGCCCTGCACAGTATTGAGCAACCCATAAAGGCAGGACAATGGAGCTTTATGGCGGAGCTCTGCCGCGAGTCACCCCTCCCCATCGCCCTCGACGAGGAACTCATCGGTGTCAACGACCCCGACCAGAAGCGTCAGATGCTCAACATCATCCGTCCTCGATATATCATCCTCAAACCGTCGTTGCATGGCGGTATGATGGGTGTCCGCGAATGGATAGACGTTGCCCGTGACATGCGTATCGGCTCTTGGATAACCTCTGCCTTAGAGTCTAATATCGGACTCAATGCCATCGCCCAGTTCTGCAGCACCGTCTATGGCGACAACATCACCTTCCCTCAGGGCCTAGGTACTGGTCTGCTCTTCACCGACAACATCCCCCTCCCCCTCGAAATCCGCAACGCACAACTATGGATCTCCAACAATTCCTGAACGACTGGCACTCCCCGTCGCCCACTATCCTCGTCCATACCAGCGGTTCCACCGGCTCCCCTAAACCCATGCTCGTCGAGAAACGCCGCATGGAAGCTTCCGCTCGCATCACTTGCGACTTTTTGGGTCTGAAGAAGGGTGATACAGCGCTACTCTGCATGTCACTCGACTATATCGCCGGCAAAATGATGGTCGTCCGTGCCCTCACCTGTGGGTTGCGACTAATCAGCGTGGAACCCAGCGGTAAGCCATTGGGAACAGTGGCTGATAGCATTGATTTTGCAGCAATGGTGCCCCTGCAGGTCTGGAACTCCCTGCAAGTCCCTGAGGAGCGTGACCGCCTCATGGCCATCCGCCATCTTATCATCGGTGGCGGCGCCATTGACGACACCCTTGCATCCGCGCTGGTGGATTTCCCTCATCAGGTCTGGAGCACCTACGGCATGACCGAGACCCTCTCCCACATCGCACTCCGTCGCCTGAACGGTCCCGACCGCTCTGACTGGTACACGCCCTTTGACAGTGTCAACGTGTCGCTGAATGCCGACGGCTGCCTCGTTATCGACGCCCCCGCCGTCCACGACGGTCCTCTCGTCACCAACGACATCGCTGTAGTGGAAGGCTCCCGTTTCCGCATCCTCGGCCGTAAGGACAACGTTATTTGTTCCGGTGGCATCAAGATTCAGATGGAGGAGGTGGAGCGTCTGCTCCGCTCTCACGTGCGCGTACCTTTTATGATTACTAAGACCCCAGACAAGAAACTCGGCGAACAGGTTGTCCTGCTCACCGAATCCTCCGATGTCGCCGCGCTACAGGCTCTCTGCCGTAGCGTGCTCCCTAAATATTTCGTACCTCGCCGTATTCTGACCGTTCCCCACCTGCCGCTCACCGAGACCGGCAAACCCGCACGCGCCGATGCCCAGCGCATGGCGACCGCTCTCTGACTAAGCAAGCTAACACTCGCGGTAGAAGTCTAGTGCCTCTTTGATTTCCTCCTCCGTGGCTGTCTGGTTGATGCGGATATCCCCGATGTTGCCCAACAGCGTGAAGTTAATAGCTGAGCCCACGTTCTTCTTGTCGTGGTGCATCAGCTGAATCAACTGCGGATAGTCGTCGCAGCTGATGGCCATCTTGCCGTAGTGTTCCTTGATGAAGCTGACCGTCTGCCGCATCTTGTCCTGCGGGAATCCCACCTTGATGCACGACAGGTACAGCTCAACGACCAGTCCCCATGCCACTGCATATCCGTGCAGTACTGGTTTACGCTCCAACGCCAGCGACTCGAAGGCGTGCCCTGCCGTATGTCCCAGGTTCAGCGCCTTGCGGATGCCTTTCTCTGTCGGGTCTTCAAGCACGATGCGCTGCTTGACGGCAACGCTGTCGGCCAGCATTTGGCGGAGCTTTCCCTGGTTCTCAAGATTTTCTAGATGCTCTAGATTATCTAGATTCTCTAGACATTCTAGATAATTCAGCAGCTCTGCCCACATGTGGTCGTCGCTGATGAGGCCGTGCTTCAGCATCTCCGCATAGCCGGAAAGGATGTTTTCTCGGTCCATGGTAGGGAGGAACGTGGTGTCGAGGATAACTGACGAGGCATTACGGAACACGCCGATCTCGTTCTTCAGTCCCCCAAAGTTGATACCCGTCTTACCGCCTACGCTCGCGTCGACCATCGCCAGCAATGTCGTGGGAATATTGATGAAGCTGATGCCCCGTTTGAACGTTGATGCCGCAAATCCGCCCAGATCGGTCACCATGCCCCCGCCAAGGTTCACCATCAGCGAGTGGCGCGTGGCTCCCATGCGTTGCAACTCTTCCCAAACGTGACTCACCGACGCCAGCGTCTTGTTGGTGTCGCTGGCAGCTATCGTGATGCCGCACGCCCCCTTCATACACTCGAAACCGGCTACTACGGGCAGGCACAGTTGCCGTGTTGTCTCGTCGCACAGCACGAACAGCCGGTCGTGCTCCACCTCCGCTATAGCATGGCTTAACGCCTGCTCAAGATGGTTGGATATGATTACTTTCTGAGCTTCCATCATGTTTTTTGTTGGTTTTCTGCTGCAAAATTACACATTATTTTTAAACCTTCAAAGAAACTTTACGTCATATTAAGCGTAATTCTTAAATTTTATGGACAAAAGACGTTTATTCTTATTGTTGTTGATGCCGTTTGTGGCTTTGGTAGCCATGGCTCAGCGAAATGTGACGGGAACAGTGGTGGAAGATGAAACCGGCGACCCCCTTCCGCAGACCACAGTCAAACTGTTGAAGACTGACAGTACGCTCGTCAAGGGTACCTTGACCAATCTGGAGGGTCATTTCACCGTTAAGGCTCCGTCGAATGGCACATTTATCATACAGGTAACCTGCGTAGGCTTCAAACCATTCACCAAACGCATTAAGGTGGATAGCGAGAAGGATGTCGCATTGGGTACCGTGGCCATGAATCCTGATGCCATCATGCTGAAGGGTGCCACCGTGACTGGTCAGGCTGCCAAGGTAACGTTGAAAGCTGATACCTTTGTCTATAACGCCGCCGCATTCCGTACACCAGAGGGCTCCGTCGTTGAGGAACTGGTGAGACGTCTGCCTGGTGCCGAGGTCAGCGACGACGGTACCATCAAGATTAACGGTAAGGAAGTGAAGAAGATTCTCGTGGATGGTAAGGAATTTATGACGGGCGACACAAAGACCGCCATGAAGAACCTGCCCACCAATATCATTGACCGCATCAAGGCCTACGACCAGCAGAGCGATATGGCCCGCGTCTCAGGTATTGAGGACGGCGAAGAGCAGACTGTGCTCGACTTCGGCATTAAACAAGGCATGAACAAGGGCGTGATGGCCAATGCCGACTTGGGAGTAGGAACCAGACAACGCTATTCAGGACGTATCTTCGGCGGTGTGATGAAGAATGATTTGAAGACATTCCTCATGACCAATGCCAACAATACCAACGACATGGGATTCCCGGGTGGCGGTGGCGGCGGTGGCCGTTTCGGCGGTGGCCGTCAGGGCCTGAACGCTTCGAAGATGGCCGGCCTGAACCTCAACTATGACAGCAACAAGCTGAAGATTGACGGTAGCGTGCGTTGGAACCATAGCGATGGCGATACCTTCTCGAGGAATTCCAGTGAGACATTCTTCAGCGGCACCACCTCGTCGTTCAACAATAGCAACCGCCAGAGTTACTCGCGTTCTAACCAGTGGAATGCTCAGATGCGACTGGAGTGGCAGCCCGACTCGATGACCAACATTATGTTCCGTCCTAACGTCTCTTACAGCACCAACGACGGAAAGAACAGGAACGTCAGCGCTACCTTCGACGAGGACCCGTATAACTACTCCCATGACCCGTTGCAGGAGATAAGAGATATTATCCAGAAGTCCAAGAGTCAGGAATACCCCAATGGTATCGTTAAGAACTACAGCCTCGATAACGGCCTCAGCTATAGTGACAACACGAATTTGCGTGGTATGTTGCAGTTCAACCGCCGTCTGAACAACAGTGGCCGTAACATCACTCTGCAGGTCAACGCCAACTACGGCACGGGCATCACCAAGCAGATATCGAACAATATCGTGAACTATTTCCAGATTGTCGATCCTGTAACCCTGCTGCCCATCGATTCTGTCTATCAGACCAACCGTTATAATGTGACCCCGCAGGACAACTGGGGCTATTCGCTGCGCGTCAACTACAGCGAGCCCATCGCCCGTCAGGTTTATCTGCAGTTTGGCTACCGTTATCAGTATAGCTTCACCAAGAGCGACCGAAAAACCTATAGCCTGCCTCCGTTGGATGAATATGGCAACATCATACCGGCTTATCGTGAGTTCAATCCCTATCTGTCACCGTTGCCTAATCCGCTGGAAACCTACATCGATAACAAGCTGAGCCGTTGGTCGGAGTATACGAACTATACCCATACCGCCGAGGTCATGCTGCGCATAGTTCGCAAAGCCTTTAACTTCAATATCGGCTTCCAGGTGTTGCCGCAGAAGTCACACTACGTGCAGGACTATCTGAATAATCATGCTGACACGACACGTAATGTCACCAATGTCACGCCGACCCTCGACTTCCGTTGGAAGAAGTCGCAGACCGGTCAGCTGCGTTTCACCTATCGCGGCAACACCAGCCAGCCCTCGATGAGCGACCTGCTTGACATCGTCGACGACAGCAACCCCTTGCGCATTACACGTGGTAACCCAGGTCTGAAGCCCTCGTTCTCCCAAGACTTCAACCTCTTCTACAACGACTATTTCCAGAAGCACCAGCGTGCCGTCATGACTTTCATACGCTTCAATACCACCAGCAATTCCGTGGCACAAAAGACCACCTACGACACCAAGACCGGTGGAACCATCACGCGTCCTGAGAACATCAACGGCAACTGGAATGCCAATGGCGGCTTCATGTTCAATACCGCCGTTGACTCGGCAGCCTTCTTCAATGTCAACACCTTCACCAATCTGGGCTACACCCACAACGTCGGCTATGTCAGCGTCAACAGCCTTGCCGACTCAGAGAAGAGTGTCACCAAGAGTCTGAGCATTGGTGAGCGTCTGGCAGGCAGCTACCGTAACGAGTGGCTTGAGTTTGAGCTCAACGGTTCGCTCAACTATACTCGTTCGCGCAGCGAGCTGCAGCCAAACAATAACCTCGACACCTGGCAGTTCTCCTATGGTGGTATGATTGGCATCACAGCACCTTGGGGTACGCAGCTAACCACGAACATGAATATGCAGAGCCGTCGCGGCTACAGCGATGCGTCGATGAACACCAACGAACTCATCTGGAATGCACAGGTGTCACAGTCGTTCCTGCGTGGCAATGCCCTGACGCTGTCGCTGCAGTTCTACGACATCCTGCACCAGCAGTCTACCGTCAGCCGTGTCATTAATGCTACCCAGCGCAGCGATATCGAGTATAATGCCATCACCAACTATGCCATGCTCCACGTCATTTATCGCATCAACCTCTTCGGAGGCCGCGGAGCTTTTGGCGGTGGCGGTCGTGGTCAGGGAGGCCGTGGCGGTCGCGGAGGCTTCGGAGGTCCTGGCGGACCTGGCGGCTTTGGCGGAGGTCGCGGTGGCGGCTTCGGCGGCGGTGGCTTCGGTGGAGGCCGTGGCGGTCGCTTCTAAGAAGCGAGAGAAAGTAAAAAGGTAAAAGCCCGAACATTCAGGCTTTTACCTTTTTATTTTTTTATTTTTTTATTCTTTTATTTTTACTCCTCCTTTCGGTCGTCGACATTGTCGCCCTCTGTGGGAGTCATCTCCTCTTCGAAGTCGGTGATGCCGGCAGCTACAAGAATGTCATACCACTGGATAAGTTTCTTGATGTGGCTGTTCTGCACACGGTCCTGATCCCAGTTGGGCAGCACTTTCGAGAAGTAGTCATGCAGCTCCTTGGGGGATGCCTTGCGGAAGTCAACGCTCGACTTCTTGCCGCCTTCGAGGTCGCGCATGGCAGCGAGGACGTTCATCAAGGGGATGTCGTCGGTCTCGGTGAACATGGCGATGTCGGCCAGCGACGTGATACGGTCGGTGCCGAATGCGGGTATGCGCTTATGGGTGTCGTCGAGAGCTTCGACAATGAGGCTGTTCTTTGCACGTGATACTAATTTGTAGAGTCCCGGTTTGCCCGAGATAGCTAAAATGGTCTGTTTCATATCTGTTTTTCTTGTTATTTGATGTTTTTGCGGCACAAAGGTACGAAAAAAAGTGAAAAGTGAAGAGTGAAAAGTGAAAAATTTGCTTCCGCCGCAAAAATAATTCCTAATTCCTAATTCTTAATTCCTAATTTATTTGTATATTTGCATACTTCTAACAGAAAGAATTATGAAAAAGGGATTGATAAGTAGTGTGTTGGTGGTGCTGGCAATGGTACTGCTGACGGGTTGTGAGAAAACGTTATTAGAAGGTGAAGGTGTTGAGACCGAAGCGGACGGCAACGTGGTACTGAAGCTGTCGGTCTATGAGAGAATTCCCTTTGGTACGCGTTCCGTGCAGGACATCAGTCAGTTGTGTACGCGAGTGAATGTTGTTTTCTTCCAGAATGGCACGAAGGTGAAGACCGTCACCCAGAAACCGGGTGATCCCTCGTTTGGCACTATCAGCCTGACGCTTGACGAGGGAGTCTATCAGGTGGTAGTCATTGGCCATAGTAGTAGCGGTTCAGCTACCATCAGCTCGGCTGAGAAAGTGACATTCCCCAGCAACTTGGTCAGCGATACTTTTTATTATGAAGGTGACTTGACCGTAACATCGTCTCAGTCCAGTTATGACCTACAGTTGGAACGTGCTGTAGCCATGTTCCGTCTAGAACTGACGGACGGTTTGCCATCGAATGCTGCTAAGATCCGCTTTTACTATACTGGCGGTTCTTCGACATTCAATCCTTCTACGGGTTTTGGCTGTGTCAATTCTCGACAGACTGTGATGATGACGCCAGAAGGCAACCAGAGTGTGTTCGAGGTTTATACGTTCCCTCATGAAATGAACGATGTGTTGAAGATGACGATAACGGTGTATAATGCTAATGAAGATATTTTGGCTGAGGAAGTGCTGGAACAGGTGCCTGTGACGCTCAACGAAATCACCGTCTATCGTGGCAGCCTCTTTGGTGGTAATGGCGGTGGTGATAATGGCGGTGGTAATAACGGCGGCAGCAGCTCATCGAGTGGTCTCCATCTGACTGCTGACGGTGAATGGGCAGGAATTAGTACCTATAGCTTTTGATAGTTCATAGTTGTTAGTAGCCGGTCTATCTGGGTGTCGATGTCGGCAATGCCGTCATTGACGATTTCGTAGTTGGCCAGCGTCCTGACAATCTTCTGGGGCCACTGCCGGCCAATCCACTGTTGAGCCTGCTGGCGACTGATGCTGTCGCGTTGCATGATACGCTGTAGACGCACCTCTTCAGGAGCCGTGACGACGACCACTCGGTCAACAAGCCGGTTGATACCCGATTCATACATGATGGCACTCTCCATCCATAGCATGCCGCTTTCTTCAAAGTCACGGAAAACGGCAGGGTGAATGACGGCATTGATGGCTTTCTGATGATCTTCGCTGGCCAACAGGAACTGGCTGATGGCAGCCTTGTCGAGCGAACCTACCAATGCGATGATGTCGGCCTGAAGGGTGGGGGAGGTGCGCATCAGCCGCTTGGCTGCAGCATCACAGTCGTAGACGTCGATGCCTCGCAGTGCCAGTCGTTTGCACACATAGCTTTTTCCGGAGCCAATGCCTCCGGCAATTCCTACTTTCATTCTTCCTCTATGAGATAGTCTACCTTTTTCGTTTCGAGTGTGGCCCGACTGATACCACGTGGTACGCTACGCAGATAGAGGTTACATTTATCTGACGGCTTCTGTTGAATTTCCAGATAATCTGCCACAACGCTGAAGTCCTCTGGCCGTAGGTTACGCAGCTCGCTGACGCCTGCAACAAAGTTGACCTTGACTTTGGCAGGGAATGTACGCAGCACCTTACCTTCGGGCAGGTTGATACATTTAATGGGAACGCTAATGCTCTCTTCCGTCAGCACGTCAGTGAAGAAGCCGATACGAATCTGATCAGGCACCACCTTGACATCGGAGGGGTGGGTAAGACGACAATTGACAAACAGTGTGTCGCGGAAACCAACATGGTTGAGGGGTTCGGTCAAGATAATACGGATGCTGTCCAACTTCTCGGGGGAAGCATACACGTCAACACTGTCGGGCGTGTATTCTATGTGGGAGATGAAATAAATCTGTTCTGGCATGACGCGTCCGACATAGCGCACGGGGACACGCTTGCGCTCACCATTATTATAAAAGAAATCCAATTTCTCAGGTTTGATGCTTA
>JAEEVA010000040.1 GCA_016286995.1 Prevotella sp.
AGGAGAACATGGGTGACGTCACCGGTGACCTGAACAAGCGCCGTGGTCAGGTTGAGGGTATGGAAGAGGCTCGTAGCGGTGCCCGTGTCGTCAAGGCTCAGGTTCCCTTGTCCGAGATGTTCGGCTACGTTACCGCCCTGCGTACCATCACCTCTGGTCGTGCCACCAGCTCTATGGAGTACGATCACCACGCACCCCTCTCTTCAGCTCTGGCTAAGGCCGTGCTTGAGGAGGTCAAGGGTCGCGCAGACCTCGTGTAATTAATTGACAATTGATAATTGACAATTGATAATTAACGGAGTGCCGCTGAGCAAATGACTCTTTAGCGGCCTCCATATTTAAATAACAATAAATAATTTAAAAGACAATGAGTCAGAAAATTCGTATCAAGCTGAAGAGCTACGACCACAAGCTCGTAGACAAGTCAGCAGAGAAGATTGTGAAGGCCGTCAAGGCTACTGGTGCCATCATCAGCGGTCCTATCCCTCTTCCCACCCACAAGCGTATCTACACCGTCAACCGCTCTACCTTCGTCAACAAGAAGGCTCGTGAGCAGTTCCAGCTGTCAGACTACAAGCGTCTGATCGACATCTACAGCTCGACCGCTAAGACCGTCGACGCTCTGATGAAGCTTGAGCTCCCCAGTGGTGTTGAGGTTGAAATCAAGGTATAATAACCCTATCGTTATTAAAGAGACGCGCAAGATTTCTTGCGCGTCTCTTTTTTTTGTCGTAAAGAAAGGGTGTCAAAATAGAATGTTTTTTCTTCATTCTTTGCATAATTCGGATATATTGTTTATCTTTGCATCCGGAAATCCGCGATGTGGATCATTATAAAAGAAACAAAGATGAAGAACCATTTACTATTAACCATTGTCATGCTGTGCACAGTTGTGCAAGGAACGTGGGCGCAGAATCGCTCTGAAGGCACAGAGAGTGAGCTGCGTAGCCGTACAGAGAACAGAGCCCCCAAGTTGTATAAAGACGGGTATTGGAACACCATCTGCCTGCCCTTCGATGTCTCAATCGCGGGGTCACCACTTGATGGAGCAACAGTCATGGAGCTCGACACCGAGAAGGAGTACAACGGCCATAAGACTGGCTTCAACGTCGGGACAGGCACGCTCTACCTCTTCTTCAAGAACGCTACCAGCATCGAGGCTGGCAAGCCTTACATTATCAAGTGGGGAAGCACTGAGGACCCCAAGGGAACAGAGGGTACAGGGGTAAATGCCCCAATCTTCTTTGACAGCTTTGTTGAGGCCACCAGCCGCGCTCCCCGCAGTGACCCCTCTAGTGTCACCAGCGAAGACGGCCATGTCACCTTCTGTGGCACCTTTGCCCCTGTTACTGTTGGCCCAGATAATACCATACTCTACATTGGTGACCAAAACCAGCTCTATTGGCCGGACGGCGAAATGACCATCAACGCCTTCCGAGCCTACTTCAAACTGAACAACATCACCGGTGATGATATTGGCCAAGCCAGCATGTTTACCGGCGACGACAACGAGGCGACGGGAATCAGCCTCACCCCCGATCCCTCTCCAACGGGCGAGGGGAGTGGTTACTGGTACGACCTGCAGGGCCGCAAAATAGCCAATAGCCAAAAGCCAAAAGCTAAAGGCCTGTATATCGTGAATGGCCGTAAAACAGTGATTAAGTAAACATGAATTGGTCCTAAATATTAATTTCTGGATAATTTCTGACCATTTCTTTCCCCTTCGAATAATTTCTGGCTCATTTCTGGCCATTTCTTTCTTTAAAATAAAATATCGTCATTTCTTTCCTCCCGCCTTTCTTCCTTCCCCATAAATTCACTTAAAAAAAAGTGGCGAAATCCTTGCATTTTCGCTCTTTTTTTTGTATCTTTGCATCAGGAAAGGTTGGTGAGCCCTTTTCGCTTTCAAGTTGAAACTACCATCCAAAATGCATGCCGACCCCTCGCTCCGCATATACTGAGCGCCCGCTCCACGATTGTTGGACGGGCGCTCTGCATTTGTTGAGCGGGCGCCCTGCATGAGTTTCCTGCCAGTAAACCCATAGTTTCCTCCGTGCAAACCAGTCGTTTCCTCCGTCCTCTCAACCCGCCTGCTCCGTCCTCTCACCCCGCTTGCAATAAACACGAATTGCCGTGAATAATAATTTCTGAAAAATTTCTGGCCATTCATGATAATTTCTGTTTAAAGATAAAAACATGAATTGCCATGGTAATAAGAAAGAAATTGCCATAATAATCGTAATTTTATTCGTAATAACAATTACTGATGATGTCAATTATGAAGCAAATTATGGTTATTACGGCCATTTCTTTCCTCTCCAAATAATTTCTGGCTCATTTCTGACCATTTCTTTCTTTAAAATATCGTCCTTTCTTTCTCCATTCCCCCCGAATTGGGGTATACAAAGGGTATATGTGGGGTATGTGATTTTAGGTGTTTTTCGTGATCTAAATTATTGTGTTACAATAGATTATCTGCTGTGTGGTACTTGGGGTATACTATTTTTCGTATTTTACGTATAGAATACGTTCTCGGCAACCACTTTTTCACCCTGTTTCGTTATAATTTGTAGATTCTTCCATTCAATTACAATTATTCAGGTTAGACAGATGAACTACCATAGAGCCTGACTGGCTGATGGCTTGGGCGCAGACCGAAGTTACGACGTTCTGTTAAATATTGTAACAAACTCTTCCCGAGTGAACGTTAAAGAAGAGTGTATATATTAATAATGGTAAAAAATGGTGATTATAAAGAATAAATAATTAAAATTATTCAGCCGTTTGAGAATAATTTTGTATCTTTGCGGCTGAATATTTTTTTGGAATTATGAAGAATCTAATCGTTGCAAGAGAAAAGGAAAAGACTGAGCTTGAGCGGCTAATGAACGAATCGACAGCACAGATGCTGGCAGTATATGGTCGTAGAAGAACTGGAAAAACGTTCCTGATCAGGGAGTATTTCGAGGATAACTTCGCGTTTAAACATACGGCTGTGTCGCCCATGGAGCTGAAGGTGCGTGGGGAAGGGGAACTGATCTACCGCGTGCAGCTGAATGAGTTTGCCGCATCGCTCAGAAAATATGGCAGCAAGGACGAGTCGCCCATCAGCGACTGGTTTGAGGCGTTCCATCGGTTGGAGGCGCTGATAGACAGCAAGCGCAAGAAGGGCAAGCTGGTGGTGTTTATCGACGAGCTGCCTTGGTTGGACACGCCCAGAGCCGGTTTCCTGTCGGCCTTTGAGCATTTCTGCAACGACTATGTAATGGGCAAGCACAATATGCTGCTGATAGTGTGCGGCAGTGCCACAAGCTGGATGCTGGACAACCTAATCAACAACAAGGGCGGGCTGTATGGGCGCTCTACGTGCGAGATGCACATCCACCCGTTTACGCTGAAGGATACGGAGCGGTATCTGCAGTGGCGGGGGCTGACGCTGGATCGCTATGACGTGACGCAGGCGTATATGCTGACGGGTGGTGTGGCTTACTATCTGTCGTACTTCAAGTCAGGGCGCTCGTTGGCGCAGAATGTAGATGAGGTGTTCTTCTCGGCCGACGGATTTATGCAGAAGGAGTATGACCGACTGTTCAAGTCGCTGTTTGCGGACAATGCTGGTTACAAGCGCATCGTGGAGGTGTTGAGCGGCAACAGGTACGGGCTGACGCGTGAGGCTATCTCGGAGAAGACGGGTGTGACAATGGGCGGTACGCTGAGCGGGATGCTGAAGGCGCTGGTGCAGAGCGACCTTGTGAGCACGTACTGGAACTTTGGGGAGTCGAAACGGATACAGTATTATAAGCTGACGGATATGTTCTGCCAGTTCTATCTGGGCTTTGTACAGAAGAACCCGACGAGCAACCGCACGTTTTGGAACGACAACCAGAACAGCCCTCGCGTGAACTCATGGCGAGGGAGGGCTTTTGAGGATGTGTGCTTTGTGCATCAACAGCAGGTGAAACGGGCTGTGGGTATTGACGGTGTGCAGGCAGAGGTGTATCCGTGGCATGCTACAGGTGATGCGGCAAGCCCCGGGGCACAGATCGACATGCTGATAGACAGGGCTGACAGGGTGATGAACCTGTGCGAGATGAAGTTTACGCAAAGCGACTATGTGATTTCGAAAGACTACGACGAGCGGCTGCGAAACAAGATTTCGGTACTACAGGAGATGACCCACGGCAAGCGGAATGTGCAGGTGGCGCTGGTGACCACCTATGGCGTGAAGCAGAACATGTACAGCGGCAGGATACAGCGCGTGGCTACGCTGGAGGAGTTGTTTGCGTTATGATGAAGTAATTTCCAGCCCCCCCTTCCTCATTGAGCCCGTCCTGCTTGAAGAGGGACAGCACTCGCCGTTTTACGATGACGTGATGCGGACAGGCGTAGCAGTTTGATACGATGATACTAATAATTCCCTTAACCACAACATCAACCGGCGAGAAGACGATGCGAAAGAGTGAGGTGATAATGGATAAATAGGTCACACAGATCTCACAGATTTCACAGATAGGGCTGGCGCCTGGTATGACCTGTAGGGCCGCAAAATAGCTAATAGCCAAAAGCCAAAAGCTAAAGACCTGTACATCGTGAATGGCCGCAAGGTCGTGATTAAGTGAGCATAAAGCAAAGCTCAGGGTCGTAATTAAGTAAAAAACCTAAAGAAACGAGATGAAATATGAAATCACTCAGAGAACTATTCCGTATAGGAAAAGGTCCGTCAAGCAGTCACACGATGGGACCTGACAATGCAGCACGTATCTACGCCAAGCGTCATCCCGAGGCCAAGAGCTTCGAAGTAACCCTCTACGGCAGTCTCGCTGCCACGGGAAAAGGTCACATGACCGATGTGGCCATCATCGATGTGCTCAGTAAGATTGCCCCAGTGAATATCGTCTGGCAGCCCAAGGAATTCCTGCCGTTCCATCCCAACGGCATGAAGTTCACGGCTGACGGAGGCGACGATTGGACTGTCTATAGCGTAGGCGGTGGTGCACTGTCGGAGGGCAAGGCCGAGGGTGACATGTTCGCAGCTGGCGGCGATGTCTATGAGATGCACAAGATCAAGGACATCATGGCGTGGTGCAAAAAAACAGGTCATGGCTACTGGGAATATGTGGAACAGTGTGAAGGTCCGGAAATCTGGGATTTTCTGAAAGAAGTCTTCCATACGATGCAGAAAGCCGTCGAGCGAGGCCTCGATGCAGAAGGCGCCCTGCCTGGTCCGTTGGGCTTGTCGCGCAAGGCCGTATCCTACTATGTTAAGGCACAAGGTTACAATGAAGCCGCTCGTTACAGCGCCATGCTCTATTCCTATGCATTGGCTGTCATTGAGGAGAATGCCTGTGGAGGTACGATAGTGACGGCACCTACCTGTGGCAGTTGCGGCATACTTCCTGCCATTCTCTATGAGCACTACCACGACTTAAAATTCTCTGAGCAGCGCATACTGAGAGCCCTTGCTACTGCAGGACTCTTTGGTAATGTGGTGAAGCACAATGCCAGCATCAGCGGAGCAGAAGTGGGATGCCAAGGTGAGATAGGCGTTGCCTGTGCTATGGCCGCTGCTGCCGGTTGCCAACTATGGGGAGGTAGTCCCAACCAGATAGAATATGCTGCAGAAATGGGACTGGAGCATCATCTCGGTATGACCTGCGACCCCATCTGCGGATTGGTTCAGATTCCATGCATTGAGCGTAATGCCTTTGCTGCCGCACGTGCTGCCGATGCCACATTCTATGCCATCACTTCCGACGGTAACCACCGCATTTCCTTTGACCATGTGGTGGAGGTGATGAAGCGCACAGGCCACGATCTGCCTTCGCTCTACAAGGAAACCAGCGAAGGTGGACTGGCGTTGGAGTATAAAGAATAATCAAATCAATAACAACAATATGATAATTCGTTATCTTGTCATCGCTCTGCTGTGCATGGTTGTGCAGGGGGTATGGGCACAAGCACCGGCACCCTCCACCGAGTTGGAACCGTACATAACGACGTTGAATAACAGGATGGTCTATAAGTTCAACTATCCATCGACCAGCGTGACGGGCGAACCCGTTGTGCTCTCGTCGCTGTTATGCTGCTGGGCACCTACTACGCCGCCGGAGGATGCCGGCATCGAGTCCGTCCACCTGTACAGCCACTATACCGTCACTGCCAATTCGCAGTGTCCCACCAACGCTACGAGTACAACAGCCGACTTGGTGGCTCTCTCCATCTTGTTTGAAGGCGCTGAGTACGACGAGAAAATACCCTACAAAAGCATCGTTAAGCGCAGCATCGTCATCATGCCCGACTACGAGGGTTACGGCGTGTCGAGTGATAGAGTGCATCCCTATCTTGTCCAGTCGGTAACGGCACAGCAGGTCGTTGATGCCTTAACCTACGGACTGGAGCTCTACGGCAAGCTCAATGGAGCCAACAACACCCTGCCGCTGAAAGACGATTGGCGCTGCTTCAACCTTGGCTATTCGCAAGGCGGTGCAGTAGCCGTCGCCGTGCAACGCTATATTGAGCAGAACAACCTCAGTGACGAGTTGCACTTCCGCGGCACCTTGTGCGGTGATGGTCCCTACGATCTGCTGGCCACGATGCGCTACTATATGGACGACAACGGCACCAGCTACGATGTCACCACCGCCCACCGCGAGAACCAAATAACCTTGCCCATTGTCCTTCCAATGATTATGAATGGCATGATTGTCGGCAGCCCCGCCATGTCCAACCACAAGCTGGACGACTACTTCGCACAGTCGTTCCTCGACACTGGCATTATGGACTGGTTGAGCACCAAGAACATGAGCACTGACGATATCAACGATGCCTGGATCAGTCTGATAGACAATGGTACCGTCACCATTGGAGAGAAAACCTATACGGCCCCTGCCAACATGAGCGAGATGTTCTTCAAGCAAGAGGTTCCGGGGATGATTTGGGGCACCCAGACGGTTGCGTGGGCTTGGCTCGACAAGATCTTCACGCCTGATTTCTACAACTATATGAAGAGTTTCGACAACTTCAGCAACGCGCCTGCGATGACGGGCGATGCCTATGAGGACATGCGCTATGCCTTGGAGACGAATAATGTCTGCATCGGCTGGCAGCCGCAGCACCGCATACAGTTTGCACACTCGAAGGGTGACATGGTGGTGCCCTACGGCAACTACCTTGCCTTCCGCGATGCCCATCTCAATGTCGAAAACGATATATACCGCGTTGACGATACCTTTACCGACAGCGACCATCTGAAAGCCGGCAGTCTGTTCCTGATGAAGTTGGGAACAGAGTTCTTCGACTATTTCCAGTGGATTGATGCCGCACAGCCTACGGGTATCACGACGATGGCTGACGCAAGAGGTCTAAAGTCTGACAGGTGGTATGACTTGAGTGGCAGAATGCTTGACGGCAGACCCACCAAGAAGGGCGTGTATATTAAGGACGGTTGTAAGGTCGTGATTAAGTAATTTTTATTTTATCAAGAATTTGAGAATTAGAGAATTATTAAATGAGAGGGCATCTAAAGATGCTTAGAATTTAGAGAATGGGTAACGCACAGCATATTCACTAATTCTCTGGTCGCTTGCGACCTCTTCCTGATATGCGGAGCTAATAAATTCTCAAATTCTCTGCAAGCAGAGTGTGGCGTTCTCTCTTTGAGAGTGTGGCGTTGCAATGCAATCTCTAATTCTTGATAATCATGAGAAGTGACGGCTTTATAAAAATCGGGCTGACGTTTGGTCAGTCCGATTTTTTTGTTTACCTTTGTCCGCGAAAAAGGCAATAAATCGATAAGATATATGGCAACGAAAAGAAAATACATGAAAACAATATTCTCATTGATTGCCTTCATAATGGTGACGATAGCAAGTGCAGACAATAAGATAGTTGTCGTGTCGGACCCTCATGTGATGGCACCCGGTCTGCTTGAGAGTGGTGCCGAGACGCAGTCGGCCTGGACGACATACTATGCCGGCCAGCGCAAGATGCTGCAGGAGAGTGCAGCCATCTTCGACCAGTTCATCGATGAGGTGATTGCCCAGCACCCCAAGCTGCTGCTCATCACCGGTGACCTGACGAAGGACGGCGAACAGCTCAGTCATCAGTATGTGAGGAGTCAACTTAAAACCCTACAGGACAACGGCATCAAGACGCTCGTCATCCCCGGCAACCACGACTTCGGTCAGGAGGGTAACCACACGAAGTTCAAGGCCGACGGCACGACGGAAGATGTCGTGGCGCTGACCACCAGTCAATTCGCTGACTTCTACAACGGCTATGGCTACGGGGCAGGCAGCACCATCGACCCCAACGGTTCGCTGAGCTATGTCGCCGAACCCATAGAGGGCTTGGTGCTGTTAGGCATCGACTCACACACCGCCACCGTCGAGACGGCCACCCTTGACTGGCTCTGCACCAAGGCCGAGGCAGCGCGTGCCGCCGGTAAGCAGGTGCTGGCCATGATGCACCACCCCCTGTTTCCCCACATTGAGGGTGCCAGCCTGTTTATCTCCACCTATCATGTCAATAGCTATGAGACGGTGCGTAATGCTCTCATTGCTGCTGGCGTCGACGCCATCCTGACGGGTCACTTCCACACCTCCGACATCGCCAAGGACTGGAACGACGACGAGGACAAGGCTGTGTACGATATCAATACCGGCTCGCTCGTTTCCTATCCCTGCGACTACCGCCTGCTGCATTATTCTGACGACCTGCAGTCGCTTAAGGTCGAAACGGCCAGTTTGGTACCCCAGGGTATGACGGACGACCAGTGTAAGGAATGGCTGAAGGGCAGGGTGCAGGCTATTGCTACTCAGGCAATGAAGAATAAGGCTGGGGCGGCGGCAGCCTTTATCACTACACAGATTAATAATATAGCTGAATTCGCTGCCAACTTATTCATCCTGCATGCTGATGGCGACGAAAACACTTCGGCCGACAGAGCAGCGCTGGCAGCAGCATACGAAAACTTCAAGAGCGATGTCATGTATAACCTCATATTCCAATATGGAGGCATTCAGGATGCCACGATTTACAGCATCCTTGACGATAAGAGCTATTACGGCAAATCCCACGAGAACCGTACTGCCGACCGCCTGCTGTCGTTCATCAAGGGCGATGCCAATGGCGACGGCTCCGTGACCATCACCGATGCCGTGGGCGTGGTGAACTACATCTTGGGCGACCCCTCTGATAACTTCAACAAGAAGAATGCCAACGTCAACGGTGATGTCGGTGAGGATGGCAAGCCCAATATCACCATCACCGACGCCGTAGGTGTGGTGAACATCATCCTGAACCAATGACATGCTTTAACAACGAATTAATCATAACAATGAAAACTAAGCTATTGATGATTGTCGCCTTGGTCTGCCTGGTTGCACAAGGGACTTTGGCACAAGCGGAAGTCAATGACGAGGCCGGACTGACTGAGGCTATCGGTACCGGTAGCAACGTCAGCATCAAACTGGCCGGCAACATCGGGCTATCCACTACGCTCGTCATACCCGGCAACAAAACGGTGACCATCAACCTGAACGGCTTTGTGTTGGATCGTGGCCTGCACCGTCAGACCAATGAAGTCAACAAGATGGGTACCAGTACGGGTCATGTCATCGAGGTGCAGAAGAATGCCACGCTGACCCTCATGGGCGGTACCATCAGCGGCAACAAGTCGCCCGACGGCGGCGATACGCTGGACGGGCGGAAGCTTCAGGGCAAGCCGACGCAGAAAGGAATATATATTAGGAATGAAAAAAAATAGTCATTAAATAAATGGAAAAGTTGATTATTAGGATGTTTGCCGTTATCCTTTTTACCTGCGGCAACATGGTGCTAATGTCGTGTAGTGACAATGACGATAGTTCTGGTCAAGGACAACCAACAATGTCCGAGTGTACCATCATCTTCTACGGTGTGGGGGGAGGAAACCTCGATGTTGACATTCAGGACAATCTGCGGCAACTTTACCGTGGAATTCGAGACAACAAGGGCATTGAGGCTGTGGTGTGCTTTAAAAACTCCGCTAATCCGAACGCCGACATGCTTAAAACACTCCAAGAGCGAGGATTTGACTTCCACCCAGCTACCACGTACCGGTTTTGTGTCGATGGAAGTCTGGCTGACACCCCTCAGCTTCAGTTCACACCTGACAATATCTTCGGTGGCGACGGCGGTAATATCAACATCACTATGGCCGATACACTGGCTCACTACATCAGCTATGCTGCCGCCATACGGCCCGCACACCACTATGTGCTGATACTGAGTGACCATGGACGCGGCTATTCTCCTGCAGACGACAACCCTAATGACCTGCAGCCGACGACACGGGGCGTGCTTTACGACGACGGTAATAATGCCCACTGCTTATCGGCCCGTGCCATTCGTACCGCCATTGAACGCTCAGGAGTGGCTTTTGATGGTATCTATCTGGATGCATGCCTGATGAACTGTGTCGAGACGCTTTACGAACTGCAAGAGGTAGCGCCGTATATAGTCAGTGCAACATTCTATACACCTGATGTGGGCGGTGAATATTCCTGTTTGGTGAAAAGGCTTGCCACCAGTCCGACATACGAACAGGCACTGGCGGGCTACTGCGACGACGTGGCCGACTACTGGCTGCGCTGCGAGGAAGAAGGCATCAATCCAGGCGACTACGACGCGAGTGACATCAATGCCATCAGCAGTGTACAGCTACGCAATGCCGCTCCGACACTCAAGGCGTTCATCGAACAATTGACGCAAGATTACAGTGATCCTGCGATAGCCACAATGATAGATGCCATAACCGCCAAAGCCGTTCCCAACGAGACTGACTATCCACTCTTCGACCTTTGTGCTTATTTCGACAGCCTGACGGCCAGTGTACCGTCGACAGCACTGGCGAATGCCGCCCGTAAGGCGAAAGACGCGATGATGAAATGCAAGCTGAACTCACGCGGCACGAAGACCACCGAGAAGACGCGTCTGCCATCGTTCAATTTCCTGCTTGGTGCCAACAGCTCATGGGATGTGCTTAGATTCAAGGATAATAAAAGACTGAATAGTGTCACGCAATACAACTGGGACGGAACACTGCTGACCACCCAGTATAATGAGGACGGTACCGTGAAGAGCCAAACTACCGGCACTTGGAACAGTACGGGTGACGAGACCTATGCAAAGATGCATTTCGAAAACCTCACAGGCTGGAGCCGATGGATTAAGACAAACAGACAGAAACCCTTGTCCCAATATAAATAGACCTCAGTGTATTCCAAATTCTAACTTAATGAGTTGGGGCAGCAGCTCACTTGCAGCCTCTACGCCTGACTGTATCATGCGGGCAGCGTTTTTGTTGCCAAAGCTGGTGACGTCATAATCAGGCAGATAGGGACAGATGCAGATGTCGGCGTCCTTCTTGTTGGCGACATACTTGTCTATGTCCGGACGGGTCAGAATCCAGTTCAGTATAGGACCCAGTCCGAGAAGGTCGGCTATGGTGGTCAGTACCGAGAAGTCGGACTGAGGATGAGGCTTCTGGTCACTTTGCTGCAGGTCGACGGCAATGACGATGTCTGCCCCCATCTGGCGGCATACGTCGACAGGCAGATTGTTGAGCATGCCACCGTCGACGAGCGTATAGTCGCCACGCTTGACGGGCTTGAAAAATCCAGGGATGGCTATTGAGGCTCTGATGGCCCGTGCCAGGGAACCCTTGTCGAGTATCACCTCCTTGCCACTGCGTATGTCAGCAGCCACACAGCAGTATGGTATCCTAAGCTCATCGAATTCGTCACGCCTCTTGGCATGAGCCATCGAGTCAATCACATGCTCGATGCGGTTGCCTGAAATCATGCCCAGTCCTGTCGACTCTTTGTCGAAAATGGGGAAACCGAAGATATAGATCACACCACCGATTTTCTTGTAAGGCACGTTAGCCAGTGAGGCTTTGCGGTCAGTGAGCAGTGTCAGCCACTCCTGATTCTGAATCAGGGCTTCGAGTTCCGAAGCCGAATAGCCTGCTGCGTAGAGGCCTCCCACAACGGCACCAATCGAGGTGCCTACGATATAGTCGATATGGATGCCTGCTGCTTCGAGCACTTTCAGCACACCCACCTCTGCTGCACCCTTGGCACCTCCGCCTCCCAGCGCCAGTCCTATCTTCGGGCGTTCGGCACAGAGTGGCAGCATTAGTGTCAGGCACAATGCGATAGTCAGTATTCTTTTCATAATCATGTCGTTCAGTTTACTTTATACGCAGGTTAACCTTCTTCAGCTCTTCCCGAATCTCAGGGGTGCAAAGGTACGAATAAGCGAGAACAATACAAAACAAAAACATTTTTTTTTTGTTTTTATTGTCGAGCGAAAGTACCTTCTCGCAAAGCGAAAAGGTACGAATAAGCGAGAACAATACAAAACAAAAACATTTTTTTTTGTACAAAAGGGCGCAAAAAGGATCACCCTTTTGCGCCCTTCGGTCGCTTCTGTTTAAAAGAGAAGGCACATCCTTCGCCGTGATGTGCCTTCGGACGCGGCAGGATATGCCTTCGCACTGTTCAGGATATGCCTTCGGACACTGCAAAAAACTGAATAAGATTGTGTCTTACCCTGAGAACGTTGACGCTATTCCTGAAATAGTTGACTTTTTCCGTGTTAATATTTGGTTAATTCCCAGAAAAGTTGTATCTTTGCAATCAAGTATCGGCACCGTATGTGACGAGCCGTATCAGGAATATTAAGTTGCTAATGAAGAAACTATTCACCATATTATTTTTATTAGTGACGCTGGCTGTTCAGGCGCAGCGGCAGCAGATTTCGTATATCGAGGAGACGAAGAACTGGTACTACGTCTATGACGAGCAGGGCAAGCGTATTGGTGGCCTGTCGCGTAGCAGTGTGGGCGAACTCAAAGGATGGGGCAGCGACTTTTTCGTGTCGAAGCGCCATTCGTTCTATTACATCTGTGATGCCAAAGGCAAGACGCTGAAAACAATGAGCGTTTCGAACGTCGGTGAGATTGTTGGTGTCTCCAACAGCACCATCACCAGCCGCAAAGGCAGTTGGATACTCACTTGGAGCAAGGAGGGAAAGAAGATCAGTGCAAGATCGGCAAATTAGGACACAAAGGTTTCAGTAACTTTGACTGCAGATTTATTACGAGTGGGATGAAAACAGCAGTGATAGGCGGTGGTGCAGCAGGGTTTTTCCTGGCTGTCAACCTGAAGGAGATGATGCCAAAGATGCAAGTCGACATCTTTGAGCGGAGCAGCCGTGTGCTGGCCAAGGTTGAGGTCAGTGGCGGGGGACGTTGCAACTGTACCAATTCGTTTGAGAGGGTGGGGGACTTGTCGCAAGTTTATCCCCGTGGCCACAGGCTGATGAAACGGCTGTTCAACGTGTTTGACTATCGTGATGCCTACGAGTGGTTTGAACGTCATGGTGTGCCACTGGTGACACAGGACGACGACTGTGTGTTTCCGTGTGCTCAGGACTCGCATGCCATCATCGACTGTTTTCTGTCGTTGGCAAAGCGCTACCTTATTAATATATATAGGGGACGGAAGATACAGTCGCTCGATGACGTGAAGGACTATGACTATGTGGCCGTCACCACGGGTGGCTCGCCCAAAGGAGAGGGCCTGCGCTGGCTGGAAGCTGCCGGGCACGAAATCGTGCAGCCTGTGCCGTCGCTCTTTACCTTTTCTGTCGGAGACAGCCGTCTCCATGACCTGCAGGGACTGGTGGTGCATGATACTATGGTACGTATTCCTGCTACGACCTTCCGTGCTGAGGGACCTTTGTTGGTGACCCATTGGGGGGTAAGCGGGCCGGCTATCCTGAAACTCTCGAGCTATGCTGCACGCTATCTGGCAGAGTGCGGCTATCGCAGCGCCTTCAATGTCAACTGGCTCAACAGAAATGAGAGTGACGTGCAGACTATGCTCGGTGAACAGATGATACGACAGCCGCAGAAACTGCTGACGACGTGGAATCCCTTTGGACTGCAGCAACGCCTATGGGCCTGGCTGTTGGAGAAGGCGCTGAGCGGTCGTAGGCAAATCAGATGGGGCGAGCTCAGCAAGAAAGATGTGAACCGTGTGGTGAATGTTCTGGTGAACGATACCTTCCAAATAGACGGACATGCACCTTTCAAGGACGAGTTCGTAACCTGTGGTGGTGTGTCGCTGATGGCTGTCAACCCGTCGACATTGGAGAGCAGACATGTCCCTGGCCTGTTTTTTGCCGGAGAGGTTCTTGACGTGGACGGCATCACGGGCGGTTTCAATTTCCAGGCAGCATGGACGACGGCATACGTGGTGTCGAGGTCGATATGTGACGCGTCAATTTGATCTTTTGGCGCTCAGTTTTTATTTTTAAGTAAAAAAGTAGCGTTATATTTTGTAATTTCCACGCTAATTCGTATCTTTGCAACCGAAAGTCAAACTATAAATATTATTAGGAGTATGAACAAGAACGAGAAATTTGTCATCACAATTAACCGTGAGTTGGGCAGTGGCGGTCGTACCGTAGGCCGTAAGTTAGCTGAAAAGCTGGGTGTGGAATTCTACGACAAGGCTGTCATCGTGGGTCTGCAGGAGAAGTATCACCTCACAGTAGAAGAAATCGAAAAGCTCAAGGGCAGCAAGCAGGGCTGGTGGGCTGACTTCAAGCGTCAGATGTTCACGCCGCCTTCCATGTCTGCTAATTACTACATTCCCAGTAATGGCAACGAGCCTCAGATGCTGACTACCGAAGAGATGTTCCGCACAGAACAGGAAATCCTGAAGGGTATCGTCGAACATGAGTCGTGTGTCATTGCCGGTCGCAGCGGTTTCTTTGCGTTCCGCAACTTCCCGAATCGTCTGAGCATCCTGATTCAGGCATCGTTGGAACACCGTATCCAGCGTGTGATGAGGAAGCAGGGACTGGCTCGTGAAGAGGTAGAGAAGATTATCCAGCATGTGGATAAGATGCGCGAGAACTATGTCAACAAGTTCACAAACACCTCTCGTTACGATACCCGTAACTACGACCTTGTCATTTCCATGGATGGCTTGACAGAGGACGATGCTGTTGCCATGATCATGGAGTTTGTCAACAGACAGAAGTAGCTTGCACATCTGTCAACAACACAAAACCTGTTCTTTTGACGGCAAACGGCTTCTGATGAAATCATGAAGAGAGAGAGCCCTTTCTCAGAGTATAGCAGACAGCGGCAGCTGGAATCGCCTGACCGTATACAGGACTACGTACGGGTGACATCGGTGTCACCATTCCTGATTGGTGTGACGATTCTGCTGCTGATGGGTGCTTTTGTGGTATGGGGCATCTTCGGAACGGTGACGGACCGCGTGAGTTACAATGGTCTGATTTTTCCGCATCATGGTACGGACGATGTGACTCTCGATTCGAACGGGTCTATCGTCCAAATGTTGGTGCATACGGGTGACTCTGTGACTGTAGGCCAGGTGGTAGCACGTGTGCAGACAGAGGGAAAAGACAGTCTGATACGTAGTACCATCTCGGGAACGGTGTTGCATACCAAACAGGATCGCGAGGCTTTTGAACCTCTTGAGCCGTTAGTGAGTATGGTCTGTGAGCATAAGCCTGACCATACCGTGCATACCATGCTGGTTGCCTATGTGAAGATGGAAACCCACCATGTGCTAAAGAAAGGCATGGAGGCTCAGGTGTGGCCTATGGGTGACGACCGGGATAAGATAGGCTATGTCAGAGGGGTTATCACCGGCATTGACCGATACCCCACACCGCCAGCCGAGATTATCAGTCAGTTGAAGAGTGCCTCGATGGCAGAACCTCTCTTCGATACCCATGAACCCGTATGGCAGGTGGTTATAGAACTGCGCCATAACCCTAACAACCCTGAGCGTTACGATTGGTCGACAGGAGAGTCGGACGAAGTAGACATGAGTATCGGTACCTATTGCAATGTGCTGACAGAAACTCGGCGCCGTTCCATGTACGAGTATCTTTTTAATTAAAGAAACATTGGAAACGAGGAAGACAACATGGGGATTGCTTTACCGCTTTATGAAGGCGGGAAGCAAGTTGTTGTGGCTTGTCTTCCTGCTCTATCTCATCTCGATGGGCATGGACTTGTTTCCGCCATTTTTCCAACAAATTTATACCGATGATATCATCACAGGAAAGAACCCGAGCTGGTTTGTACCCTTGCTGATGGCTTTTACCGCCTTGTTTGTTCTGGAGATGGTGGCTTGGTTAGTGTTGAACAGTCATCGCCGTACGTTGTCGATGCGGTTCAGCCTGATTAGCCAGTCACGCTATGTGTGGCATGTGCTACGCTTGCCGATGTCGGACTTTAGCAGATTCTCCACTGGCGATTTGATGGCACGCTACATGGGTATCAGCAGAACGGGAACGAAACTGTTTGACCAGGCTTCGGGCGTCGTGTTGCTCCTGAACGTGCTGATTTTTTCCTATCTCCTGTTCTTCTATAGTTGGCGACTGGGCATCATTGAGATTCTTGCCATTGCTACTATCATCCTCTCCGTCCGTCTTAGTTCCAATTACCAGAAACGGAAGGCGAAAAGTATGGAAGCTACTGAACGTCGGCTGGAGAGTGCTACAATGGCAGGTCTAAGGAATATGGAGACCATCAAGTCGGTAGGAGCGGAACAGAGTTTCTTCCAGCAGTGGGACACCATCTATTCCCATGCACTGAATGCCCGAGTGACAGCTACTCGTCAGATGATTCTGGTGGGGGCTTTGCCATCCTTGGTACAACAACTTAGCAACGCATTGGTGCTTTGCTTGGGAGCCTTGTTCATCCTTGACGGCGACCTGACACCAGGTATGTTGCTGGCATCGCAGGCTTTCATGTCGTCCATGATGTATCCCGTTACAAAGATGTCGAACGTGATGCAGGAGGTTTTTAAGGCTCATTCTGTGTTGGAACGTCAGGAAGAAGTGATGGATTGTGAGACGTTGGATATCTCGGAGTTACCCAAGGAACAGGATTCCGTCAAACTCCGTGGAGAGATAGAATTGCGCGATGTCACCTTTGGCTATGACCGCTCACAGCCACCGCTCATCAGTCATCTGTCATTACATATCCTGCCAGGAGAACGCATCGCCTTTGTTGGTAAGTCGGGATGTGGAAAGAGTACGGTGTTGATGCTTATAGCGGGACTCTATGAGCCTTGGGAGGGTGAAGTGCTGATAGACGGGAAACCTGTCAGCCGAATCAATCGGATGACGTTGACGGGCAGTATGGGGGTTGTTTGTCAGGACGTGACTTTGTTTGAGGGTACCATAACTGATAACATCAGAATGTGGGACGAGTCCATAGAGGATTTTGCCGTCAAGACTGCGGCAGCGAATGCACAGATACACGAAGAGATACTCGATAGGTCAGATGGCTATCAGAGTGGTGTCGCTTCCGAAGGTAACAATTTTTCAGGTGGTCAGAGGCAACGAATAGAGATTGCGTCAGCCTTGGCTAAAGAACCTACGTTGTTGCTATTGGATGAGGCTACTTCCGCCCTCGATAAGAAAATAGAGGAACGCGTGATGGAGTCAATATATGGTCTGGGCATCACTTTGCTGCTGATAGCCCATCGTTTGGAAACCATCCGGCAGTGTGACCGTATTTACGTGATGAACTATGGCGAGATGGTGCAGTCGGGAACTCATGAGAGTCTAATGGCAGACAAGGAAGGAATCTATTATCAGCTGAACAGTTATGGATCTGTTGTATGAACAGTTGAAGCAACGCATAGAGGGTAACCGCCATGCTGTGAGCAGGGCGGGTGATATCTTTATGTCGATGATTAGTCGTGATGTGCTGCGACAACTGAAGAACAACGAAGGATGTCGGTTGAATGCTGATGATTTGGCACAGTTATTCATTAGCCAAGGAATCTTCTTCCGACAGGTGACACTTAACGGACAGTGGTGGAAGCATACCACTGGACGTTTGTTGGCATTTTTGAAGGAGGACGATGCGCCTGTCATACTTTCCCCTGATTTTGCAAGTTACTCGTTCATACATCCTCATACAGGAAACCGTTGTCTGGTGAACCAGCGTACAGCTAAAGGTCAGCTGTTGAAACCTGAGGCGTTTTGCCTGACCATACCGTTGCCGACAGGACCGCTGACCATGCGTGACTTGGGACGCTTTGCCTGGCGAAGTCTCAGTAAAACGGACCTCTGCTATATCTGTCTTGCCTGTGTTAGCGTGGTATTGCTGACCATGTTTACCCCTTATGTCACCAAACTTGTGTTCAGTGAGGTCATCCCGTCCGGACAATCTACACAACTGCTGCCAGTGGCGGTATTGCTGTTCAGTGCAGCCATTGGACTCATGATGTTGCAAGTGACACGTAGCCTCGTAGTGTTCAGAGTTAAGGACAAACTGGAATATACGCTACAGACTGCTTTGATGACTCGCTTGCTGCATCTGCCGGCCACATTCTTCAAGACATGGTCGACAGGCGACTTGTCAAATCGAGTTCTCTCTCTCTCACGCTTTAGCGGCATGTTGACGGAGAGTATGCTGACGACGATGCTCTCGACCTTGTTTACAGGCATCTTGTTTATCCAGTTCTTCATTTATGGAGGCCCTCTGCTGTTAATAGGTATTGGTGTCCTAGCAGTAATGCTGTTCTCTATTCTGCTTAACTACTATTATACAAGAAAGGTACAAGAGAATGTGAATCCCCATCGCTCATATATGTATGGACTGCTATATGAGATTTTAGGTGGTATTCAGAAAATCAGGGTAAACGGTGCCGAGGAGCGCGCTTTCTTTCAATGGACCAAGTCATTTATGCATTCAGAAGTGAACAGTGCCTCACAGCCAGTTATGTTCTTCTATTCCAGTTCCATCTCGTATGTGGTGAAATTGTTACCCTTATTAGTGACGATGTGGGCAGCCTGGTACTATAAGTTGGGACTGTCTGATTATATCGCCTATTGTGTCGTGTTGGGCATTGCCGTGGGAACCGTTAATCAGTTAGGTATCATTACCAAGCAGATTGGTCGCGTGATGCCAGAGGTGCGACAGTGTAGTCCAATTCTTGAGACACCGACAGAAGAAACACACGACCAGCACGTGCTGACAAACATTGAAGGGAACATAGAGATGAGTAGTGTCTCTTTCCGATACAGTGATACTACTCCCTGGATTTTCAAAGGTCTCAGCCTGCAAATACATTCTGGTGAGTATGTCGCCATCGTGGGACCATCAGGATGCGGAAAAACAACGCTGATGCGCTTGCTCTTAGGATTTGAGGAGCCGAATGACGGTGCCATCTTCTATGATCACTATAACCTATATGAAATCAATAAATCAAGTTTGCGTCAGAATTGTGTCGGTGCTGTATTGCAGAACGGTCGGCTCATAGAAGGCACTCTGCTTGACAACATCCTTTTTACTGCTCCGGCGGCTACAGAGGCCGATGCCTGGGAGGCTGCCAGACTAGTAGCCCTCGATGAGGATATTCATCGAATGCCCCTTGGCATGAAGACACCTGTCACAGAGGACGGACGAGGTATCTCTGGTGGTCAGCGACAACGCATCCTTCTGGCGCGTGCTTTGGTGCAGCAGCCTGACATTCTGTTATTGGATGAGGCAACTTCCGCTTTGGATAATGTCACGCAGCAGCGCGTGATGGATTATTTGAAGCAGATGCATTGTACACGAATAACCATAGCTCATCGTGTTGAAACAATTCGCCAGTGCGACCGTATTATTGTCATCTCTCACGGACAAGTGGTCAAAGATGGCTCATATGATGAGCTTGTTGCCGAAGGATACTTGTAAAAATAACTTAGGCTTGCTTTCTCTTTCCTCTCAAAGTATAATAAATACTAAAAATTGTTATTTTTGTGGTGTAAAGTATTGCACAGGTCATTAATAATATGTACCTTTGCAGCCGCAAAAGTGCCCATTGCGCTGGCTTAAGAGCTATCAAAGCACTGAAAAAGAGCGACTTACTCTTCAAAAGGGGAGATGTAGTTCGTTTCTTTATGTGTGTGTGCTAACGCTGAGAGAGTGGTAAAATGACACTGATGCGACAGAAGACAAATTCATTTATTAAATAACATTATTATTAAATTTTAAACTGAAATGCCAGGATTAATTGGAAGAAAAATCGGAATGACATCCGTTTTCAGTGCCGACGGTAAGAATGTACCGTGCACTGTTATCGAAGCTGGTCCTTGCGTTGTGACACAGGTCAAAACCGTGGAGAAGGATGGCTATGAGGCTGTTCAGCTCGCATTCGGTGAGAAAAAGGAGAAGAATACCACCAAGGCAATGATGGGTATCTTCAAGAAGGCCGGCACGACCCCAAAGGCTCACTTGGCCGAGTTCAAGTTTGACGAGGAGCACAACCTCGGAGACACCATCACCGTCGACCTCTTTGCTGATACAGAGTTCGTCGACGTAGTAGGTATCTCGAAGGGTAAGGGCTTCCAGGGTGTAGTAAAGCGCCACGGTTTCGGTGGTGTGGGTCAGAGCACACACGGTCAGGACGACCGTCTGCGCAAGCCCGGTTCTATCGGTGCCTGTTCGTACCCCGCCAAGGTGTTCAAGGGTATGCGCATGGGTGGCCAGATGGGTGGCGACCGCGTGACAACGCAGAACCTCAGAGTGTTAAAGGTGATTCCGGAGCATAACCTCATCCTTGTGAAGGGTAGCTGCGCCGGCTACAATGGTTCAACTGTTTTAATTGAGAAGTAAGCTATGGAAATTAACGTATTGAATATCAAAGGTCAGGAGACCGGACGTAAGGTTACGTTGAACGAGGCCATCTTCGGCATTGAACCTAACGATCATGTAATTTATCTGGACGTCAAGCAGTATCTGGCTAACCAGCGTCAGGGTACAGCAAAGGCTAAGGAGCGTAGCGAGCATGCCGGATCTACCCGCAAGCTCGGTCGTCAGAAGGGTGGCGGCGGTGCCCGTCATGGTGATATCAACTCACCCCTGCTGCGTGGTGGTGGCCGTGTATTCGGACCGAAGCCCCGCGATTACGGTTTCAAGCTGAACCTGAAGGTGAAGAAGCTGGCTCGTAAGTCGGCTCTGTCGTACAAGGCTCAGGAGAATGCTATCATCGTTGTTGAGGACTTCAACTTCGAGGCTCCCAAGACCAAGGAGTTCATCGAGCTGGCCAAGAACCTGAAGGTTGACGGCAAGAAGTTGCTGATGGTTCTGCCCGAGTCGAACAAAAACGTTTACCTGTCGGCCCGTAACCTGCAGAAAGCTGAGTGCATCATTGCTGCCAACGTCAATACCTACAAGGTGCTGAACGCTGACGTGATGGTTATCACAGAGAAGTCCCTCGAGGCCATCGACGGTGTGCTTGGTTAATTGATAATTAATAATTGAAAATTGAAAATTATTATGAGTTTCATTATAAAGCCTCTGATTACAGAGAAAATGACCAACATTACGGAGAAGAGCTCTGTCGACCGCACCTTCAAGTGCAAGACCGGCAAGCACCGTGGTGAGGAGGTAACGAAGAAGGCTCAGGCCAAATATGGTTTCATTGTGAAGCCCGAGGCTAACAAGATTGAAATTGCCAAGGAGGTTGAGGGTCTGTACAATGTTACCGTAGAGAATGTGAACACGCTTCGCTATGCCGGTAAGCGCTCTAGCCGCTATACCAAGGCCGGTCTCGTGAGAGGCCATAAGAATGCGTTCAAGAAGGCAATCGTCACTCTGAAGGAGGGCGACACTATTGATTTTTATAGCAATATTCAGTAATAAGAAATGGCAGTACGTAAATTAAAGCCCGTTACACCGGGTCAAAGACACAAGATTATTGGCACGTTCGAGGATATTACTGCATCCGTGCCAGAGAAGTCTCTCGTTTACGGCAAGCGCTCTACCGGCGGTCGTAACAACACCGGTAAGATGACTGTCCGCTACATGGGCGGCGGCCACAAGAAGAAGTACCGTCTGGTCGACTTCAAGCGAGAGAAGGATGGTGTTCCAGCAACAGTAAAGACCATTGAGTACGATCCGAACCGTTCGGCTCGCATCGCATTGCTTTACTATGCTGATGGTGAAAAACGTTATATCATTGCTCCTAACGGACTGGAGGTTGGTGCAACCTTGATGTCGGGTGCAGAGGCAGTGCCTGAGGTAGGTAACTGTCTGCCGCTTGCCAACATCCCCGTGGGTACCGTAATTCATAACATTGAATTGCGTCCTGGACAGGGTGCCCTGCTGGTCCGTTCGGCTGGTAATTTCGCTCAGTTGACCTCTCGCGAGGGTGACTACTGTGTGATTAAGCTTCCTTCTGGTGAGACACGTAAGGTGCTCTCTGCATGTAAGGCTACTGTTGGTAGTGTAGGCAACTCTGACCACGCTTTGGAACAGTCTGGTAAGGCTGGTCGCAGCCGCTGGCTTGGTCGTCGTCCGCACAACCGTGGTGTTGTCATGAACCCGCACGATCACCCGATGGGTGGTGGTGAAGGCCGTCAGTCTGGTGGACATCCGCGTTCACGTAAGGGCTTGTACGCTAAGGGTCTCAAGACTCGCGCTCCGAAGAAGCAGTCGAACAAGTACATCATCGAAAGAGCTAACAAGAAGTAATCACGAAATTAAAAGAGTGTAAATTATGAGTCGTTCATTAAAAAAAGGTCCGTACATCAACGTATCGCTCGAGAAGAAGATTCTCGCTATGAATGAAAGCGGTAAGAAGAATGTCGTGAAGACTTGGGCCAGAGCTTCAATGATTTCCCCCGATTTCGTGGGACATACAGTTGCAGTTCATAATGGTAACAAATTCATCCCTGTCTACATCACCGAGAACATGGTAGGACACAAGCTGGGCGAATTCTCTCCCACGCGTCGTTTCGGTGGCCATGCCGGTAACAAGAAGTAAGCCCCAGGGAAAATTTAAAAATTAAAAAATTGAAGAATTATAATAATGGGAGCAAGAAAAAGATTAGCGGCTGAGAAAAGAAAAGCAGCCAATAAGACACAGTACTTTGCAAAGCTGAAAGGCTGTCCCTCTTCACCTCGCAAGATGCGTTATGTGGTCGACATGATCCGTGGCATGGAGGTGAATCGCGCACTCGGTGTGCTGCGTTTCTCGAAGAAGGCTGCCTCAGAGAATGTAGAGAAGCTTCTCCGCTCGGCTATCGCCAACTGGGAGGCTAAGAATGACCGCAAGGCTGAGGACGGCGAACTGTATGTAAGCCGTGTCTTCGTCGACGAAGGTGTGACAATGAAACGTATGAGACCGGCACCTCAGGGCCGTGGCTACCGCATCCGCAAGCGCAGCAACCACGTGACTCTGTTTGTCGACGCTAAAACTAATGATTAAGAAATAAGTTATGGGACAGAAAGTTAATCCGATTAGCAACCGTCTTGGTATTGTCAAGGGTTGGGATTCAAATTGGTTCGGAGGCAAGGACTTCGGAGATAACCTGGTAGAGGATCAGAAAATCCGCAAGTACCTCAACGAGCGTCTGGCCAAGGCCAGCATCTCGAAGATTGTCATCGAGCGTACGCTGAAGCTGGTTACCATCACTATTTGCACGGCCCGTCCGGGTCTGGTCATTGGTAAGGGTGGTCAGGATGTCGACAAGCTCAAGGAAGAGCTGAAGAAACTCTACGATAAGGAGATACAGATCAATATCTTCGAAGTGAAGAAACCCGAGCTCGATGCAACCATCGTTGCCAACAACATCGCTCGCCAGATAGAGGGTAAGATTGCTTACCGCCGTGCTATCAAGATGGCTGTGGCTAACACCATGCGCGCTGGAGCAGAGGGTATCAAGGTGCAGATCAGCGGCCGTCTGAACGGTGCTGAAATCGCACGTAGCGAGATGATAAAGGAAGGCCGTACACCCTTGCACACCTTCCGTGCTGACATTGATTACTGCCAGGCAGAGGCCCTGACTAAGGTTGGCCTGTTAGGTCTGAAAGTCTGGATTTGCCGTGGTGAGGTTTACGGTAAGGTAGACCTGGCCCCCAACTTCTCACAGGAGAAGGGTGCTCCCCGTCAGGGTGGCCGCGACAACGGTGGCAGAAGATTCCGCAACAAGAAGAAGTAATAAGAACGTTAAAGTAAGAATCTATCATGTTACAACCTAAGAGAGTAAGATATAGAAGACCGCAGGACGGACGTGGCAACAAAGGCAACGCCCACCGCGGTACGCAGCTGGCCTTCGGCTCCTTCGGCATCAAGACGATGGACGCCAAGTGGATTGACAGCCGCCAGATTGAGGCAGCCCGTGTTGCCATCAACCGTTATATGAACCGTGAAGGTCAGGTATGGATTCGCATCTTCCCGGACAAACCCATCACTCGCAAGCCTGCTGACGTACGTATGGGTAAAGGTAAGGGTGACCCCGCAGGATGGGTGGCTCCCGTTACCCCGGGTCGTATCCTCTTTGAAGTAGAGGGCGTTCCTTTTGAGGTTGCCAAGGAGGCTCTGCGCCTCGGTGCCCAGAAGCTGCCTGTGAAGACTAAGTTTATTGTTAGACGCGATTACGATAAAAACGCTTAAGCTATGAAGATGAATGAAATTAAAGGTCTCGAGACCAAGGAATTGGCCGAGAAGCTGGAGACTGCCGTTGCCAACTACGACCAGATGAAGTTGAACCACGCAGTGACTCCCATGGAGAATCCATCACAGATTAAGGCCGCTCGTCGTGACATCGCACGTATGAAGACAGAACTCCGTCAGAGAGAGCTTAACAAATAACAAATGGTCCAGATGGAAACAAGAAATTTAAGAAAGACAAGACAGGGTGTCGTAATCAGCAACAAGATGGATAAAACCATTGTTATTGCCGCTAAGTTCAAGGAGAAGCACCCGATTTATGGTAAGTTCGTTCAGAAGACGAAGAAGTACCATGCTCACGATGAGAAGAATGAGTGCAACGTCGGTGACACCGTACTCATTATGGAGACCCGCCCCCTCTCTAAGACCAAGAGATGGCGTTTAGTACAAATCGTAGAAAAGGCTAAGTAATTATGATACAAACAGAAACAAGACTTACCGTAGCTGATAATAGCGGTGCCCGCGAGGCTCTGTGCATCCGTGTGCTGGGTGGTACTCGCCGCCGCTATGCCAGCGTTGGTGACGTGATTGTGGTTGCTATCAAGAACGCAATCCCCACAAGTGACGTTAAAAAGGGTGCAGTATCGAAGGCTCTGGTTGTTCGTACAAAGAAGGAAGTCCGTCGTGCCGATGGTTCGTACATCCGTTTCGACGACAATGCCTGTGTGTTGTTGAACAATGCCGGCGAGCTCCGCGGAAGCCGTATCTTCGGCCCCGTTGCCCGTGAGCTCCGTGCCGTTAACATGAAGGTCGTTTCACTGGCACCTGAGGTTCTTTAACAATAAAAAAGTATATCAGTAATGGCTAAATTACATATTCGCAAAAACGACACAGTCATGGTCCTGGCCGGTGAGGACAAGGGCAAGACTGGCAAGGTGCTGAAGGTTCTCGTCGAGAAGCAGCGCGCACTCGTTGAGGGTGTGAACATGATCTCAAAGAGCACCAAGCCCAGCGCCAAGAACCCGCAGGGTGGTATCGTGAAGCAGGAAGCTCCGATTCACATCTCTAATTTAAGTCTCATCGATCCGAAGAGCGGCAAGGCTACCCGTGTTGCTGTCAAGCACGAGGGCAAGAATGTCATCCGTATCGCTAAAAAGTCAGGGGAGGAGATTAAGTAATGGCAAATACAGCACAATTGAAGAAGACCTATGTCGAGCAGATTGCTCCGGCATTGGAGAAGCAGTTCAACTACAGCTCTAAGATGCAGGTTCCCGTCCTGAAGAAGATTGTCGTCAACCAGGGTCTGGGTGATGCTACACAGGACAAGAAGATCATCGACGTTGCTATCAACGAGATCACGACCATCTGCGGTCAGAAGGCTGTGGCTACTTATTCGAAGAAGGATATCGCCAACTTCAAACTGCGTAAGAAGATGCCTATCGGCGTCATGGTAACGCTGCGTCGCGAGCGCATGTACGAGTTCCTCGAGAAGCTGGTCCGCGTCGCCCTGCCCCGTATCCGCGACTTCAAGGGTATTGAGAGCAAGTTTGACGGCCGTGGTAACTACACCCTCGGTATTCAGGAGCAGATTATCTTCCCTGAGATTAACATCGACACCGTAGACCGCATTCAGGGTATGAACATCACCTTCGTGACGTCTGCCAAGACTGACGAGGAGGGTTATGCACTGCTGAAGGCTTTCGGTCTGCCGTTTAAGAACGCTAAAAACGATTAAGAGATATGGCAAAAGAATCAATGAAGGCCCGCGAGGTGAAGCGTGCTAAGCTCGTTGCCCGTTATGCAGAGAAGCGTGCCGCCTTGAAGAAGATTATCGCAACGTCTGAGGATCCCGCCGAGGCATACGAGGCTGCTCGCAAGCTGCAGGCTATCCCCAAGAATGCCAACCCCATCCGTCTGCACAACCGCTGCAAGATTACCGGACGTCCCAAAGGCTATATGCGCCAGTTCGGTCTTTCGCGTATCCAGTTCCGTGAGATGGCATCGAGCGGTCTGATTCCCGGTGTGAAGAAGGCAAGCTGGTAATCCTGAGAGAAAGAGTTATTTTATTTAATATTGTCGGGGTCGTCCCGATTAATTAAACAATTTATTTTATGACAGATCCTATAGCAGATTATCTGACCAGACTCAGAAACGCCATTATGGCCAACCACCGCGTGGTTGAGGTTCCTGCGTCTAACTTGAAGAAGGAAATCACGAAAATCCTCTTCGAGAAGGGTTACATCCTGAACTACAAGTTCATTGAGGATGGCCCACAAGGTACTATCAAGGTGGCTTTGAAGTACGACCCGGCCACCAAGGCTAACGCCATCAAGTGCCTGAAGCGCGTGTCAACACCAGGTCTTCGTAAGTACACTGGTTACAAGAACATGCCGAGAGTTATTAACGGATTGGGTATTGCCATCATATCTACATCCCAAGGTGTAATGACAGACAAGGAGGCTTCGCAGCTGAAAATCGGTGGCGAGGTGCTTTGCTACGTCTATTAATTGGAGGACCTGAATATGTCAAGAATAGGAAAATTGCCAATTAGCATCCCTGCAGGCGTTACTGTCGCTCAGGGTCAGGACGGTGTCGTTACAGTGAAGGGTCCGAAGGGTGAGCTCTCACAGAAGGTTGACGCTTCCATCAAGATGAAGGTCGAGGATGGACATGTCACTTTTGAGATTGACGAGAACAGCCCCGTAAACATCAAGCAGAAGCAGGCTTTCCACGGCCTTTACCGCGCACTGGTCAACAACATGGTTGTCGGCGTCAGCGAGGGTTACAAGAAGGAGATGGAGCTTGTTGGTGTCGGTTACCGCGTGTCTAATCAGGGCAACCTCATTGAGTTCTCCCTGGGTTATACACACCCCATCTTCATCCAGCTTCCTAAGGAGGTGAAGGTTGAGACCAAGATGGAGCGTAACCAGAACCCCCAGATCATTCTGGAGTCTTGCGACAAGCAGTTGCTCGGACTGATTTGTGCCAAGATTCGTTCTTTCCGCATGCCGGAGCCTTACAAGGGCAAGGGTATTTTGTTCAAGGGTGAGGTTATCCGTCGTAAGTCGGGTAAGTCGGCATCCGCTAAGTAATCTTACTAATATAAAAATGTAACAATTTAAAAATTACAAAGATTATGACAACGAAGAAAGTAGAAAGACGAATCAAGATCAAATATAGAATTCGTAAGAGTGTGTTCGGTACTGCCGAGCGTCCCCGTATGAGTGTGTTCCGCTCTAACAAGCAGATCTATGCTCAGGTGATTAACGATTTGGAAGGTAAAACACTTGCATCGGCATCTTCTATCGGCATGGAGGCCATGCCGAAGATTGAGCAGGCTGAGAAGGTCGGCGAGCTGGTAGCCAAGAAGGCCCAGGAGGCTGGCATCACGACAGTCGTCTTCGACCGTAACGGCTATCTCTATCATGGCCGCGTGAAGTCTCTTGCTGATGCAGCCCGTAAAGGTGGACTTAAATTTTAAACGATTATGGCAATGAACAAAGTTAAGATAAATAGTGACGTAGAGTTGAAAGACAGACTGGTTGCCATCAACCGTGTTACCAAGGTAACAAAGGGAGGTCGCACCTTCACATTCGCAGCCATCGTCGTTGTCGGTGACGGCAACGGTATCATCGGCTGGGGTCTTGGTAAGGCCGGCGAAGTCACTGCCGCCATCGCCAAGGGTGTTGAGTCTGCAAAGAAGAATCTGGTGAAGGTTCCCGTGCTCAAGGGCACGATTCCTCACGAGATGGAAGCCCGCTTCGGTGGTGCCCAGGTGTTCCTCCGCCCCGCAGCAGCCGGTACCGGTCTTGTTGCCGGTGGTGCTATGCGCGCCGTGCTGGAGAGCGTGGGTGTGAAGGACGTGCTCGCCAAGTCGAAGGGTTCTTCTAACCCTCACAACCTGGTGAAGGCTACCATTGCAGCCCTGAGTCAGATGCGTGATGCCTACACTGTTGCAGGTACCCGTGGAATCAGTATGGAAAAAGTATTTAGAGGATAAGGAGGCAGTAACTATGGCAACAATTAAGATTAAGCAGATTAAGAGCAAGATCGGTTATCCCGTAGATCAGAAGCGCACCCTCCAGGCTCTTGGCCTTCGCAAGATTGGTCAGGTCGTGGAGAAGGAGGACACTGCCGACATCCGTGGTATGGTCCGTAAGGTTCATCACCTGGTGGAAGTTATCGATTAATTTAGTCACAATTTAAAACAGATTAGGATTATGAAACTACATACTTTAAAGCCGGCTGAGGGTTCCACTCATTCACGTCGCCGTATCGGCCGCGGACCTGGTTCTGGTCTCGGTGGTACGTCAACTCGTGGTCACAAGGGTGCCAAGGCCCGCTCGGGTTACAAGAAGAAGATTGGTTTCGAAGGTGGTCAGATGCCGCTGCAGCGTCGTCTGCCGAAGTCTGGCTTCAAGAACATCAACCACAAGGAGTACTTCGCAGTGAATCTTTCTACCCTGCAGAAGCTGGCAGAGGAGAAGGGACTCACCAAGATCGGTATTGCCGAGTTGGTGGCTGCAGGTCTTACCAGTGGCAAGGAACTCGTGAAGGTTCTTGGCAACGGTGAGCTGAAGGCCAAGGTTGACGTTGAGGCCAACGCATTCTCAAAGACTGCCGAGGAAGCTATCAAGGCAGTTGGTGGTAACGCAACAATTATCTAATAGTCAAGATGAAGAAGTTAATAGAGACACTGGAGAACATTTGGAAGATCGAGGACCTGCGTCAGCGCATCCTCATCACGATGCTGTTTGTAGCCATCTACCGTTTCGGTTCGTTTGTGGTGCTGCCTGGTATCAACCCGGCACTCCTCGACAAGCTGCAGTCGCAGACTGCCGGTGGCCTCATGTCATTGCTGGATATGTTCTCAGGAGGTGCTTTCTCCAACGCATCCATCTTTGCGCTTGGAATCATGCCTTACATCTCTGCTTCCATCGTTATGCAGCTCCTCGCCGTCGCTGTGCCTTATTTCCAGAAGATGCAGCGCGAGGGTGAGAGCGGCCGCAAGAAGATAATGACCTATACTCGGTACCTGACAGTAGCCATCCTGCTGTTCCAGGCTCCGAGTTACCTCATCAATCTGAAGATGCAGGCCGGTGCTGCCCTGGCATCAGGAATCAGTTGGTCGGTATTCGTATTCCCGGCCACTATCATCCTGGCTGCCGGCAGTATGTTCATCCTCTGCCTGGGTGACCGCATTACG
>JAEEVA010000066.1 GCA_016286995.1 Prevotella sp.
AGATAGCATTTGAACATTTGGAAGGTTGTATTTCAACGCAATTTCCTTCCTTGACTTACCACTTTGCATGTACTCGATGCAAATACTGCGCTTCAAAGCGCGACTGAATTTTTGTCTACTCATAACTTTAATGACTTTAAATATTTAACATTTAAGGCCTTATATGAGTCAACCTATTTCAGTACAAGACACAGGGGGACAGTCCGGACAGTCCCCGTGTGATAGTCCCCGTGTGATACCCGTTTTCCCGTTTCGTCAAGTAGTTTTTATTCTATAAATGTCTGGATGTCGTCAACATCGACGATTTGGGGTAGGGGATTCTTATCACTGGTTTTTGCTCCAAGCTTGGTGAGTTTTGCACATGTCTGCAGGATGCTCTGTCCCTGCGGCTGCAGTTTTCTTTCTCCTTCTTTATAGGCTGTTGTGGCAGTTTCCAACGCTTTTCCGATGGTCTGGTATTTCTTCATGAACTGACCTACGCGGTCCAGCATTTCGTGTGCCAGTTCGTACACTTTCTGGTGGTTCTGCACTTGTGCTATCTGTGTCCATGTGAGGTGTATGATGCGCAGTGCCGCAAACAGTGTCTGTTCGTCGGCTATGAAGACATTTTTCTCCATGGCTTTCCGCCACATGTCGGGCTGTGCTTTCAAGGCCGTCCACAGGGCTCCAGTGTTTGGTACGAACATGATGACATAGTCCATCTTGACTTTGGGCGGCTTGATGTACGACGAATAGTCCTTGCCAGAGAGTTCTTTGACGTGTTTGTTGAGGCTGTCGACATGTGCCTTCAGCAGTCGTTCGCGTTCTGCCTCGTTCTCTGCATTGACGTAGTCCATGAATGCCGTCATGGATACTTTCGAGTCGATGATGACTTCCCTTCGCTGGTCTAAGTGCAGGATGATGTCGGGCCGCATCCTTGCGCCTTCTCCTGAGACGATAATGTTGCCCTGTGCATCGCGGATATAGGGCTGTGCGTCGTAGTGTATGCCCTCTGTCAGTCCCTGGCTTTCGAGCAGTTCGTTGAGTACGCTTTCTCCCCAGTCTCCCTGTACTTTTGAACCATGTTTGAAGACCCTTGTCAGTTCTTCTGTGCTCAGTTTTGCTGCTTCGCTCTGTCGCATCATGTTCTCGATGTTGGCCTTGAGTTCGCTGCTGATTTCGGTCTGTTTCAGCGTGCTGTCGTTCATGGCCTGTTTCATCTTTTCTATGGTGTCTTTGAGCGGGTTGACGATTTGTCCGAGATTGTTGCTGCTTGACTCCTGAAACTCTTTCTGCCGTTGTTTCAGCATGTCGTCGGTAGCCGTTTTCAGCTGTGCCGTCATTTTCTCCATGGTTTCCTCGAAGCGCATCTGCTGTGCCTTCATGGCTTCCTGGTGATGCTGTTCTTCGACTTCGATGCGTTCCTGGCAGTTCTTCTCCATGGCTTCGAGTCGTTCCTGACAGTTCTTCTCCATGGCATTCAGTCGTTCCTGGCACACTTTCTCCTTCTCGGCCAGTGATTCCTGATAGTTGTCCTTGTTGGTTTTCATCAGGGTGTCATTGACTTCTATTCTTGTTTTCAGTTGTTGTTGCCGGCTATACATCACCAGTATGCCCATTCCGATACCCAGCAATATGCTTATCAGCGCTACGACGATTAGTTCCATAGTCATTATATTGATGTCATTTTGAGTTGCAAATATAGTAAATTAAGGTGAAACGAAGAAATTTAAATAAAAAAATTTGGTGATTATCTGCTTTTTACCTATCTTTGCACGACTTAAAAAGACAAAAACCTATGACGAGTGTACGAATTAACCGTATGTTTTTCCTTCTTGTGTGCTGTCTGCTGGCATTCACTGGCATGCAGGCACAGGAGGATCGTCGCATATTCTATACTTTCGATGCTTCCATGGGTTTGGCTGACAACAGTGCCCAGACTTTGATGTGTACCAAGACGGGACGTATGGTTATTTCCACCATTGGCCACGTGAATTTCTACAATGGTGATGCCTTTACTCATATTGACCCTCAGCCTGAGGATGTGTTCCCGCTTCCCAAGTACAACGGTCACTATCATCTCTATTTCGACACCCATCATCACCTGTGGCTGAAGGACAAGCGTTCTGTCACCTGTGTAAACTTGCTCTCTGAGCATTTCATTCAGGATATTGGCGGCGTCTTTCGTGAGTTGGGCATGTTGCGTCCTGTTGACGATTTGTTTTGTGACCACAACAATCACCTGTGGCTCCTGTCTGGTTCAATGCTCTATGGTGTTGACGACCATGTGAACGTCCCTGTTTCTTCTTCGTCCGAGTTGCAGGACATTGATGTCTACAATCACCGTCAGCTGTTGCAGTTCTATGCCAATGGCAGGGTGTCCGCCTACGACCTGAAGAGTGGACGTCATCTGTACGATGCTGATGCTTTCGCTGATAATGACAGTGTGAAATATTCCGCATCGTCGGTGTTGTGTGCCGACAAGAACCACTATTACCAGATTCGCAATGGCGAGAAGTCTGCCGTGCTTCTGTTGTTCGATACTGAGCTCCGTACTTGGAAGCGTTTGCTGACCATGCCTTATCATCTTAATAATATGGAGATTCACGACGGCAAGCTGTTCATTGCCTCCGAGTATGGCTATTGGACCTATAACGTTACCAGTGGCGATACCGAGCATATTGAATACTTGAAACTCACTGGCGGACGTCGTCTGCTGACCGATGTCAATACGGTGGCTTTTGACCGTCAGGGCGGCATGTGGCTGGGTACTGAGAAGCGTGGCCTGCTGTATTCCAAGCCCTATGCCTCTCCTTTCTTCTGCTATACCTGGGACGATCCTGAGGCAATGAGGTATTCCCGCAAGCTCGACGAGCTTCTACCTCCTTCCGAGTCCTTGGGGCGTCATGTCAACTGCAAGCTCGTTGACAGTCGTGGCTGGACGTGGACGGGTCTCTATACTGGTTTGCAGCTGGTGAAGTCTGACGGCAAGAGCAGCTACCTGTTCACCAAGCGCGACGGTCTTCTCAACGAGATGATACATAGTGTTGTGGAGGACGACCAGCATGACATCTGGGTGTCCACCAGTTTCGGCATCTCCCATTTGTTCATCCGCGAGGATTCCGTCTATCATGTTGAGAGCTATTCCGCGCGTGACAACGTGCCTAACGAGTCGTTTGTCAACGGCCGTGCTGCCAAGTTGGGCGACGGCACCATTGTGATGCAGGCCCTTGACCACGTTGTCGTCTTCAATCCGTCCCATTTCCATTCAGACCTGATGTCGAAGATGGTCATCTATCCCAAACTGATCAAGGTGATGATCAATGGCCATTTTGTCTCTTTCGGTACGAAGATTGACAATAAGGTGATGTTGGACCGTGCCGTATCGCGAACTTATGAGATTGTGGTTGACTATAGCCAGAACAGTCTGTCGCTGACCTTCTCTGCGTTGAATTTCATGCGTCCGTTGCAGACTTTCTACCGTTACCGTGTGAAGGGTCTCGACAATCAGTGGTGTGTGCTCTCCTATTATAATTCCAATGGTCTCGTCGACTCCAACGGTCTGCTTCATGTTCCCTTGTTAGGCCTTTCGCCAGGAACCTATACCATCGAGTTGCAGAGTTCAATGGATCCTGAGGTGTGGCCCTATGACCCTTATGTGTGGAATATTGTGGTCAAGCAGCCTTGGTGGCGTGCCACGGGTGTCTACATTCTGCTGGGTTTCCTGATTGTTTCACTCCTGGCGCTCAATTTCTTCTTTTACAACCGTAATATGCGTCTTTCCATGCTTCGCCATGTCGAGGAGGACGACATTCTGAAGCGTCTCCGTGCCTATGCCAAGAACTGCGAGGCGATGCTTGCCGACGCGAATCTTCCAGTCAGTACTTCTGCTGCTGTCGTAGCCGAACAAGACGAGTCTGCCGACCAGTTTGTCGAGGCGATGCTGAAGATTATTCCTTATCTCCGTGAACACGAAGACCGGCCCGTCTCATTACGCCGTCTGTCTGAACTGACGGGTGTGGAGACGTCACAACTGATTAAAATCCTGTCTGACAATTTCTATAAGAGTCCTCAGCACGTGGCTGTCAGACTCAAGGCCTTGCTCGACGAGAGCCCGTCGGCGTCATAGTTGGTTATGTGATGAGGCCTGTCACATGACGAGTGCCCTGTAGCCAACCAGTCGCCATGTGCGTTCCCCTGTCGCCTGATAATACACCATTATCTGATAGCAGTTTCCCGTCTGATAGAAGCTGCCCTCCGACCGTGGCACCTTGCCGTCGGCAGTCAGGAACTGGTACGAGTAGTAGCCTTGTTTCTGCAGGATGCTTGCTTTGTACGTGCCATCGGTCTCGTCGTATGTCATGTGGTAGTGTTCGCGATTGTCGTCAGTCGTCCAGTAGCCGTCGATGATGATGTCGCCCTGATACGGCACATGCAGCCTGTAGTTCACCCACACATAGTCGCAAGTGTAGTCTATCTCGCGGTTCTCGCTGTTGCGTATGACGAAGGCACCGTCGGCGCTTTTGTCCGTCAGGTAGTTCCGTCGTTCCACGGCTGTGAAGGGCCATGCCTGGTAGTATTCTCCGTCCCAGCTGATGCGGTCCAGTCCCATGGTGGTGTGGCTGACGTCGAGTATCTCGAATCGGTGGAATTCATTGCCGGCATCGAATATCAGCTGCCGGTTGTGTTCCCATTCCAGTCCCTTCGTGTTGACGTAGTTTGGCCTCACGTCCCAGCGGGCATTGTCCGTCCGCCAGTTCTGCATCACCACCGTATGCAACTGGTCGTCAGTATTAATGACGCGCAGACTGTTGTACCCCAGTTTCCAGGCTATCTGCTGGTGGCTGTCGTTCAGGTCCACGTCGGTATTGGTCGTCAGTTCCAGGCCGATGCTGGCCAGAGGTTCCACCACGTAGAAGTCCACCTGCAATACTGGTGTTTCGTCCTCGTCGTACACGGTCATCCTGTAGTTGCCGCTCATCCTCAGCCTGCACCTGTCGTTGGGAATGGTCAGCCGATAGTGGGTGTACAGCACGGTGGTGTTGATGCTGTTCTGGTAGTCCTCAATGGGGTTGTCGTTGAATCCCTCCAGCCAGTCGCTCTCGAAGAGACCTTCCGACGGCGCCCAGTTCCACTCACAGTGTTCCAGCCTGTAGGTGAATCGGTGGAAGTTATGCGACAGCTCGTCGAAGCCGATGAGCAGTTTGTCGCCGCTACCCAGTTCCATGACGGGTTTGTTCATCCAGTCGCCGTTGACGGTACTGGTCAGCGACTTGATGTTGTCCGCGAAGATGCGGTTGTCTGCTTTTGCCGTGCCGGCTGTTATCAGCATGACGGCCAGTGTTATCATCCATTTCATGGCGCGAAGTTACGAAATAAAATCAGAAATTGAAAATATAACATTAAAAAATTGCTTCTTGCTGACCAGAAAACGGCACGAATGAAAGCTAATTGTGCAAAAAAGTGCTAAATTCTTGCAGGGCTCAATTTTTTGTTGTATCTTTGCACGATGTGAATATACTTACATTAATAATAACATTAATATCAACTGATTTATGAGTCAAAAAAGAGTTTACCTCTTCGGTAATGGTAAGGCCGAAGGTAATGCAAAAATGCGTGAAGAACTTGGTGGTAAGGGTGCTAACCTTGCCGAGATGAACCTGCTTGGTGTTCCCGTTCCTCCAGGTTTCACAATCACTACAGACTGCTGTAACGAGTATTATCAGGTTGGTCAGCAGAAGATTATGGAGCTGCTGAACGACGACGTGATGGCTGCCGTGAAGCATATCGAGGTGCTGATGAACTCAAAGTTCGGCGACAAGGAGAATCCCCTGTTGGTGTCTGTACGTTCTGGTGCCCGTGCTTCTATGCCTGGTATGATGGATACCATCCTGAACCTCGGTCTGAACGACGAGGTGGCTGAGGGTATGGTTGCCAAGACCCAGAATCCTCACTTCGTGTATGACAGCTATCGCCGTTTCGTACAGATGTACGGTGACGTCGTGCTGGAGATGAAGCCCGTCAACAAGACCGACATCGACCCGTTTGAGGAAATCATCGAGAAGGTGAAGGAAGAGCGTGGCGTGAAGCTCGACAAGGACCTGAACGTTGAGGAGCTGAAGAAACTGGTTCAGCTGTTCAAGAAGGCCATCAAGGAGCGCACAGGCAAGGACTTCCCCGATGATCCTATCGAGCAACTCTGGGGTGCTATCTGCGCTGTGTTCCGTTCTTGGATGAACGAGCGCGCCATCCTGTATCGTAAGATGGAAGGTATTCCTGACGAGTGGGGTACAGCCGTATCAGTCATGGCTATGGTATTCGGTAACATGGGTGACACCTCTGCTACTGGTGTATGCTTCAGCCGTGATGCTGCCAATGGTGAGAACCTGTTCAACGGTGAGTATCTGGTGAACGCTCAGGGTGAGGACGTTGTGGCTGGTATCCGTACCCCGCAGCAGATCACGAAGATTGGTTCTCAGCGCTGGGCTGAGCGTGCTGGCATCTCTGAGGAGGAGCGCGTAGCCAAGTATCCTTCTATGGAGGAGGCTATGCCTGAGACCTATGCACAGCTGAATCAGATTCAGGAGAACCTGGAGAACCACTACCACGACATGCAGGACATGGAGTTCACCGTTCAGGAGGGCAAGCTGTGGTTCCTGCAGACACGTAACGGTAAGCGCACAGGTGCTGCCATGGTGAAGATTGCCATCGACCTGCTGCACGAGGGTATGATTGACGAGAAGACCGCCATCATGCGCTGCGAGCCTCAGAAGCTCGACGAGCTGCTGCACCCCGTATTCGACAAGAAGGCCTTGGCTAAGGCTAAGGTGATTGCCCAGGGTCTGCCTGCTTCTCCTGGTGCTGCCTGCGGTCAGATTGTGTTCCACGCTGACGACGCCAAGGCTTGGCACGAGGACGGCCACAAGGTGGTGCTCGTACGTATCGAGACCTCTCCTGAGGACCTCGCTGGTATGGCTGCTGCCGAGGGTATCCTGACCGCTC
>JAEEVA010000067.1 GCA_016286995.1 Prevotella sp.
CAGTGCCATCCGTCTGTTCTTTGACTTCGGCGGTTCACCTGCCGGCACTCACGTAAAAATCAGCAAGATTTATTTCGAGGAGACCGTTGTACTGAACTACGACGATGCCGACAACCTGTGGCGTAGCGTTGACGACGGCACCCTGTTCGGCGACTTCGGCTACTGGTTTGCCGACGACAGCTGGGGCGAGCTGCCCGTTCAGCCTGTGGCAACTCACAGCGGCGACACGTACGAGATTACCCTGCCCGAGGGCATGGGTGGCAGTCAGTGGCAGGGTCAGTTCCACATTGACACCAAGCTCACGGCCAGCGCTGCCAAGAAGTACCACTTCCAGCTGGTGATGGAGGCCGACAACGACTGTCCCGGTGTCACCATCAAGCTGACCGACTCTGGCGACACCAACTTCTTCTGCGAGGGACGTCACGACATCAAGGGCGACGAGCCGTTTGTGTACACCCTGAAGTATGGCCAGCTGAAAGAGGGCACCAATGCCAGTGCCATCCGTCTGTTCTTCGACTTTGGCGGTTCACCTGCCGGCACTCACGTAAAAATCAGCAAGATTATATTCAAGGAAGCTAAGTAATCATGAATTTCAAACTTCAAAATTCAAAATTCAAAATGAAAAAGAATATGATTAATACATTACTGCTCTCTATGGCTGTAGCCCTCATGGGCTGCAGCGAGAGCGACAAATATACATACTATGAGGGCAATGCCGCTCCCGATGCCACCATTACGACAACGCAGGAGGCCCTGAGTTTCAATGAAGTCGGTGGCACAGCAGACTTCAACGTCACCACCACGGGTAAGGAATGGGGTGTCTACGCTACGCAGAGCTTCATCAAGGTTGACTACGAGAACAGCAACACACCGTCCGGCAAGGTGACGGTCAAGGTAGACGAGAACCCTACAGCCTATGAGCGCAGCGGTGAAGTGGTCATCATGTCAGGAACTACCCGCAAAAGCATAGCCGTCACTCAGGAGGCTGCCGTGAAGTCGAATGCCCCTGAGGGCTACAAGATGGTGTGGAACGACGAGTTCAATAGCGGCTCGGAGCTGAACGCCAACGACTGGACCCACGAGGTGTGGGGCAAGGGACGTGTGAACAACGAGCTGCAGGAGTATGTGAATCACAAGACTCCCGGGGGCAGCCTCGTCACCGAGGTTCGCGACGGCACGTTACGCATCACGGCACTGAAGGAGAACGGCAAAATCTATTCGGGACGTGTCTATGCCAAGGTGAAGGAAGGCTGGACGTATGGCTACATCGAGGCCAGCATTAAGTTGCCGAAGGGTAAGGGCACATGGCCCGCCTTCTGGATGATGCCCGTGAACTTCACGGCGTGGCCTGCCGACGGCGAGATTGACATCATGGAAGAGGTGGGCTACCATCCCGACTACGTGTCGTCGAGTCTGCATGCCAATGCTCATGTACATACTGCCGGAACACAGGTAACCCACGAGATGAAGTGCGCGGGTGCCGAGGGCGAGTTCCACACCTATGCCATCCTATGGACACCGGAGAACATCACCACCTACGTCGACGGCCAGGTGCAGCTCTCTTACGACAACCGCGGTCTGGGTCGTGACGACTGGCCCTACGACGATCCGTTCTACGTTATTCTGAACCTCGCCTGGGGCGGTGACTGGGGTGGAGCCCAGGGTGTTGACGAAATTGCCCTGCCTGCCACGATGGAAATTGACTACGTGCGTGTGTTTCAGAAAAAGTAAAAGGTTATGAAAATAACAGCATTGCTCATTGCTCATTGCTCAATGCTTATTTGCATGAATGCTCAGGCTCAGACGCTGCCCAGATATCTTGACGAGCGTGTACCCGTGGAGCAGCGTATTGACGATGCGTTGAGCCGGATGACACTCGACGAGAAGATTGCCGTCATCCATGCACAGTCGAAGTTCTCAAGTGCCGGCATAAAGCGACTGGGATTTCCTGACTTCTGGACGGACGACGGACCTCACGGGGTGCGCCCCGACGTGCTGTGGGACGAATGGGAGCAGGCCGGACAGTCAAACGATTCGTGTGTGGCCTTTCCAGCACTGACGTGTCTGGCGGCAACATGGAACCCGCTGATGGCCCGTCTCTATGGCGAGAGTCTGGGCGAAGAGGCACTGTATCGTGGCAAGGCCATGATACTGGGACCTGGCGTGAACATCAACCGCACACCGCTTGGAGGTCGTAACTTCGAGTATATGGGCGAAGACCCGTGGCTGGCCTCACGCATGGTGATACCATACATTCAGGGGTTGCAGTCGAAGGGTGTGGCGGCATGTGTGAAACACTATGCCCTGAACAACGATGAGGAATACCGCCATCAGGTGAATGTCGTCGTCAGCGACCGCGCCCTGCACGAAATCTATCTGCCTGCCTTCAAGGCTGCTGTGACGGAAGCCGGCACATGGGGCATCATGGGAGCCTATAACCTCTATCAGAACCAACACAATTGTCACAATAACATTATGCTGAACCAGATTCTGAAAGGCGACTGGCAGTACGACGGCGTCGTCGTTTCAGACTGGGGCGGCTGTCATGACACGGAGGAGGCCATCAAGAATGGTCTCGACATGGAGTTTGGCACATGGACGGACGGTCTTACCATGGGGGCTACCAATGCCTACGACAGCTACCATCTGGCCCTGTCTTACAAACGACTGATTGAGGAGGGCAAGTACACCACGAAGGAACTCGACGACAAGGTACGCCGCGTCCTGCGGCTGTTCTACCGCACGACCATGCAGCGCCAGAAGCCCTATGGTTTTCTCTGTTCCGAGAGTCACTATGACGCTGCGCTGAGAATTGCACAGGAGGGTATTGTTCTCTTGAAAAACGAAACCTCTCCCGGTCTCCCCAAAGGAGAGAAGCTGTTGCCTCTGACCCCAGAAAAGTTAGAACTGCTACACCGGTCTTCTCACCGTAAGGGGGATAAGACAGGAATCTCTGTCCTCGTGGTGGGAGAGAATGCCATCAAAATGATGACGGTAGGCGGCGGCTCATCGTCGCTGAAGGTTCAGAAGGAAATTCTTCCCCTTGACGGACTCACGTCTTACCTCTTACATCTTACATCTGACATCACCATCGATTATGCCCGTGGCTATGTCGGCGATACCGTTCAGAGCTATAACGGCGTCACCGTAGGCCGTAGCATTGCCGAGAACCGTAGTGCCGAAGAGCTGCTACAGGAGGCTGTGGAAAAAGCAAAGAGTGCCGACTGCGTCATCGTGTTTGGCGGTCTGAACAAGAGCGACTATCAGGACTGTGAGGGGCACGACCGTAAGGAGTACGGACTGCCATACGGTCAAGACCGGCTGATTGAGTCACTGGCCAAAGTCAACAAACGTCTGGTGTATGTCAATATCTCCGGCAATGCCGTGGCCATGCCATGGGCTGACAAGGTTCCTGCCATCGTGCAGGGATGGTTCATCGGCTCTGAGGCTGGTGAGGCATTGGCCAGCGTACTCTGTGGTGACGTGAACCCTTCAGGTAAGCTGCCCTTTACTTGGTTTCAGCAACTCAAAGACTGCGGTGCCCATGCCCTCAGTGCTTTTCCTGGCACATGGCGTGATGACTACAAGATTATCGACGAGGAATACAAAGAAGGTATCTATGTGGGGTATCGCTGGACAGACAAACAGAAGATTCGCCCGCTCTTTGCCTTCGGTCATGGCCTGAGCTACACCACTTTTAAGCTCGAAAAGCCGATAGCCGATAGCCGAACTGTCAACAGCCAAATAACGTTCACCGTCAGTGTCACTAATACGGGCACTCAGGCTGGCAGTGAGACTGTGCAACTCTACATCAGCGACAAGCATGCCAGCGTCGACCGTCCCGTAAAAGAGCTGAAAGCATTCCAGAAGGTGTTCCTACAGCCTGGAGAGACACGTGATGTCACGCTGACCGTTGTCCGCGAGGCCCTCAGCTTCTACGATGAAGCCTCCAGCCAGTGGAAGGCGGAACCTGGCAAGTTCGAGGCACTCATAGGTACGGCATCCGACCAAATATCAGGAAGATGCGAGTTTGAACTGAAATGATATTTTTTGATTCATAGAATAGTTTGTTAACAGTTAATTAGTAGATTGATTTTGATGTTTCATCAGGAAAAGCCAAAGATTTTTTGGCTTTTCCTTTGTTTTTCAATCAGTTTGCACTATCTTTGTGGCCAGAAAACCAAGCATAATGAAAAAGACTATACTACTGACCATATCTCTCTCTATGATGGTGAGCTTGGCTCTGGCGGCTCCTCATAAGGATTTGCAGGAATATTGCCAACAGATTGATGACGCTATTGCGCACTCCGCTGACTATATTGCAGCCCACGAACAGCGCATTGGCGAGGCAAGAAGGGCCTTGGCACTTGAGACTACACCAACGGGCAAATACCAGCGTAACTTCCGACTGTATGAGCTTTATAAGCCTTTTGTCAGCGATTCGGCCATGTATTTCCTGCACCAGTGTATTACATTGGCCGACGGTACCGGCGATGTCTCGTCGGCAGTACGTTGCCGTTCGCTGCTGGCCATCCGCTGCGCCAATACAGGCATGTATGACGAAGCACTCAACATTCTCGATTCCATAACTGTCCAAAGTTTAGACACGTTGGCATTGGGAACCTACTACGAGGCCTACAATAACGTGTACAGCGAACTGGCCTATTATACCCACCTGGACAATATGCGCCAGAATTATCAGGAGCGCGCAAACCACTTCGAACAGCTCATGCTGGCCACAATGCCATCAACCTATGAGACGTGTTTCCTGCGACGGGAACAGCGAGCACAGGGCGAGGGTCGGCTCGATGAGTCGATGGCCATCAACGACGAATGGCTGAACACAGTGGAACCGGGCTCACATCCTTATGCACTGGTGGCCCTGTACCGTTATATAGAATATAAGATGCTGGGCGACAACGACCAGATGTTATACTGGCTGGTGGAGTCGGTGCTGGCCGATATCCGCAATGGTGTTATGGACCAAGGGTCTATGTGGGAGCTGGCCAACGAACTGATGCTGCGTGGCAATATCGACAAGGCCTCCAGCTACATCAGCTTCACCAGCGACTGCGCCAACCGCTACGGCTCACGACAGCGTAACTGGCAGATAGCCCCCCTGCTGACAACCATTGCTAAAAACTATAAGGCACAGAGTGAACGTAATACAACTCAGCTGCGTACCGCTCTCGTCGTAATCAGCGTGATGGCACTGCTACTGCTGGGCGTACTGCTCTTCCTGCACCGCCGTAACCGTCAGCTCCGTTCAGCACGGAATGCCTTGAAGGAATCGAACGACGAACTGGCTACTGCCAACAGCCAGCTGGCTGCCCAGACCCAGGAACTCTCAACACTCAACGGTCAGCTGTCAATCGTCAATTCTAAATTATCCGAGAGCAACCGCGTCAAGGAGGAATACATCGGACGTTTTATGAGCCTTTGCTCACAGTATATTGACAAGCTCGACAACTACCGCAAGATGGTAAACAAGAAGATGAAGAACAAGGAACTTGAGGAATTGTTCCGCATCTCGAAATCTACGGAACTGAAGGAGAAGGAGCTTGAAGAGCTCTTGCTGAACTTCGACTCGGTTTTCCTGAACCTCTTTCCCAACTTCGTCAACGACTTCAACGCCCTGTTGCAGCCTGACACCCAGGTGCATCCGAAAGATGAAAACCGCCTGACAACGGAAATACGCATCTTCGCCCTGATTCGCCTGGGCATCGAGGATTCATCGAAGATAGCTGAATTCCTGCACTACAGCGTCAATACCATCTACAACTACCGTGCCCGCATCAAGAATGGTGCCATCGACAACCGTGGCCAGTTTGAACGCAGGGTTAAGGAAATATCCTTATTCCGTACTTAGACGATGGGCAGGGAGATGCCGTTGATTTTCTGGATCATGGGGTCGGTTCTACTGATCACTTTTTGAAGTTTCTGTATTATACATCGTTCTTAACTCCCCATGATCCAACATCCAAATTTTCAACGTAAAAAATGATCAGTAGAACCGACCCCCATGATCCGTTAATTACAGCAACATTTCCTCAACTTTTTCTTCTTTTATTTTGCACCCGTCTCTTTAACTGCAGAAACGGTTTTTGGGGCATTTGGTAAATATATTAAAGACTCAAGAAAGAATTGTCAATGAAGGAAAAAGGTGGATAATAACCAAATAACCACGACAATGTGAATTTGGTTATTCACTTTGGTTATTTTTAGTTGAATAAGCATGAGGTTTTGTGTTAAACTGCTGATAATCAGAGTGAAATAAAATAACCAAAACAAATGTTAATCGTTATATTTGGTTATAATTGGTCTGTGATTCGGAACAAGAGATATTGCATAAAGGTTATATTCGATGGGTCAGTGTAAGTGTTGTGGTGAAGATGCTGTTTTTTTCTCGCATGTACAATATCACCTTGACGGTTCATGGGGGATTTTGTTGTTTGTGACGCTAAAATAAGGGAATTGTACGGTTGGCGGTGCAATTCCCTTGAAAGAGTTAATAGGGCTTGTGGTATTCGGGGATTAATGGAGCATTGAGTTTCGATACTCATCATTAAAAGAAGAGCGCCCCGACCTCATTCAAGGGGCCGGGGCGCTCTGAGTTACATACTGTTACATACAGCTGGCAATAACTGCCGTTCCACCTGCTGCAGTCAGCAGGGCAGAGAGAATGGTGATGACCAACTTCACTATCTTTTTCCAATCAGTTTTCATCGTCGCAACAATTTAAAATGAGTAAACCT
>JAEEVA010000011.1 GCA_016286995.1 Prevotella sp.
TGCCAGCGGCTCTCATGCCATCGGACTGGCTTATATGTTCATCAAGCAGGGACTGCAGGACATGATACTCTGCGGCGGTGCCCAAGAAGTGAACAAGTATGCCATGTCGTCGTTTGATGCTTTGAACGCCTTCTCCATCCGTATGGATGACCCTGCCAAGTCGTCGCGTCCGTTCGACAAGAATCGTGACGGACTGATTCCCAGCGGTGGTGCTGCGGCACTGGTACTCGAGGACTACGACCATGCTGTCGCTCGTGGTGCCACGATACTTGCCGAGGTCTGCGGCTACGGTTTCTCAAGCAATGGCGGCGGCATCAGCCAGCCCAGCGACCAGGGCAGCTGCATCGCCATGCAGCGTGCTATGGACGATGCTGGTGTGAAAGTCGGCGACATTGACTATATCAATGCCCACGCCACATCGACCCAACAGGGCGACATGTACGAGGCTATGGCTCTCGGCAGACTGTTCAAGGGTCAGCGTGCCTTCATCAGCTCGACAAAGTCGATGACTGGTCATGAGTGCTGGATGGCTGGTGCCAGTGAGATTGTCTACTCGCTCATCATGATGCAGAACAACTTCGTGGCACCGAACATCAACTTCGAGACACCCGATGAATACTCCGAGCCACTGAACATCACAGCAAAGACCGTCGACACGGAAGTGAATACCGTGCTGAGCAATTCGTTCGGATTTGGTGGCACAAATTCGGCACTGGTGATTAAGAAGATTTCATAGTGAAGTGAAGGGTAAGGACGGCATATCATACGGCAATGCGTGGATGTATCGCACACTGATTGCGTTGCTGCGTGTGGTTCCCATCAAGGTGTTCTACGTATTCATGGCCGTCTGCGTCATTCCCGTCACGATGGTGTTCAGCCCAGGCGCACGTCTCACCATCCGCTATTTCCGTGAAAAGCGCGGCTACGGCAAGTGGCAGTCGATACGAGCCACGTACAAGAACCACTGTCTGTTCGGCCAGACCGTCATCGACAAGTTCGCTATGTATGCCGGCCATCAGTTCACAATACACTACAACGGACTGGAATTCTACCAGCAGCTGCTGGACAGGCCCGAGGCCTTCATACAACTCAGCGCCCACATCGGGTGCAGCGAGATATTGGGCTATTCGCTGCATGTCAACAAGCAGTGCAACGTGCTGGTGTACGGTGGTGAGAAGCAGTCGCTGATGCACTACCGGCAGGCTTCGTTCGGACACTCGAACATCCGAATGATTCCCGTAGGCACAGAAAACTCGCACAGCGAGGACATCGTCGAGGCACTGGACAGAGGCGAGATAGTCAGCGCCTTTGCCGACCGTTTCATGAACCCGAACAAGCTGGTGGTATCGACCATTCACGGCTTTGAGGTGAATCTGGCCAAGGGGCCCTTCTCGCTGGCTACCACACGCGGCATCGACGTCATCATGGCCAGCGCTATGAAGGAGAAGGACGGCTCGTACACGGCCTGGTTCACACCCCTGCCCTACGACCGCACGCTGCCGAAGAGCGAACAGCGCCAGCAGATAGCCAAAGCGTACACTACCGAGATTGAGCGCATGCTGGAGAAGTACCCCCTGCAGTGGTTCAACTACTCGAACCTATGGAAAGACTGAAGTAATTCAGAATATAACCAACCTTTTGTTAAACTAAAAAATTAAGAGACATGAAGAAAGTATTTGCTGTAATGTGCATGATGCTGATCGGAATGGCGGCATTTGCAGGTAATCCACTGAAAGTAATCGGAGGCGACAAGAAATTCTTTAAGACCGCAGAAGGCGGAGCAGTTCTGGAAATCAGCTATGACGGTGCAAGCTTCGATGGAAAGATGCCCTTGACGGAAAAATACTCAGATATTCCTGCAAAGTGCAAGATTTCCTATAATGGTTTTGTAGAAGATTTCTCTGAGAAATGCGAGAAGGTGAAGATTGTCAAGAGTGCCAAAGAAGCCAAGTACAAGATTTCTGTTAAGGTCACCAAAGTTGATGAATTCATCAATGTGATGGGCTGGATTGCCGGTCCATGTATCAGAGTATGGGGAACACTTACCATTACTGACATTAACGGAGGATCCCCCCTGCTCGTTGTTGACATTGACGAGATTGACGGTGGTTCGGCAACTTCGACTGACGGCGCTTTCGAAGACACCTTTAACGAACTTGGCAAGCGCATCGCAAAACTGAAATAACTGCTATGCATTTATTCCCTGACTTAGAAAAACGCTACTGCCATGAGAATATCTCTGCCCGCGAAGCACAGCGGCTGGCAGAGTTCATCGCATGGGGGCCCATCGTATTCCAGGCTTCACGACTGATGGTGAAGCTTGGAATTCTGGACCTCATCCGCGACTCGGAGGAGGGGTTGACGCGTGCAGAAATTGCAGACGCCACGCACCTCTCCGACTATGCCGTGAAATGCCTGTTGGAGGCATCGCTGTGTATCGGTACCATTCTGGTCGACAAGGACACCGAACGCTTCACACTATCGAAGACGGGCTGGTTCCTGCTGAACGACCCCGCCACGCGGGTGAACCTCGACTTCAACCACGACGTGAACTACGAGGGATGGTTTCATCTGGAGGAGGCTCTCAGGGAAGGCCGTCCTGCCGGACTGAAACATTTCGGCGACTGGCCCACCATATATGAAGGACTGTCGCAATTACCGGAACAGGTGCAGAAGAGTTGGTTCGGCTTCGACCATTTCTATAGCGACTCTTCGTTTCCTGAAGCTCTGCAGGTCATCTTCGACCAGCACCACGTGCAGTCGCTCTACGATGTCGGCGGCAATACCGGCAAATGGGCCCTGCAATGCGTGGCCTACGACCCCACAGTAGAGGTTACCATACTCGACCTGCCGCAACAAATCGGCATGATGCAAGACAACATACAGGGCAAGACTGGTGCCGACCGCATCAGCGGCTATGGCATCAACCTGCTCGACACGTCGGCAAGTTTCCCACGGCGACAGGGAGGACTGGACGCCATCTGGATGAGCCAGTTCCTGGACTGTTTCAGTATGGACGAGATTGTCAGCATTCTGAAGCGTGCCAAGGAGGCCATGACCGACCAGACACGTATCTACATCATGGAAACACTCTGGGACCGTCAGCGCTTCGAACCTGCTGCCTTCTGTCTGACCATGACCAGCCTGTATTTTACGGCTTTGGCCAATGGCAATTCAAAGATGTATAACACCAAGGACCTTGAGCAGTGCATCCACGAAGCCGGACTGGAAATAGAACAGATTCACGACCACTTAGGACAGGGACATTCCATTGTAGTGGTGAAGAGATTATAGTTCATAGTTCTCTCTTTGAGAGTGTGGCAATGCAATCATAGTTAAAAGGTGATGGAAAAGAAGTGGGTTGGAACGACATTCGGAAACAGTCTGATGCACCGTTGGCTCATCAGACTATTGCGTGTTGTTGACCCACGGGTCATCTATGTGCTGGCATACATCTTTGCTGTGACACCCACGCTATTTCAGTATGGCTTCAAACATGCCTATCGTTTTTTCCGTGAACGTTTCGGCTATTCACCATTGCGTTCACTGTGGCTGGCCTACCGCAACCATTGTCTGTTCGCACAGGCTGTCGTCGACAAATTCGCCATGTATGCCGGACATCATTTTGACATCGAGCTTGAGGGCTATGACAACTTTCTGGAACTGGCTCACCAGCCAGAGGGTTTCATACAACTTAGTTCACACGTTGGAAACTACGAGATTGCCGGCTACTCGCTGGTAGCCGAGAAGAAACGTTTCAATGCCCTCGTCTACTTTGGCGAAAAACAGGAGGTCATGAACAACCGCGACCGCCTGTTCGAACATACTAACATCCGCATGATCCCCATCATGCCAGATATGAGCCACCTGTATGAAATCAACAATGCCCTAGCCGACGGTGAAACGGTAAGTATCCCCGCCGACCGCATCTGGGGCTCATCGAAATACATATCAACCATGTTCCTTGGACGTGAGGCACACTTCCCCATGGGACCTTTTCAGGTGGCAGCGCTACGAGACGTCAAGGTACTGGTAGTACACTGCATGAAAACCGCTGCCAAACGCTACAAGATTTATGTCACACCACTGTCTTATGACCATCAGGCTCCACGCCAGCAACAAATAATGCAAATTGCAACCGGCTACGTCCGCGAGGTGGAGCGCATAGTCCAGCAATATCCTACACAATGGTACAATTATTTTGACTTTTGGACACAGTGACATTATAAGTTAAGAATTAAGAGTTAAGAATTAAAAGATAAGAATTTTTACTAATATAAAAAAGAAAATGACAAGAACAGAAATTGAAGAGAAAATCAAGGCATTCCTCATCGAGGACCTTGAAATTGAAGAAGAAAACATCTTCCCTGAAGCTAAGCTGAAAGAAGATATGGGTATTGACAGTCTCGACTACGTTGACATCGTGGTCATCGTCGAAAAGAACTTCGGCTTTAAGATCAAGCCCCAGGACATGACAGCCGTCAAGACACTATCGCAATTCTACGATTACATCGAGTCGAAAGTAGCTTAAATGACGCTACATCATCTGCCCGAGATAGCTATCACCACACTCATTCCACAGCGGCCACCATTTGTGATGGTTGACCGTGTGCTGAGTTGTGACGCTACGGATGCCGTGACGGATTTTCTGATTCGTCCCGGCAACATCTTTCTCGACGATGGCATGCTGTCACCAGCAGGCATGATTGAGAATATGGCACAGTCGTGCGCCGCACGTATGGGGTGCCTCAATTTGATGAACCATGAGTCAGTGAAGATCGGCTTCATTGGCGACATTCGCAACTTTGAAACATACCGTCAGCCACTGCTTGACGAGACGTTGACTACCCACGTGCATATCATCGAAGATGTGTTCCACCTGACACTGGCCGACGTCACTATGTGTGTTGGTGACGAAACCATTGCCTCGGCACGTGTCAAGATAGCACTGACCGATATGGAGGCGGCGGAGTAGTTCATAGTTCACAGTTCATAGTTCTCACACCTAAAGGTATGAGCGAGCAAAGTTCGAGGCATAGTTAAAAATGTTGAAGGCGAGCCTTAAAATTAAGATACGATTCAGCGAAATCGATGCCATGCGTGTTGTATGGCACGGAGCTTACGTAAAATATTTGGAAGATGCCCGTGAATTCTTCGGCAAGATCTTTCATCTGGATTATAGTCTGATAGAACGTGAGGGCTTCTATGCCCCCATCGTCGACATGTCCATCCAGTACAAACAGCCCCTGACATACGACATGCAGCCCGAGGTGACCATCATCTATCAACCCACTGAGGCTGCCAAGTTGGTGTTCAACTATGAGATACGCAATGCCGCCACTGGCGAACTCATGGCTACCGCACATACCATACAGGTATTCATGACCCATCAGCACGAACTGCAGTGGACCAATCCCGAATTCTACGAGCGATGGAAGCAAGAGAACGCAGCGTATTGAGTGTTGCAGTAGCCGACAACATTGTCTCACCGCTGGGATTCACCACTGCCGACAACTATGCAGCTGTAAAAAAAGGCATTACGGCGCTACGGCGCTACGAGGGGCTATGGAACATCCCTACCCCCTTTGCAGCATCGATGGTTCATCGTGATGCGGTATTGAAGGCTTGTGCGGAGGCAGGCATCATCGGCCAATACACCTTCTTCGAGAAGATGGTGTTGCTCTCTATTACCCATGCGCTGCAACAATGGCCTGTCGATACCACTTCAGAGCGTACATTGTTCATCCTGTCGACGACAAAAGGCAATATCGAACTCCTTAGTGGTCAAGACTCGGGAGTTGGAAGACTGGAACTGGGTACTACAGCCAAAGTTATTGCTGAATATTTTCACAACCACCAACAGCCCGTCGTAGTATCGAATGCCTGTATTTCCGGACTATGCGCACAAATAGAGGCCTTCCGCCTCATCCGAACCGGATGTTATGACACCGTGGTGGTATGTGGCGCCGACGTCCTTTCGCCATTCATCGTTTCGGGTTTCCAGTCGCTCATGGCTCTCTCCGATGAGCCCTGTCGTCCATTCGATGAAGACCGGCAGGGCATCAATCTGGGTGATGCCGCAGCTACCATTATATATAAAGGTATAAAAGCTAGTGAGCCTACTGATGGAAAATGGCAGGTCGTTTCCGGAGCTATTCGCAACGATGCCTTCCATATCTCTGCACCATCACGGAGCGCAGAGGGTTGTGTGCGAGCATTACGCAGCGTTCTACACGAGATTGACACCAACGACATCGCTTTTCTGAATGCCCATGGCACGGCCACACTCTTCAACGACGAAATGGAGTCGGTGGCTATTGACAGAGCAGGGCTCAGTGCAGTACCAGTCAACAGTCTGAAGGGTTATTTCGGACACACCATGGGTGCCGCAGGTATCGTCGAAAGCATCATCTCCATGCATGCTGCCAGTGAAGGTGTCATCTTGGGGACTAAGGGCTTCGAGAATCTGGGCGTCAGCAAGTATATTAACGTATCGTCTGACAACCGACCAACAGACAAGCATACTTTCATCAAAATGATGTCGGGCTTTGGAGGATGTAACGCTGCAATAGCGTTTAGGAAGTTAAGAGTTAAGAGGTAAGAGGTAAGAGGTAAAAGGTAAGAAGTGAGAGGTGAGAGGTGAGAAGTATAGCGAACATAGAGGTAACGACGGAACACATTGTCGTTGATGGTCAGGAACTGGTTGTGAATGGTCAGGGCCTCGACATGCTATACGATGCCTATCGCCGCTATGTCAACGACTATCCGAAATTCTTCAAGATGGATGGCCTGTGCAAGTTGGGGGTCCTGGCTTCCGAATTGTTGCTGAAAACCCTTGACGAGGAACGTTTCATCCCTCGTGACGACCGTGCCATTGTACTCTTCAACCGCCATGGTTCACACGAAGCAGACCAGCACTATCTGTCGACCATCAGCGACCCCGACAACTACTTCCCAAGTCCGTCGGTCTTTGTGTATACATTGCCAAATATCGTTACGGGCGAAATCGCCATCCGTAACCACTACCTTGGTGAGACATCCTTCTACGTCCTCAACGACAACGATACTGCAGCTATGCAGCGTCTGGTAGCAGCTACTTTTTCCGACCCTGCCACACAAAGCGTGCTGACCGGATGGGTCGACTTTACCGACAGCAGTCATTTTGAAGCAAATCTGGAAATCATTCTGAGATAAAAGATACGAAAAATATGGAAAACTTAATATTAGAAGTAAAACAAGAAATCATTCAGGCACTCAACCTTGAAGACGTCCGTCCGGAGGACATCGACAACGATGCGCCACTCTTTGGCGGCGGACTAGGACTCGATTCCATTGATGCCCTCGAACTCATCGTACTACTCGAGAAGAAGTACGGCATCAAGCTGAAGAATCCCCAAATGGGTAAGGAAGTGTTTAAATCTGTCAACGTGATGGCACAGTACATCGCCGACAATCGCACGAAGTAGTTTGGCTGTTAGCTGTTGGCTATTGGCTGTTAGCATTTATGGAACCCATATACATCACAGGAGCAGGCGTCGTTTCAGCGATAGGTCTCGGAAAGGAAGCAACACTGGCGGCGTTGCTGTCCGGACGTACGGGCATTGGTGAGATGCGGTATCTTGATTCCTGCCACCATGAACTGCCTGTCGGTGAGGTTCCTATGAGTCGCAACGACCTTTTGCACGCCCTGACACTGTCCGATGACCCTAGTCTGACGCGTAATGCACTCATCGGACGACTGGCATTGCGTGAGGCACTGAACGAAGCCCACCTGACTGCCGACAAGCTCAACAAAGTTCATTTCATATCAGCTACCACGGTCGGAGGGATGGACCAGCGTGAACGGTTCCACGACCAGGAGTCCGACTGCGACAGCGTCTATGCCCAGATTGCCACGCATCACTGTGGCAATTGTACCGAGATGATTGCTGAGCCGTTTGGCCGTTTCGCCATGCTGTCGACAGTCTCTACGGCCTGTTCCTCAGCCACCAACGCCATCATCACCGCCGCCAACATGCTACGCTGCGGACTGGCAGACATCGTGGTGGCCGGTGGTGCAGAATGCCTGACGCGGTTTCACCTCAACGGTTTCAATGCCCTGATGATTCTCGACCATGAGCAGTGTCGACCTTTCGACCGTGACAGAGCAGGACTCAATCTGGGAGAGGGTGCAGCCTACATGGTGCTGGAAAATGAACGATCCGTCAAACAGCGTGGCGTGACACCCCTGGCACGGTTGAGCGGCTACGGCAATGCCTGCGATGCCTTCCACCAGACAGCCTCATCTCCTGACGGTGACGGTGCCTATCGTGCTATGCAGGAAGCCTTGATGACAGCACAGCTGGCACCTGCCGACATCGACTATATCAATGCCCACGGCACAGGCACCATCAACAACGATGCCAGCGAGAGCCATGCCATTCGTCGCCTCTTTGGCACACAATTACCCCCTGTGTCGTCAACGAAATCGTTCACCGGCCACACGACCAGTGCATCGGGCAGTATCGAGGCCGTCATTTGTCTGCTGGCCCTCCAGCACCAGTTCCTGCCACCCAACATCAATTGGCACACCCCCATGGACGATGGCATCACACCAGTCACTGATATCCACCCCTTACGTCGCCTCCGTCACATTCTCAGCAATGCCTTCGGTTTCGGTGGCAACGACTCAGCCATTATTCTTTCTGCATGAAGCGCGTGTTCATACAAGCAGCCGAACAGATATCTATCCAACAGCCACTCTCTGAGCAATGGATGGAACATCCTGAAAGCTATTCAGAACCCTTTATACAGGCTGTCAATCCATCTTTCCGCGACTACATCGCTCCTAACGAAGTCCGTCGCATGGGAAATCTGATGCGCCGTGCACTGGTAACAACGCTGAAGGTACTCAATGAGACAGGCATCAACAACCCTGACGCCATCATTACTGCCACCAGCACGGGAAGTCTCGATTACACTGAACGACTGCTCGATGCCCTGACGACTGATGGTGAAGAGACATTGAGCCCTACCTACTTCATGCAGTCAACACACAACACAGTAGGCTCTGCACTGGCCATCTACACCAAAACGAAAGGGTACAACACCACCTATTCGCATGGCACCCAGAGTTTTGATGATGCACTGCTCGATGCATGGATGCAGATGCAGTTGGATAAGATTCGTACTGCACTTGTTGGTGGTCACGACGAAATGATAGCATCATACTTCGAACTATTGAAGAAAGCTGGCTATGTGGGTACACCCGATATGGTGCCTTGTGGCGAAGTGGCCATGTCAATGCTAGTGACTACCGACAAACACACAGACAATCTGTGCGAGTTGGCAAGTATCTCTTTCGGACAATGTCCGGTTACAGAAGAAATAGACGCTGTTATGACGGGCATCAACGGCCAGACTGCCAACGACATCCACTATCAACAACTGCTGCATAGCCTTTTCCCTGGGAAGCCTCATCTACATTACAAGCACCTCTTTGGCGAGAACTTCACCGTCTCGGCATTAGGAGTCTATGCCGCAGCCCATTGCCTCAAGAAAGGATACATACCAGAACACATGTATGTCACCGATAGTGTTCGTCTTGAACATTCTCCCCGCAACATTTTATTGGTCAATCAGATGTCTGGCCAGTTATCGTTCATCCTATTAAAAGCCCTATGATACTGAAACTATTCCCCATAGCACTATTACAGTGCATTCTCCTAACCAGCGGTCAGGTGCTCATGAAGTATGGCCTGACCAAAGTTGGTGACTTTTCCTTTACGTGGGACTATTTCGGACGACTGTTTACCAACTGGCAGTTTTGCTGCTGTGGTCTGTGCTATGCTGCCGGTAGTATCCTCTGGATGTATATTATCAAGCATTTCCCTTTCAGCATGGCCTACCCCATGGTAAGCCTCAGCTATGTCATGGGAATGTTTGCTGCTATCATATTCTTTAACGAGCACGTTCCTTTGGAGCGATGGATTGGTGTTTTCCTCATTCTGACAGGATGCGTACTGATTGCTAAGTAAAAGTAAAAAGGTAAAAGATGAAGCGCATATTATTTATACTATTAACATTAGTCACAACACTTGGTGTCTGTGGTCAGACCAAGCTCACTGCCGAGCAGCAGAAACAGATAGTAGACAAGATTGACAAAGGTGCCGCCTTGATGAAGAACATGCAGTGTGAATTTACACAAACCAAAAGCATGAAAATGCTGAAAAAGGACATGCAATCAAAGGGGGTCATGTATTTCAAGTCGCCTGACAAGTTACGCTGGCAGTACACATCACCATACGACTACATATTCATTCTTAACGGCGACAAAGTCAGCCTCAAGTCTGCCAAGTCTTCAAAGAACATTGACGTTCAACGGAATAAGATGTTCCGCCAGATTACCGATATTATATTGAAGAGTATCACCGGGGGCGGACTGAAGAGTGCTGCCGATTTCACGGTGGACATGTATAAGGGCGACAATGGGTATTATGCCAATCTGTACCCAAAAAAGAAAGAACTGAAGCAGATCTACAAGACTATCGTCATCTATTTCAATCCAGAACTGACTATGGTCAGTAGCGTTAGAATGGAAGAAAAGACAGGTGACGTCACAACTGTCAAGTTGCTGAACGTGAAAACCAACACGTCATTCAATGAGAAAGTTTTTGATATCAATTAGTCTCCTAATACTCTGTTGCCTGATACCTTGTCAAGCTCAGGACACCAGTAGGGAGTATAATTTGTTCATGCAGATTAGAGGTCAGGAACTGACCAGTATCTGCATCATGGATTTCTCTGACGAACAGAACATCGTTGGCACAGTGATGAACGAGTTTGGTGTCAAAGCCTTCGATTTTACCTTCAACGGAAAAAAAGCCAAGGTGCTTAACGTGGTGGGGCCACTCAACAAATGGTATATCCGAAAAATACTGAAAGCTGATTTCACGTTTATCATGTCGAACATCCGGCAAGGTCAGGATGTCACAAAGAAGAAACGGACGCTGACCTTCTCTCCAGACGGTGAGATGCTGTTTACCAACAGTCGATACAACATACGCTACACATTTACTCCTTTAAACAGTGAGCAATGAAACTGATTAACGATTTCTTCTACGTCACAGATAGTGGTGACACCAGCTCATCAGAATACCGATGCCAAGTAACGCTCAATGCCGACCATTGTCTGTATCGCGTCCATTTTCCCGGCAATCCAATCACACCTGGAGCCTGTTTGATACAGATGGCTTCCGAAATCCTCGGCCGTCATTTCAATCGTGTTTTTCTCTTGACCAAGGCCGGCAGTATTAAATTCAAGAAGACCATCAGTCCCCACGAGCAATTGTCGTTTGTATTCACGAAGATTGTTTTTGATGACAACCAAGTTAGCACCTTGCTCAGCATTGAGAACGACCAAGGACAGTTTGCCCGCATGTCACTATATTTCAAGGTAACATCATCATGATGAACTCATCTGACATCAAATTATGTGTTATCATTCCGACATACAACAATGCCGGAACGGTAAAACAGGTGATTGAAGATGTCAGCCGCCACTGTAAGGATATCATCGTAGTCAATGATGGTAGCACGGATAACACTGCAGCTATCCTGAGTACCTTGAAAGATCTGATACAAGTGGTATCGTACAGTTCTAACAAAGGAAAAGGTCATGCACTGGTAGCCGGATTCCGCCGAGCTATGGAAATGGGCTTCACCCATGCCGTGACAATTGATGCCGACGGTCAGCACTTTGCCGATGACATGCCGCAACTGATTGACGAGATGTACAAACAGCCCGACAGTATTATAGTAGGCTGCCGCAACCTTACAGAACAGAACATGCCACGCCAGAACACTTTTGCCAACCGTTTCTCAAACTTCTGGTTTCGGTTGCAGACGGGCATCAACTTGCCTGACACTCAGAGCGGTTACCGCCTCTATGCTCTGTCAGCACTTCGCGGACTACGCTGGATCACGTCACGCTACGAAGCAGAACTGGAGTTGCTGGTCTTTTCTGCATGGAAAGGCCATCGCATCACATCAGTACCGGTCAGAGTCTATTACCCACCGGCAGAAGAACGTGTCAGTCATTTCCGACCCATCTACGACTTTGTACGCATCAGCATACTGAATACTATTTTGTGTATAGGAACCATCTTCTATGGCTATCCCGCAAAGATAGCACGAAGCATTTTCTCCTTCTGCTACTTTATCGGCTTGGCTATTGACTTGAACATCCGTGGCTTTTTCATCCTTACCTTAGGTGGCAAGACGGAAAAGAACAAACAACGCTATCATCGCATCTTGCAGCGTAAAGCCCAGTTTGTCATCAACCACGTTCCTGGTACCACATTTAAATATTTTAACCCCCATGGGGAAACATTTGAAAAACCTGCTGTCATTGTTTGCAACCACCAGTCGCATCTTGATCTCATGGCCATCATGATGCTGACACCTAATCTCATCATCTTGACTAAAGACTGGGTATGGCATAATCCATTCTACGGCATCATTATTCGCTATGCCGACTATTTTCCCGTCTCGGAAATGGAACAAATGACACAGAATATAACAAAGAAGATAAAAGAGGGTTATTCAGTCATGATATTCCCAGAGGGAACGCGGTCGCCAGATTGTCACATCCAGCGGTTCCATCGTGGGGCATTCTTCCTGGCCGAACAACTTCAGCTGGATATCATACCTGTGTTTATTAAAGGGTTCGGAGAGGTCTTGCCGAAAAAAGCATTTCACATGAATCCTGGCCATATGACAATGGAGGTGATGCCACGTATAAGTCGCCAAGACGAAGCATGGGCCTGCGACTATAGGGAAATGACCAAGCGAGTACACCGCATGTATAAAGCCAAAAGCCAACAGCCCTCGCAACACCACACTCTCATTGCAACGCCACACTCTTAAGGAGAGAAAGAGAGAACAGCATCATGAAAAAATGTGTCATCATAGGTAGTGGCTTGGGCGGTTTGTCGTGTGGCTGCATTTTGGCCAAGAACGGTTACGAGGTGACCGTGTTGGAGCAAGGCAACCAGATTGGCGGCTGTCTGCAATGTTTCCACCGCAGCGACGTGGTGTTCGATACTGGCATGCACTATATTGGCAGTGCCGACAAAGGGCAGACGCTAAACACGATACTTCACTTTCTGGGAGTAGATGAGAATTGCAAGCTTGCCAGTCTCGACAGGACGGGCTACGACATTATTTCGTATGGCGGCGAGCACTACCGCTTTGCTAACGGCAAAGAGGCATTCATCAATTCTCTTGCCGAACATTTTCCCAAAAACCGCGATGAACTGGAGCGCTATTACGACCTGATTGGGCTGGTAGCACAATCTTCACCCATGCATTCGCTTAATAGACATGTAGATTTGAATGTTCATGCGGAATACCAAATGAGAAGTGTCGACGAGGTCATCGACAGCATTGTCAGCGACCCCGTACTCCGTCAGGTCTTGGTAGGTATCCTGCCATTATATGCCGGTGAGAAAGGACATACACCCTTCTCTACGCATGCCCTGATATTCGATTTCTACAACCAGAGTGCTTTCCGCATCGTTGGAGGCAGCAGTCTGGTGGCGGACTCTCTGGCCAATAACATCCGGAAGATGGGTGGACAAGTACTGACATGTCATAAGGTGCAGAAAATAGAATGCAACGACACAGAGGCCACAGGGGTCATTACCGCTGACGGCGAGCGTTTTGCAGCTGATCTCATCATCAGCGCTATCCATCCGACAAATACCATAGAACTAATTGACAGCCATCTGATTCGTCCTGCCTATCGCCGCCGTTTACTGGACATCCGCAATACGACTTCGGCATTCACCGTATACCTGAAATTCAAGAAGGATACAGTGCCGTATATGAATAGTAATCTGTACTATTATCGTAACGACTCCGTATGGCAGTGCGAAGATTATCAAGACGCATCATGGCCAAAATGTCTGTTGTATATGCATTTCTGCCACGAAGACCATCCGAAATATGCCCAAACTGGCGAAATTCTCACCTACATGGATTTCAAGGAGATGGAACCGTGGTTAGGCACACAGATTGGACGACGTGGGAATAGTTATCAAGAATTCAAGCGACGGAAGGCAGAAAAGGTCATCGATGCCTTAGAGGCAGAAATACCGGGTATCCGCAACAGTATCGAAAGCTACTACACATCAACACCGTTGACTTATCTGGACTATACCGGCACGCCCAATGGCTCCATGTACGGCATGGCCAAGGATGTCAACACACTGGGTACAGGCAGCGTATCGTGCCGGACGAATATTCCTAACTTGCTGCTGACTGGACAAAGCATTACATCACATGGCATGCTGGGGGTTTTGGCAGGCAGTTTGGTAACCTGCTCAGAAGTGCTGACCATGGATGAGATATTTTCGCAATTGGGTGTATGAAGACGGTAGCATTCTACTATTCTCAGACCGGTCAGGCATTGCAGGCCGTTAAACATATCTGCAGCCCTTTGGAACAGGGGGACAATGAGGTGGTGTACAAGGCTATCACTCCCCTACAAGACTATCCGTTTCCATGGAGCAGCGACGAGTTTTTCGATACCATGCCTGAGACTCGTCTGGGCATACCACCATCAGGCATCGTGCCAATAGATTTTTCGGACATCACCGATGCCGACATGGTCATAGTAGCCGGACAGTCGTGGTTTCTGTCGCCATCATTGCCACTGCAGTCGTTCTTCACCGACCGACAGGTAAGAGAGTACCTGAGGAATCGTGACATCATCTTCGTCAATGCATGCCGGAATATGTGGCTGATGACCAGTCGCAAGATAGAAGAATATGTACGCGACATAGAGGCACGACTCGTTGGCAGCATCGTATTACAGGACGACGCCCCTAATCTGGTCAGCGCCTATACCATTGCCCGATGGCTTATCGGTGGCAAGAAGAAAGTCCGGGCATTGCCTGAAGCAGGCATCGCACAAGCAACACTGACAGCAGCATCACGTTTTGGCGACATCATTCTGGCGACGTGGCAGGATGGAAAGACAGAATTGCTGCAACAGCGGCTGTTGGAAGCCGGTGCCATCGATTACAAGCCATCCATCCTGTTTCTGGAAAGAACCGGTCACCGCATTTTCGGGTTATGGGCAAAGTTCATACGCAAGAGAGGAGGCTTCCACAACCCACGACGCCGACTGAGAGTCTGGCTGTTCTTCTGGTATCTGTTGTTCGTGCTTTTCGTTGTGTCACCTTTCGGACAACTGGGGTACTGGCTAATTAAAAAGTTCAAAGTTCAAAGCTCAAAGAGATAAAAATAATATGGATGTATTTATAACCAAAGCAGCAAAATTCCTGCCTAACGATCCTGTCGGCAACGACGACATGGAGGCTTTTCTGGGTATGGTAGACGGGAAACCGTCGAAAGCCAGAAGAGTGGTGCTGCGACGGAACGGCATACAGCAGCGGTATTATGCACTGGACCGTCATGGTCATGTGACGCATACCAATGCACAGATGGCTGCGAATGCTGTCAAAGGACTCCTTGACGACCACCTCACAGTCGACGACATCGACTTGCTGAGTTGTGGCACGTCCACGCCGGAACAGATTCTGCCGTCGCATGGTGTGATGGTACACGGCGAGTTAGGAGGCAATAAAAATACCGAGGTGGTGTCGTTTGCCGGCTCATGCTGTACGGGTGTCGACGCCATGAAATATGCGTATATGGCCGTCAAGCTCGGACTGGCACAGAATGCTGCCGTGTCAGCATCAGAACGCACCTCACCATGGATGAGAGCATCATACTTCCAGAAGGAGTCGGAACAGTTGGCACAGTTGGAGAGTCAACCCATGCTGGCTTTCGAGAAGGAGTTCCTGCGCTGGATGCTGTCCGATGGTGCTTTTGCACTATTGTTACAAAGTAAGCCTGCTGCTAATGGCCCGTCGTTACGTGTCGACTGGATTGACATCACGTCGTTTGCCAACACCAAGGAGACATGTATGTATGCTGGTGCTGAAAAGGAGAACGATGGCAAACTGAAAGGATGGACGTCATTTCCCGAGGAAGAGTGGCTCACACGCTCGCTCTTCGCCCTGAAACAAGATACTCGCATGCTGTCTGAAAACATTGTCAGACTGGGTGTCGACTTCCTGATACAGTTGGGCGAAAAACACCAGTTTACGCCCGATGACGTCGACTGGTTCCTACCGCATCTGTCGTCGATGTTCTTCAAGGACAGAATTCTGGCCGATTCAAAGGAGCGTGGTTTCTTCATACCCGAAGAACGGTGGTTCACCAACCTGCCCAAAATAGGCAATATCGGATCGGCATCAGCGTTCGCAATGATAGAGGAACTGATGTATTCCGGCAAGTTGAAGCAAGGACAGAAGGTGCTGCTGATGATACCGGAGAGCGCACGTTTCTCGTATTGCTATTGCATGTTGACTGTGGTATGAGAGGTGAGAAGTGAGAAGTAAGAGGTAAGAAGTAAGAGATAAGAAATGAAAGTCTCCGAAGTTCCCCAAGACTTAAAATACCTCAAGGGCCACATTGTGCGCGACCAGGACTATGCCGTCGACAGCGATGGCAAGTACCAGATGGTGATGAGCGATGGCTGGGAGGCCAAGAATGACGCACTGGAGCTGGCCCTGGAGGAAGACAAGGACAAAGAGGAACGTAGCCGTATGGAAGTGAAGAAGCCCGTCGACTTTCAGGGCTTCGAACTGGATATCAGTCATCAGGCAGCAGCCCACTGTGAAAATGGCAGCATATCATCACTGTTACGCTACGAGGGCATTGACCTGTCGGAACCGATGATATTCGGACTGGCCAGCGGACTATATTTTGCCCACTTGCCGTTCGTGAAACTGGGCGGCTATCCTGTTACGGCTTTTCGCACATTCCCAGGAGTGCTTTTCAAGCGCATCACCAAACAGCTGAATATCAAGACTGAGACACGCCGGTTCCTGAACAAGGATCATGCCATGCAGGAATTGGACAAGGTGCTGATGGAAGAAAAGCGACCCGTAGGTTGTGTAGTGGGCATGTACGACCTACCCTATATGCCGCCGGAATACCGTTTCCATTTCAATGGTCATAACATTTGCATCATCGGAAAGGACGAAGAGCGAGGACTCTACAGCGTTCTTGACTCGAATGCCACTCAGAAGGTGACCATCAGCAGCGACGACCTGAGGAAAGTTCGTTTTGCCAAGAATGGTGCCTACCCGCTGTTTGGACTGATGTACTGGATTCGGGAGGTGCCACAGCAGTTGCCGGACCTCCGCCCCATGGTGCTGCAGTCCATCCGCAAGACATGCTACTGCATGATCCATCAATCGCACTTCATTCCATGGGTCGGCATCAACGGCATTTTTTATTTGGCTGAGAGCATTCGCCATTGGGAGGACAAGATGGGACGGCGCAAGGCCATGCTTCATTTGGCACAGGTCATCAGAATGTCGGAGGAAATAGGCACGGGAGGTGCCGGCTTCCGCTTTATTTATGCAGCATTCCTGCAGGAGGCAGCGGAGAAAACCGGACTAGACGTGCTGAACGACTATTCCGATAGGATTACGGCCATCGGCGACCAGTGGCGATTGTTTGCCTACAAAGGTTCACGATTTTTCAAGAATCGTGGCAAGGAGCCTTGTAGCTATGAAGAATTAGGCACTATGCTGAAGAGCATCGGTGACCAGGAACTGGCATTTTATAACGATTTGGAAAAGACCGTTGACGAATATCTACACTAAGATAGAGAAAAATGAAATACCTATTGACTATCATCTGTCTGCTTAGCATTCACATTGGTGTGAAGGCCTATAAGCTGACACCCTATATTCCCGAAAAGAATGCCACAGGAACGGGCATCATTGTATGTCCAGGTGGCAGCTATTTCTGGCTCGATAAGAAGGGTGAAGGCCATGAGGTGGCGGAATGGCTGTGTCAGAATGGCATTGCAGCCTTTGTATTGGAATACAGTCATGGCGGCTGGGGTGCTTTTGCCTTCCATATGCGCGTCAAGGGACGCAGCTTCCCGGCAGGCCATAACGACCTGCTGCAGGCACTCAACGAGGTTAGGAGTCACGCTGCCGACTATGGCGTACGTGCCGACCGCATCGGATGCATGGGATTCTCGGCAGGCGGTCATCTGGTAATGCATACTGCCGAACAGTTGGCCGGAACGCCACAGGTTCCCTTCTTCGTGGCACCGATGTACCCGGTGGTTTCGATGACACACCCCTGTACGCATAAGCGGTCACGCCGTGGACTGTTAGGTGAATACCCGTCAAAGGCCATGAAGGACTCGCTATCATTGGAACATCATGTGCCGCAGAATTGTCCGCCAGTGTTCCTCATGAACTGCGACGACGACCCCATCGTTCACTATCATAATGCCGAACTGCTTGACTCAGCCTTGACTGTCCACGGCATACCTCATCAGTATGAGCACTACCGTACCGGTGGTCATGGTTTCGGCGTCAATGCAAAGAAGACAACATCGGAAGCTATCCAATGGAAGGAACGCTTCCTTATTTGGCTCCAAAAGTTCATTGAAAAACAACTATTGTAACTATGAACATCTTCCTCCGCATATTTGACTTCCTGCACCAGCGGCGCAGACTCTGCTTCGGACTGCTGACGTTGTTGGTCGGTGTATTGGTGGTCATGATGTCGACGTTGAAGTACAACGAAAACATTTATGACTTCCTGCCCGTCAGCGGCAACGAGCAGAAAGCCATCACCCTCTATCAGGACATTACCGGAGGACAGCGCATCGTGGCGATGTTCAAAGCGAAACGCTCAACACCGGCGTTAGCCGATTCTTCACTCTTCACTCTTCACTCTTCACTCACTTCGGCCGTCGACACCTTTGCCAACAGACTGCTGACTGGCGATGGTCGCAAACACATCAAGGAGGTGACCACGCAGGTAGACTTCGAGAAGTTTGCCGGCGTCACCGACTTCATCTATCATAATATGCCGGTGATGCTCACTGACTCCGACTATCAGCGCATGGAGCAGATAGTGACGTCGGAAGAGCTCATGGACAACCAGTTGGCCAATGACGTACAGATGATGATGATGCCTGCCACGGGAGTCTTCACATCGAGCATTGCCAACGATCCGTTGGGACTGTTCAGCCCTGTCATCGACAGGCTGCAGGCACGTCAGTCATCGCTGCCTATGGAGATGGACGACGGTTACATCTTCACCGCCGGTAAGGAATATGCCATCGCCATGCTGACGTCACCCTACGGCAGCATGGAGTCTGCCAACAACGGTCTGTTGGTGGCATATGTCGACAGTGCCGCACAATACACCATGCAGGCTGTACCCGGTGTCGAGGTAGCCACAACTGGTTCACCAGTTATTGCCGTCGGTAACGCCAGACAGATATGGCAGGACAGCCGACTGGCCATCAGCATTGCCGTAACACTGATTCTGCTGTTGCTGGTGTACTCGTTCCGCAGGGTCAAGAACCTATTACTCATCGGCGTAGCCATCGCTTTCGGCTGGCTTTTTGCCATGAGTTTCATAGCCGTCGTCCGGAGTGATGTATCACTGATTGTGCTGGGCATCGGGTCCATTATCATCGGTATTGCCGTCAACTACCCCCTGCACTTCATTGCCCATACCGACCATGGCGGCACAGTACGTGACGTACTAAAGGAAATGGTGGCACCACTGCTCATCGGCAACATTACCACGGTAGGTGCCTTTGCCAGCTTGATACCCCTCGACGCTCCGGCACTACGTGACCTCGGACTCTTTGCCGCATTCATGTTGGTAGGTACCATCCTGTTTGTGCTGATATTCCTGCCCCATTTGGTCAGCAAGAGGACGGAACAGAAAGAGGAACGCCTGTCGTTTGGACGTATCTCATCGATGTCACCTGAGCGTCACCGCTGGGTGTTGTTGGTCATTCTGCTGCTGACGGTGCTATTTGGCTATTATAGTCTGGACACGTCGTTCGACACCAATATGCACCACATCAACTACATGACCGACCAGCAGCAGGAGCTATTGGCTAATCTGAATGCATCGGCTGGCATCAACGACACGACCAATGTGTATTTGGTGACAGAGGGCAACACCTGGGATGAGGCACTGGAAGCCAGGGAACGTCTGACTCCGTTGTTGGACAGCGTGATACGGAACGGCAGGGTGGAAACGTGTTCCAACGTCACAGCATTCATCTGCTCCACACAAGAACAGCAGCGCAGGATAGAGCGGTGGAACACCTTCTGGCAGAAGCACCGAGACCACGTCATGGCGGCACTCACGACACAGGCACCACGCTACGAATTCAGCGAGGAGGCCTTCAGTGATTTCAACGACATCATCAATGCCACATATACCCCACAGACCTTCGACTACTTTGAACCCATACGCTCCGTACTGCTCAGCAACGCATTCAGCACCAGCACCGGCAAGTGTTCCGTAGTCGACGTCATCAACACTCAGCCATCAGCCCTTAACCATGAGTCATCACCTCTCACAGACATCGAGTCCACTCTGTCCGAGGCTGTGGGCGACAAGGGCTATGTCTTCGACTTCATGGGCATGAATAGTGCCATAGCCAAGTCGTTGTCCGACGACTTCAACTACATCGGCTTTGCCTGCGGATTCATTGTCTTCGTCTTCCTGTGGCTGTCATTCGGACGACTGGAACTGGCACTGTTGGCCTTCCTGCCCATGGCACTGGGATGGATATGGATTCTGGGCATCATGAGTCTGCTCAACATGCAGTTCAATATCGTCAACGTCATCCTGGCGACATTCATCTTCGGACAGGGCGATGACTATACCATCTTCATCACCGACGGCCTCATCAATGAATACGCTTACCGGAAACGGCTGCTGCCATCGTTCAAGAACAGCATCATCATTTCGGCACTCATCATGTTTATCGGCATCGGCTCACTCATCGTGGCCAAGCATCCCGCCCTGCACTCACTGGCTGAGGTGACCATCGTCGGCATGCTGACCGTTGTACTCATGGCATGGGTGGTACCGCCACTGGTGTTCGACTGGATGACACGTACCAACGGCCAGAGGCGCCATGTGCCAGTGACCATCGAACAGCTCATACGTACGGGCTATTGTACGGTGGCGTATCTGTTCGAGCTGGGTTATGGCTGTCTGTTCGGCTTCGTGGCCCGACTGCTGCCGTGGAACGAGAAGAGCCGCGAGGCATGGTTCCATAGGGTGGTACACAAGACCATGCTGACGGACATCAACCACATCTGGGGTGTGAAGCCCGTTATCCGCAACGACTACGGCGAGGACTTCAGCCGCGGCAGCATCATTGTCTGCAACCACATGTCGATGCTCGACCCGATTTACGTTCTGGCAGTCAGTCCCCACATTCTGTGCGTCATGGGCGAGAAGGTGTGGCGGAATCCCATTGTCCACAACCTGTTCAAACTGGCAGGTTTCATGAGTATCCAACAGCCTTTAGACGTGCTGACGGAAAGAATCCGCAAGGCAGTGGCCGACGGCTATAATGTGATGATATTCCCTGAAGGTCTCAGGGCCGACAACCGCATCATGCGTTTCCACAAAGGTGCCTTCCACATTGCCCAGGAGATTGGTGCCGACATTTTGCCCATGTATATTCACGGCAGCGGCCATGTGATGCCGAAAGGTAGCGGTCCGTCAGCTCGCGGACAGATTACCATAGAGGTTGGAAAACGTATACCTGTCAATGAACTGCAGGCGTTGGGTACCACCAATAGGGCTATCACCAAACATTTCCATCAGTTGTATCTGGAGCACTACGAGCAGATGCGACGGGAGATTGAGGACACGCACTATTTCCATCATTATGTCATCTATAAATATCTATATAAAGGCTTCGGCATTGAGCGCGAAACACGCCGGCTGCTAAAGCGCTACGACGACTTCAGCCAGTGGATTGACGGCTACCAGCCCGACACCCACCTCACATCACCCAACGTAGTATCGGTTCTTCATGCCGGACGTGGCCAGTTTGCATTGCTCTTTGCGCTGGTACATCCAAATTTAAACGTTCACGCCTATATCGACGACCCAGATGATGCCGCACTGGCTGCTGCCTGCGAACCCCTGCCGGAGAATCTTCACATCCACTACTGCAACGATGAGAAAGAAGCCTTGGCATCGGCGTCAGGCACCAATATCATCAATCTATCAGACATCATTAATCTTTAATTTGAAAGAAATTAATCAGCAATTAATCAGAAATTATTCTTTCCCATTTCTGGATTAAATTTCTGGCCATTTCTGGCCATTTCTTTCCAAAACATCTTTTAATATTTAGTGTCTAATGACAAATAACAAGTTTGACGACATACGCCCCTACAACGAGGAGGAGTTTCCTGCAGCCATGCAACGCATAGCTTACAGCGAGGCATTCCCGCTCATGGCATCATTCGTCTATCCCAACGAAACCCTGGAGGAAGCCAGGAAGCGCATCTGCTCGTTCAAGACCATCCGCGAGTTCCAACACGACACGATGTGGCATGTCAACGAACAGATCATTTCGCGCAGTGCCACGTCGTTCACGGGCGCAGGACTTGAACAGCTCAGTCCCGACAAGCACTATCTCTACATCTCGAACCATCGCGACATCATGCTCGACGCCTGTCTGTTGCAGTATTTCCTGGTGAAGAACGGTTTCGAGACCACCGAGATTACCTTCGGTGCCAACCTGATGCAGCACCCTGTGGTGATTGATGTGGGCAAGAGCAACAAGATGTTCAGGGTGGAACGTCCTGGCGGTGACCTGAAGGAGTTTTACCGTGCCTCGCTCCACCTGTCAGAGTACATCCGCTATGCCATCAAAGAGAAAGGTGAGTCGGTATGGATAGCACAGCGCAACGGCCGTACCAAGAATGGCATCGACGCTACCGACCAGGGCATCATCAAGATGTTCTGCATGAGTGAGCCAAAGGATAAGCTGAAGGCTTTGGCCGACCTCAACATCGTACCCGTTTCAGTGTCGTACGAATGGGAGTCGTGCGACATCCTTAAGGCCCTGGAACTTTACGAGTCGCAGAACATGCCGTATATCAAGAAGCCTGGCGAGGACCTGAACAGCATACTGACGGGTATCCTGCAGCCCAAAGGCCGCGTACACTTCCAGATCTGTACACCCATTTCTGAAAAGGACCTGTCGGCCTTCGAGAATCAGACGAACAACGAATACCATCGTTCTGTAGCCAGTCTCATCGACCGCCGCATCAATGCCGCCTATCGTCTCTATCCGAACAACTACATTGCCCACGACCTGTTATACGGCAACACCAAATACCGCCGCAAATACACTGACGAGGAATACCAGACCTTCGTGAACCGACTGACTGAACTCGATAAATACGACAACTGCGACATCGAACGGCTGAAGGAGATATTCGTCAGCATCTACGCTAATCCGGTGGACAACAGGTAGAGGTAAGAATTAAGAATTAAGAGGTAAGAGGTAAAACGTAAGACTTAAGACGTAAGAATTAAGAGTTATGAAAGAAAAGATAAGGACACTGCTGGAAGATGCGTTGCCACTGGTCGACTTCGACTCGCAATTTCTCTTCAGCGAGCTCGACTCACTGGGCGTCACCACCATCCTGATGATGCTCTCCGACGAATTCGGCATCAAGCTGGAGTCAAGGGATGCCACGCCCAAGAACCTGAAGACGCTCGACAGCATCGTGGCCCTGGTGGAAAGAAAACTGGCTGAGAAGCCAAAAGCCCTCGCAACGCCACACTCTCATTGCAACGCCACACTCTCAAGGAGAGAAAGAGAGAACAGCTAACTGCCAACAGCCAACATGACCTTAGAGGATTATCTCGCACAGGACGCCGTCCTATACCCGCACAAGATTGCTGTGGTATGTGGCGGCGAACACGTTACCTATGAGCAGCTCTGGCAACGTGTCGTGGACCGTGTCGCCGAGCTACAGCAAATTGCCAAAAGCCAAAAGCCAAAAGCCAAAAGCCAAATAATCTGTCTCCGTGCCACACCCACCATCGACTATCTCGTCGACTACTTTGCCATACATCGTGCCGGCTGTGTCGTGGCTCCATTAGAGAAGGACATGCCTGAGGCCACTTTTAAGGAGGTTGAGCGACAGCTCTGCCAACATACTGTTCCGGAAGGCTCTGCAGACATTCTTTATACCACAGGTACCACGGGGCAGTCAAAGGGTGTCATCATCAGCCACCGTACCATCGTGGCCGATGCCGAGAACCTCATTGCCGGTCAGGGTTTCAGCCACGATACGGTGTTCGTCATCAACGGACCGCTGAACCACATCGGCAGCCTTTCGAAGATCTGGCCCGTCATCCTACAGGGCGCTACTATGATCATCGTCGACGGCATGAAGGACCTCGATGCCTTCTTCGCTGCCTTTCAATTGTCAATTGTCAATTGTCAATTGTCAATTATCAATTCTCATTGCAACGCCACACTCTCAAAGAGCGAATCTTCAATTTTCAATGTTCAATCTTCAATTAAATACGCCACTTTCCTCGTCCCTGCCAGCATCCGCATCCTGATACAGTTCAGTGCCGACCGTCTGGCAGCACTCGCCGACAGGATAGAGTTCATTGAGACCGGTGCCGCCGCCATCTCTCAGGCCGATATGGAGGCCTTGTGCCGATTGCTGCCCAACAGCCGTTTATACAACACCTATGCCTCAACCGAGACAGGCATTATCAGCACCTATAACTACAACGACGGACGCTGCATGGCTGGCTGCTTAGGCCACTGCATGCCTCACTCCGAGCTGTTTATCACGCCCGAAGGACTCATTGCTTGCAAGGGTGACACCCTCATGACGGGCTATGTCGGTGATCCAGAACGCACAGCCTCCATACTACGCGACGGCATCCTCTATACCGCAGACATCGGCATCATTGACGACGAAGGCATGCTGCACCTGAAAGGCCGTGAGGATGATGTCATCAATGTTGGCGGCTTCAAGGTCGCTCCCACCGAGGTCGAGAATGCTGCTATGTCCTTCCCCAACATCAAGGACTGCATCTGCATTGCCGTCGACCATCCCATCACCGGCAAGGCCCTCAAACTCCTAGTTGCCATGACCGACGGCACGACGCTCCACAAACGTACCCTTGCTCTGCACCTCAAGGAGCGCCTCGAGTCCTACAAGATTCCCCTACTCTACGAACAAGTCGACACCATCCGCCGCACCTTTAACGGCAAACTCGACCGAAAATACTATAAGTAGCCCTTTATTGTGTTAATAATTATTATAAGATGATTATTATAGTATGATAATTATAAGATAATAATTATATTTGCAACACAATAGTAAAGGCACTTATGATAAACAACCCATTTATTCTTTATGGCTACGAGTCGGAGAAGTATTTCTGCGACCGTAAGAGTGAGACGGCAGAATTAAAAAGGCTGCTGGTAAACGGTAATAATGTCGCCCTCATGGCACCCCGTCGAATTGGCAAGACAGGGCTGATTCAAAATCTTTTCCACCAAAAAGACATACAACGTCAGTACTACACATTTCTCATTGACATCTATGCCACAAAGAATCTGGAAGAGATGATCATGGCAATGGGCACTTCAATGCTGGCAGCTCTCCGACCACGCGGCACAAAGGTGATGCAACAATTTGTCAATTTCCTTAATTCCATACGCACTGGTATCACTTTTGATGCGATGGGGAATCCATCATGGAATGTAGAAATGGGAGATATTCGTCAGCCCAAGACAACGCTTGAAGAGATATTCCGTTATATCAGCGAAGCTGACAAGCCTTGCATCATCGCCATCGACGAATTTCAGACCATCAGCCATTATCCGGAAGGCAAGGTTGAAGAGACGCTACGTACTTATGTCCAGCATTGTCGCAACGCACAATTCATTTTTTCCGGATCGCAACGGACAATGATGGGTAAAATATTCCTTGAACCCACTCATCCGTTCTATCAGAGCACAACCATGATGAACATCGACTGTATCCCATTGAAAAAATACGTCCAATTTGCCCAAAAGCATTTTGAGGAAGCAGGGAAGTCGATTACTGAGGAAGTGATTGCCAACGCCTATCACCGTTTTGATGGTATCACATGGTATGTGCAGCGTGTCATGAACGAATGCTATTCTGTAACATCTCAAGGAACTGAGTGTACGCCCGACATGTTGGAGCCTATCATCAAGAACATACTGCGAGCCAACGAATTCACCTATCAGTCCATTCTGTTCCAATTACCCCCAAAACAAAAGGAACTGCTCACAGCTATCTGCAAGGAGGGAAAAGCTCAAAACCTTACGTCATCAGCCTTCATCAAGAAATACCACCTTCCTGGCAGCAGCAGTGTACAATCAGCCATCAAGGGGCTCTTGGACAAAAACTACGTCACTTCTACTTTAGGTGTTTTCGAAATCTACGACAAGTTCTTTGCCCTCTGGTTATTAGAGCAAAACACAATTCTTGGCTCATAATAAAGCTGAATCGCAAGTATTATAAGCGGAGCGTGTAACCTGATGGGGTTACACGCTCTTATTTTTACCTTCCAGTATCCGCTCCTTGATGTATTCCTGTATACTTCTTATTGGAAGAGGAGGTTCTCCATCTCGCCTCCAATGCCTTCAAGACCTGGGGGCAGGATTTCAGGAACCTGCGGTATAACACCTGGGTCGTCACCACCCCAACTGGGAGGATTATCAATACCTGTACCAGTCACACCAGAACCAATTAACAGATTCAAATTCGCAATTTTTATCACCTCCACTTCAGGAGCCATATATATCTTTTTCATAATCGTTTACCTATTTAATCAGTTAATCTGTTTAATTGTGTGGTATTATTTAACAACAATCTTCTTACCGTTCTTGATGTAAACACCCTTCTCAGTCGGATTGTCTACCTTCTGACCCTTCAGGTTGTAGTACTGGCCATCGTCTGGTGCATCAAATACTGTATCAATTTTGGTAACTTCTCCGTCAACATTTAATAATACAGGAGCACCTAAATCCAAAGCTTGATTTAGTATAACATCTAACATAATCCATCCACGGAAAGCCTTAGTGTTGGTATTTCCTTTTGAGTAATACAATTTATTGCCGCTCAAGAACAAACCATTGTTTGGAATCTTTGTTGCAACAAAAGTACCATTAAAGCTACCACTAAAATTATCGGGATACTCTGTATCAGCTTTAGACACTGGGGTAATTGTCTGGCTAATATTAACTCCATCAACTTCAAATTCATCAATATCGCTACTTGTCATAATCAGATAGGGAGTTCCTGTTTTTAATGTATTAAGACCACCAAGAGTATAGTTTGCAAAATTTAACGATATTGCTGTAGGAGTAAAGGTGTCCATATCAAGAGTTGTAGTGAAGCTACTAAATTGAGCAAACTTAACATCATCTCCAAAAGCAGCCTTTGCCTTTGTAACATTCATGGCAAACGGTAAAATAATGGTATTCCATACACCACCCTTAATAGTGCGCTTCACTAATACATTGACACCAGTCTGCTCAATGGGTGCGGTTATTGCATTTTCATCAATAATCACCCTATCAGTAATGGTAATAGTAAAGTCTACGTCAGCAGGATTGAACTTCGTTTCATCCTTCTTTGTGATTTCAATATTTGCCAATGTGGCCTGCACTGGACCAAGTGCAACTGATGCATCTACATCCACTGTGACAACGAACAATGGGCCACTATTACCTGTCACCAAGTCATTGGAACTTGAATTAAAAGTAATCTGAGTATTCTGACCTACAGTTGCCTTACCAACGCTATGAGAGTCATTGGCACGACTTGTCTTGACACAATTAACAAAAGTCAGACCGTCAGGAAGAATCAGATTAAACTGACAAGCTGTAATCTCGTCGGTGTTATTCAACTCAATGTTGAAAGTACCAGTCTTACCTTGTGTCAGCATAGCGTCTGTCACTGCCAACGTGTTGTCTGCCGACGCACTGAGAACGCCTGCGAACAATGCAAGAAGCATAAAAATTTTCTTTTTCATATCCTTATTATTTTATTGTTGTTTACTTCGATCTATAGTTTAATCCATAATACAGGTGCAAAGATACGAATATTTTTTCATTCCACAATCATTCTTTCCGTTTTTTTTTTCTTAAAACACTTATTTTTCTTATTTGGACCTTCAAAAGGACACAGAGGGGTCTATCCCCTTTGTGTCCTTTGTGTCCTCATTATCACTCCGGCTCCACCTCTGTATCGACCTCTTCAAGCTCGAACTCAGGAGCAGTGCTAGTGCTATTCAAAATGATGTTCACAATGCCTACAGCGTCGGTGATGGTGATATTGGGATTGCCGCTTGTATCGGCATCGCCATTGACGTTGGCATTCATTCTGTTGAAGTCAGCAGAAGGAGTACCCAGGATGTAGTTCACCACAGCCACGGCATCAGTGATAGACACACTGTCGTCGCCGTTGGCATCGCCCTTGAGGTATCTCAGAGTCAGCACCATGCCCGGCATGAGATTGATGGTGATGTCGATGGGCTGGTTCAGCTGAGGATTCTCCAGCTGGAGACGTCCACGGAAGGAACCGATGGTTACATTCGTGCTGGGCCATGACAGCGTCTTGTCCGGACCGAAGTACATCTCGTTCTCAGTCAGGGTGACGGGCGAGAAGTTGCCGCGGAAGTTGCCGCCAGTGAATGCCTCCGTTCTTAGATTGCTGCCCATAATAACATTGGCAAACTCCGGATTCGTAAGGTTCGAGCCATACAACCAGATTGCGACGAATGGGGTACCTGCCGGAATGACATCGCCCGCAAACTCCTTGAACGTCACGTTCAGCGTATTAGTAGAGGCATCGAACGAGCTGTTAGAAGTGTCCAAAACCCTAATCATGGCATCGGCCAGCGGGCTCTCATCTTTAACCACGTCGAACGGCAGACACATCGTAGAATAGTGGACGGACTTATAGAGTGTATGATCGGCCAGTGTGACGTGAGCCTTTCGGCCAATGTTGTCCGCTATCAAAGTGGAATTGTCAGCATTCTCCTGCAGAGTCAGCAGTGCGAACGACTGAATATCACTCCACTCACTCGTAGAGCCACCACTTACGCTCTGAATCTGATATTCGTATGTGGTGTTGGTGGGCAATTCTGTCAACGTAATTGTTGCATCACCTGTCGTCGTAGTTGTCCATGAGTCAGCAGAAGTGACATTATAGATGCCAAAGTTGTCAACATTAAGGCGGAACATATTTGTAACATCGAAGTGACGGATGGCAATGTAGCCCTTTTGGCCAGAATATGAACTCAGGTCGGCTGTGTATTCAGTATATATTGCCCCAGCTGTCGTTTCAGGAACAAGTTCAACAAAATCAGCTATATCAGTTCCTGTAGTGGAAACATAGATGGCGAAGTTCTCAGCAGCCCAGCCTGGATCCTGTCCGCGTAACCATACGCTCAAAGTACCCTGCAGGTCAAGCTGTGGAGAAATCAGCCAGTTGTCTGGAGTAAGCGGCGAACTTGTTGGATTGTCATAGCTGGCCGATGTAGCACACGACGCGCCAAACAACGTTGGATTGCCATAATTGTCTGTGTAGCCATCGGGGGTAAAAGAGAACCATGTATAACCATCACCATCGGCATCAATCTGTGTCCAACCGTTTGGCAGATCCTCCCCTGTCACATTCTCGAAGTCTTCAAAGAAGAGGTATTCTCTGCTTTCAGCCGTCCTATAACGTACATTATAGCTATCACCATAGCCCATCCAAGTGAGCGTAGCACCGTCGGCCATCAAATCTGCTTCAATGTCAGTCGGTGTTGGGTTCATTTCCGTAGTTGTAAAGTATGAATATGTCCAGTTACTGTCACCATCACTACCAAAGTCACCACGAACCCTAACGACACAATCTGTTTCGGAAGTGAGGCCATTAATAGTATAAGGAGAGGTGACGTCCGATTTTGTACTCCAACTAAGTGACGAAAGGTTAAGATCATTGACATATCCCCAAATCATGAAACTGTCATTAGCACCATCTGTATAAACAGTGCCAAAATCAACCCAATCGTCTCCGTTAAGGAACCATCTACTGTTTTCACCACCATCTTCTTCACTCATCGTCATGCAATATGTTGCATTTGCAGTAAGCGTTATCCATAGGTTCTCACTGACGTCGAATTCAACAGGCGTGGATAGTATAACTTCACGCATGTCGTTTGTGCTTTCAGTAGCGATGGTTTCAGTGTAAAGCAAAGTACCAGGAGCAGTATCACCACCACTGTATACCTTCACTGTGACAGAACCATCCATATAATTACTGGTATCAACTTCATAAAAAGCTATCTTAGTAAGGGTCATCTTGTCTGTAAGCATTGAGGCAGGATACATTACGCCCCATGTCCATTCGCCACCACTTGAAGAACCTACATTGGATTTAAGACTGCCATCGTTATACTGCAACCAGTCGGCAGATGAATAGAATTCAGCCCATTCTATGTCATAATTCTCTGCAAAGCCATTCCATGTTGCCGTTGCATTCGTAGGACCGATATGTGATACTGCCAAGTCAGTGGGAGCAGGAGTGGCAGTGCTTGTAGTGAATGAAAACCTTCGACTCAAGTCACTTTCGTCCGAACCATTTACAGCTATGATCCTTATGGTATAATCTGTTTCTGGAGTAAGGCCCGTCAAAGTGAAGGGGTTGCTATTGGCAGTGACAATATCTGTGATGTTATCACCAGCATCAAAGAAATAAATCTTCCACTTATTTGCAGTGCCATTTTCCGTCCAACTCAATTTCGCGCTGCGGGGACCAATTTCCGAAACAGCGAGATCAGTCGGTCTGGGACATGCTCCGTTGTCGATGACATGAAGGACATCGCCAGTTTGCATAGACGCATCGCCTTGTCCAGAGAAGAGTACATTGCCGTTGACATCTGTGAAGGACCATGAGCACTCGCCGGGATAACTACCTTTATACCATACAAACTCCAGATAATCTCCGCACAAGCGAAGAGTTCCAGAAGCCGAAGCCCCACTTTCAATAGTGACAGCAATAACATTACCCTCATTATCTTCAATAATATTACCGTCACTATCTACTACGTAGATTATGTTACCGTCCCAGCCGTCACCATAACTGTCTACTAAACTATAGTTGACAACAGTCGCATTCTCACAACCATCTGTCGTGAAGCTGACGGGATTGGTCCAGTCGCTCACGCCGCTGCTATTCTTGGCACGAACCTTAACCTCGTATGTAGTGGACAGATCAAGACCGGTTAGTGTATAAGGATTAGTGACGTTTTGTGTCACTGTGCCGTTTACATCAATGTCGAAGCCCGACTCAGTGCTCGTCCAGCTAACCTCAGCAGTCTTTCCACCGGTGTAGTTGACGGCGAGATTGGTAGGCTTCAAAACAGACGGAGCTGTGCCAGGTGTATAGCTAATAGTGGTCTTAGGCAAGAACTTCTGAAAGCCGACATTGGATCCATTGTTGACATCGCTTCCATAACCGCCCAAGGCAACATTCTCTTCGGAGCTAACACCTTGCCAAGAACATGAAGTATAAGTTCCTTGTATCATCTGCCTGACACCAATCAACAGGTTACCACCCAAATATTGATAAGAAGCGTCAAGGGTTATCACCATCTTATTGTCACTGATGGCGAGAGTGCCTTTATTCATAACCTTTTCCATGTCATTCCAATCAAGTAGTGTAGCAGATGAGAAAGTGGTTTCAGGCACTTCAGTCATATATACCTCAAACTCAGCAGCGCCCCAACTGATATTATTATTTGTAGCATAGAATGTTAGTTTGGTGATATTGCCATATTGCATAGCTGCAAGGTCAGCTGCAGGAATGATGAACTGACTCATTGAAAATTTGTCAACCCACATACCATATACAGGAACGTAGCCATTCGTGGCAGTTCCATCGTTCACAAGAACAGAATAGTCGTTGGTAGGAGTGAAACTAACTGTTTTACTCCAAGCACTCTCATCACCACCTTGTGTTGCTTTCACACGGGCATAATATGTGGTCTCAGGAGTGAGTCCTGTGAAGTCCTTAGTAGGAGTGCCGCTCACATTGACCGATGTAGCACCAGAGAATTCAGAATCCGTACCGTATTCCAGTACCCAATTGGTGGCAGTTCCGTTTTCGGTCCAGTTCAGCGTTGCCACAGTACCATTGCCAGGAGTCAGCGTCGCCGTCAAGTCGGTAGGCTTCGGACATGCAATGGGCGTTGTGAAGTTGATTGCTGCATAACCACTCTCACCACCACTGTATTTGGCCTTTACCTGGAAGTTATAGGCCGTTTCTGCAATCAGTCCTGAAAGTGGAACTGATGGTGAGGTCACTATTGTCTCTGTGCTCCACTCCGTATCGCTGGCCTTCTTGTACTGATAAGCATAGCCGGTGGGAGAACCTGCAGGAGCTGTCCATGACACAGTAGCAGCATGCGCCGTCAAGTCACTTACCGCAAGGTTAGTAGGTTTAGCGTAGAATACGCCACTGGGCGTAATGTCAAGAACGATGACATTCCTCTTATAGGTGCGTCCATATGCAGAAAACGTCGGATCTGTTGGATCATATTCACTTTCATCTTGACGAGCATAGATTGCTCTTGTAGGATCATCGCCTGTACCGAACACCTTGCCATTCAAACCGCTCTTCCAAGCACCAGTCATATTGTTGAAGCAAATGGCCAAATTGCCAGTACCACTATATGCGAAAGGAGTGTCAAGCGTGAAAGTGTATGCCTGTGCTTCCGTATTATGAACGGTCACCGTCCCTGAATACACGAGATCACCAGCAGTCACAGAAATCCAATCCGTTGAACTTTCGAATTCCCCTTTGGTTGTTTCAACCATATAGATGTCAAAAGACATGTCGGGGAGTTGGTCATTACCATACAACCAAACGGTAATGGCATTGATGGTTCCTGCCGTTCCAATTTCGTCAGGAGTGTAAATCTGCTGACTGTAGGAATAGTTGTAAAGAGAGTTCATAGGCAGAAAGGAATCGTTGCCTGCGCCTTCCAAACTACCAATTTCCACTTCCACGGCCCACGCTCCGGTGAATGAGCAGAGCACGGCGAGCAGCAATAGGGCCGCCCTTCGTCTTAAATTAGTTTTCATTTTCATACGCGTACTTATTTATGATTAATATATAGTATGTCTCTTCAGTTGATGGTCTACAGACTGCAAAAGTACGAAATAAAAATGAAACGGCCAAGAAAAAGTGGAAAAAATTGTCCTCTTACACTTATTTTTTTATCTTTCCTTTTTACGGAATCTAACGGATTGGCTGGGGCTGGTCGCCTGCAAAGATACGAACTTTTTACTCAACAGTAAAATTTCAGCTGCCGTTTTTAAAAGTGTGCCAAGGAATGGTACAGTCTGTTCCATTCTTTGGTACACTCTGTTTCTAGCCTTGGCACACTTTTAACATTTGCCAACACCGTATCACGATTGTACACTTTTATTACCTTTTCCTGACTAATCACTGACCTTTTACACGCATAGGGCTTTGTTTTAACCCAAATTTGTCATTAGAAATATAATAGGAAAGAAATTGCCGTAATAACCATAATTTGCTTCATAATTGACATCATCAGTAATGGTTATTACGGATAAATTACGATCATTATGGCAATTCGTTTCTAATAACCTATTTGGGTTTATTTGTAGTTTTTCAACCTTTCCACGCTTGTTATAGCAATTGGGTGAAAAGGAATTATGAGCTACTGGATAGAGACGCGCATTGCAAATTCACTGAAATTGCAAACCAAATTCACTGAAATTGCGAACCAAATTCACTGAAATTGCGAACCAAATTCACTGAATTTGCTGAGCAGAATGACTCATGTTTCCCACCAATGACTTTGCTATCAAGAACTAGAAAATTATTTATTAGAGGGCATCTAAAGAGCTTTGAATTTAGAGAATTGGTGGCGACAGCCTGTTCTCTACTATCTTCGATCGCTTGCGACCTCTAAAATTCTCTAATTCTCAAATTCGTGATAATAATAAAAAGTGGGGCAAGTTTTTCGACTAGCCCCCTTTTCTTAATTCCAATTGTCAATTCTCAATTCTCAATTGTCAATTCTCAATTAACCCTCACTCCGGCTCCACCCCTGTCTCGACCTCGTCGGCCTCAACGTCTTCGGGAGCATCCAGTTCGGGAGCAGTGCTGTTGCCGCTGTTCAGGATGATGTTCACAATGCCCACAGCGTCGGTAATGGAGATGTTGGGATTGCCGCTTGTATCGATATCGTCATTGACGTTGGCTGCCGCCCAGTTGAAGTTGCCCGACGGACTGCCCAAAATGTAGTTCACTACACCCACGGCGTCGGTGATAGACACGCTGCCGTCGCCATTGGCATCACCCTTCAAGGACGATACGCTGATCTGCGTGCCGTCGCCGAAGTCGATGATGATACCGTTTCCTTTGGCCACTCCAGCGGGCATATTGAGGTAGGCACGGAAAGCACCGATGCTGATATTGATGGCCGGCCATGACAGCGGCTTGTCCGAGCCAAAGTACATTTGTTTGTTGCCACTTTCGTATAGGGTCCACGGGGCGAAGTTGCCCTTGAACGTGCCACCAGAACAGGAAACTCTTCCTGGCGTACCGCTTCCCACGATGACGTTGGCAAACTTCAAATTTGTCAAGTCCTCTCCTTCTGACCACTTTACAATGAAAGGCGTACCTGCAGGAATCACAGTAGAACCACTTAAACTCTCACCAAAGGTCACCGTCAGGATTTTAGTTGTGCTATTGTATTCCATATTGCTCACCTGCTTGACGGTCGCATTGGGTGGCAGACATTCAGCAATCTTCATGTCGAACGGCAGACATAGCACATTATACTTTCCGTCTCTCTTAAGCGTACGTCCGGCAAGCGTGACGTGTGCCAGGCGGCCCGTGTTGTTGCGAATCAGGCTGGTATTGTCGACATCGTCCTGCAGGGTCAGCAGTGCAACTGTCTGCATGTCGCTCCACCAAGACCACATACCGTTTTTGGTGCTTCGAACCTGGAATTCGTATGCAGTGTTAGTGGCCAAGCCGCCCAGTCCTATACCAGGACCAGTCAACGTTTCTATGTTTGACCATTCTCCTGCGTTATAGATGCCGAAGTCATCAATCATGAGATAGTTGCCATTATAATCTTGATGGTGGATGGCAATATAACCCTGCCGTCCAGCGTATGCGCTCAAATCAATAGTCACTTCCGTCCAGTCACCCGTGGCTGGTGCTTTAACCAACGGCTTCCATACATGTACAAAGTCAGCAATGGCATTGCCAGTAGTTGACAACAGCACCTCATACGCGTCAGGGCGTTCTGCATCGGTACGCACCCAGAATTTCAGTGTTTGACCAAAGACTAGCGGTGGAGAAACGAGGTAGTTGTTGGCATGAAGTGGATTGCTGGAGGCAGAGCTCCACGAACTGACCACCTGACTGCCGCTGTGGGCTTCAAAGCTTAATTCACTTGTAGGATCCATGAAATACCAGCATTCGCTCTGTCCTGGAACAATCTGGCTACAATCACCCTGTAAAGCTGTCCACTGGCCGAAGCCATTCTCAAAGTCATCGAAGAAGGTAGGTGCACTAAGATCTGATGCCGTTCTGTAATGGAAGTCATAGGTGTCACCCGAGCCGTTCCACTGGGTAGAGAAACCATCGGCAAACACATAAGTATCAAAGTCAGAAGGTTTGGGGTTGTCTATGTCAGTAGTGGTGAAGGTTGTTTCAGCCCACTCACTCGAAGCATCGGTCATAAAATTGGCACGTACTTGGACAAAATACGAGGTCAATGGTTCCAGACCCGTGATTTCCTGACTATTGCCAGAGATATTCTCAATGGTGGACCATCTGCTTTCAGGTTCTGTAATGACGATATCATCTACATTGAGCATGAACATGTCATTACTGTCAAAGTGCCGGATAGCCACATAGCCATACTGTCCGGCGTAATCACTCAGGTCAACAGTATATTGATACCAGTTACCTTGAGTACGGTGTGAACCTCTGGGAGCTGCTTTCTTGACGGCACGCAAGGCCGGTGCAGCAGTCATGTCATTTTCCCAAATGGTATTGAAGGCACTGGCATCGGTTTTGCTGGTGGTAGACACGGCGACACCAAAGTGCTCTGTAGGATAATTATCATCCTGTGCACAAGCCCAGAAAGTGATTGTTCCACCGAGGGCGACATATGGAGAGACCAAATAGTTGTCTGGGGTCAGGGGAGTAGATGTAACATTAACATAAGAGCCTGAAGTCACGAAATCGGCTGATCCATTATGTCCTTGATTTTTTAAAGCACTATAACCGGTCAAATAAATAGCACCAACTGCTGAGCCGAGTACCCAATTATAACCATCACCGTCGGCATCAATAGTCGTCCATTTGCCTAAGCTAAAGTCATTGAAATCTGAATATATCTGACACCCGTAGCGCAGGTCATAGTTGGTGGCTTCGGGGTTACCCGTCCAACTGATGTCTGCCGAACAGTAGGTAATGTTGTCGGCCACGATGCCGGTAGGAACCGGGCTGGCAATAGGGGTAGTGAAGGTTAGCTTATGACTCCACAAACTCTCACCACTGCCTTTCAGGGCACGTACCCGGACATTGTACGTGGTTTCGGGGGTGAGACCTGTTAACGTGTAGGGGTTGGTATCAGCCGTGATAATACGGGTAAATGTATCCTCGTCGTCAACAAAGGCTATCTGCCACTGTGTTGCCGTGCCATTCTCTTTCCAACTGAGCGTAGCGTATCTTCCCATAATGTCTGAGACAGCAAGTTCAGTTGGCCTCAAAACGGCAGGAGCCGCACCCTTGGCAACACGGATTTGGTTCTTGAAATACTGTATCGTTCCTGAGTAGCCCGACGGTTGGGTCGGGTCAAAGTTAGTACCATCATCCGAGACATACAAGCCCTGTTTATTAGCAACATAGAAAGTCAGGAATTCCGTCGCAACGAAGTCGTCAGAAAGCGTATGGTCGTCAATGACAAGGGCCATATTCTCAGTTCCTTCATAGGGGAACGGAGTGTCCAGCGTAATAGTTGTCCAGACGCCGGCAGCGAAGTTGACATCGCCGCTATAGACGCGGTCGGCAGAAGTGACGGGAACCCAGTCATTTTTACTATTGAAGGAACTCTTTTCGGTGCTGACCATATAGATATCCAGATGACGTGTATGGGCAGCGCCACTGGTATTCTTAAAGGCAATGCTCTCGATAGCACCAGCCTGGCCAAGTTCTTCAACAGTATAGATCTGCTGTGTCAGCGAGTTTATATATTTGCAATCGGTGGGGAAGGAGTCGTCCGTGTATGAACCAGAACCGATAATCTGCTTGTTTGTCGGTTCAAAATATATGGTCTTACTCCACAGGCCCTGACTGGTGGCACTGCAATAGGAGCGAACCTTGACAGAGTGAACGACATCGGGAGTGAGAGAGCTGAAATAATAGCCGTTGTTTGTGCACATAATGTAATTCGTATTACCGTCAATACAAAGTTGCCAGGCATCAGCCCCATTATTTTTCCAGTCCACACTAACTTCAGCGTTTGGATAAAGCGAGGCCCGCAGACCAGTGGTCCGCATGCAGTTAGGAGCCATGTCCACCCTGAAGTTGTCCATATAGGTGGCTGAGCCATACTCACTTTCACCGACTAAGATGATATAGCATGAGCCACTGGTGAAGGGTATCATCAGGTCGTATGTGTACCAGCCACTTTCTTGTTCTTCGGGAATGACTACGTTGGACAACATGTAGAGACGCGGAATAAAGGCCAGTTCCGTAGCTCCCTCAAGTTTGCCGTCAGTGCTGGCATACACCCTGATGCCCTCTTCCGTACGGTCTGAAAAGGCATCGTTACGATATATATCCAATGAGAACATATAGTTTACACCTCCTTCTCCCAAGTACATCTGAGGAAGCACCAGCATGGTTTTGTTGCCTACCCCCTGATCGGGCAGACAAAGCATTTTTGTATCGTTGTCGTAATCTGGGGAAGAATACACATTAAAGACACTCGTACTTGAACCTTCGATATGCTCATTCCGCCAGCAGAGGTCATTGAAGGCTCCATCGCTGTAGCCGTTGAAGTTTTCATACCACGGGTAGCCTGTCACAGGATTACAGTCCGTCGTAAAGTCAACGACAGCCCAGCCACTGGCGTCGCTGCCGTACAGAGCCTTCACACGGAAGTTATAGGCTGTGGCAGGCTCCAGACCGCTTAGGGTAATGGAGGGATATTCGGGAGACACTTCTGCGCTCCACACCGTCTCGCTGGCCTTCTTGTACTGGTAGACACTGCCCGTGGCACCCGTCGGCAAGTCCCAGTATATAGAAGCAGAGTTAGTTAACAAACTGTATACTTCAATATTGGTCGGCTTGGCGAGAACTGCTGTGCCATCCGTATAGGTGAACGTGGTCTGGGGAATGAAGTTCTGCTGGGTGGCTGGTACTTCATCTAAGCTTGAGCCATTATAACCGGCAACAGAAGCATTACTAACGGTCTGGCCGTAGAAGAAGATTTCTTTATAGCCAGCAGCGGTCGTATTCTCAATGCCGATGAGCAGGTTGCCGCCACGATATGTGAACGGCGTAGCAAAAGTGATGGTAAGTTCACCACCGCCACTGGCACTGACAATGTCCAAAGTTCCCTGATACACGGTGCTGCAATCGGCCTTGGCCTCGTAAGCACTGATAGAGGTGTAGGTCACTTCCTTCAGATAGACATCGACCGTGCTGACCGTGGTATACGGCACATTATAACTGGTCGTATAGAACTTGATACTGCTGATGGTACCACCATTCATGCTTGTCAATTCAGAAGATGGAATGACAAACTGACTTTTGGTAAAATCATCAAAATAAAAGACGTACGCAGGAACATATTTATTTGTTGCAGTTCCACTGTCATACACCGTGAGTTCATTTTGTGCCCACGTTCCTGTCAGTGAGCAGAACATAGCGAGCACCAGCAGTGCTGCCCTTTGTCTCAAGTTAAGCTTTGAATTCATAAGCATGTTTATTACGATTAATCTATAACATTTATTCAGTCAATGGTTTTCAATGTGCAAAGTTACGAATAAGTGAGCAGAATACCAAAAGAAATAGCATTTATTTTTGTATTCTCGAGCGAGAGTAAGTTCTCGCAAAGCGAAAAATTACGAATAAGCGAGCAGAATACCAAAAGAAATCACATTTTTTTGTATTCTCGAGCGATAGTAATTTCTCGCAAAGCGAAAAAGTTACATATTATTTTTGTAAGAACAAAGAAAAGGGGCAAGTTTTTCGACTTGCCCCATTTTCTTAATTCCAATTATCAATTCTCAATTGTCAATTATCAATAATCGCTTCAATCATGGCGAGTAACGATGGTGGCACGGAGAATACGGACGTCGATCAACGGACGGTGATACGCGTCGACAGCCATCTGCTGAATGCGTTCCACCACATCAAGACCCTCTACGACTTCACCAAACACAGTATACTGCCCGTCAAGATGGGGCGTGCCGCCTATGGTCTTATACGTCTCAATCATCTCCTGCGTCAGTTTCACACGTCCATGTGTCATGGTATCGAGCCTTTCCTGCACACGGTCTATCATGGCATCGTTGAACTGGCGTCCCCAAACGATATAGAACTGGCAAGCCCCCGACCGCATGTCAGGATTCACATCGTCCGGTTCACGGGCGGCAGCCACCATTCCCCTACGATGATAGAGTTGTGGCAGGCGGAACTCCGGTTCCAGCGTATAGTCCAGCTCACCCGTCCCTAAGCGCTGTCCTGGTTTCGCATGACGGCTGTTGAGGTCCCCACCCTGTATCATGAAGTCCTTCACCACCCGATGAAACAGCAATGAGTCATAAAGATGCATCCGCACCAGTTTCAGGAAGTTGTCACGATGTCGTGGCGTCTCATTACAAAGTGCGATACGGATGTTCCCCTCCGTTGTTTCCAGCAACACCTCGGCACGCTTCTGAGCCATTGCGTGAATCCCTACAAGTGCCATCAGGCATAATATCATCTTCTTCATAACTACGTGTTTTTTAAATTATCATATGCGCTTGAGCCACAGGCCAAGGAAACGATCGTAGACGATGAAGCCATCAGGAGCCTGATAAACCATATCTTTATCTATTAATACGGTCAACGCAGACTTTACGCTACTGGCTCCCGGCAATTCAAAACGTTGGACGAACTCATTACTCAATGGTTGTGACACAATTTCCGACTCCGCAATGGCTTTTAGAAGACTTAATTGATTGTCTGTCAAGAATGTGGTTAATGTCTGATAATAGGGGGCCAACGTATTGATGTGGAATAGGATGGCTTCTACAACTTGCCGTTTATCCTCAACCTTTTTCTCCGTTTCATATAACCGATTCAATACAGCCTGTATATACCATGTGTAGCCATCGAAACGCTGATAGATGTCATGAAAGACCTCTTGACTGAGAGTTCCCTTTTTTGCTTCAAAAAACGCTTTGGCAAAATCATAGTATATTTCCTCATGTAGGGGTGCAAGCGTCATCAGCTGAGTACTTTGGAAGAACGGACGATTGGGAGCACAGAACATTTCCTCCATCAGATGCTTCTTACTGCCGGAAAAGATAAATTTCACATGGTGTATGTATTGGATATGGGAGCGAAGCATGGCCTCAGTTCCCGTTTCAGGATATTCAGTTATCTGCTGAAACTCATCGATGGCCAGATAAACAGGTTTGTTCAGACTGTTGAGGTGTGAGAAAATACTCTTAAGTGTATACTCAGCCTGAACGGGAACAACATTAATCGAGACCGTTGGCAGTCCTGTCAGCAAGTCTGGTGTGATGGTCGGTCGAAGACCCTTGAAGAAATCCAGCACCTTGTTGGCAAACGATTTCTCCCTATTCAACGCATCCTCAATGACCGCCCTACCCAATGTCTCAACAAACTCCTGTAGGTTTTTGGTCGAAAAAATGTCCACATAGATGCATATAGCATCTTTATCTTCAGCCTTAATCTTATCAAAAGAATGATAAATTAGTCCCGTTTTACCAATCTTTCTTGGAGAAATCAGTGTAATATTGCGACCATTTTTGAGGGAAGAGATTACACAATCAGTTTCATCAATGCGGTCACAGAAATAGTCTGGGCTCTCGTAACCCTGATAAACAAAGGGGTTTTCAAGTTTGCGTTTCTTGTTTTTTACCATCATCGTCACTTATTAATCATTACACAAAAGTTGTAACGAACTTTTCGTAACAAACTTTTCGCTGTGCAAAAGTACGCATTAATTTTGTAACGACAAAAAAAAGAGGCAAGTTTTTATGAAATTAGAAATTAAGAATTAGAAATTAGGAATTATGATATGCTTGAATCCTCAAATGCGGCGGACAAAGGTAATCATAATTTCTAATTCCTAATTACCAATTATCAATTATCAATTGTCAATTGTCAATTATCAATTAAACCTCACGCCGGCTCCACTGCCTCATCGGTCTCATCGGTATCAGGTGCAGCTATCGCTGGTGCACTGGATGAGCCGCTGTTGTTCAGAATGATATTCACCACACCGACAGCATCGGTGATGGTGATGTAGTTGTCGAGGTTGACATCGGCAGCGACCTCGTCGAAGTTTTCCGACGGATTGCCCAGAATCTTGTTCACGATACCGACGGCATCGGTGATGGTGACATTGTCGTCACCAGTGGCGTCGCCGTATTTGAATAGACGCACGGTTACTGCCGACAACTCTTCCTGCTGACTGCTACCGTCTGAGAAGGTCATCTGGACATTATCACCATCGAACGCCAGGCTCTTAATGGCTTTCGACGGCAGTCGCTCGCCGTTCACCTTGATGTTCTGTCCCATCTGTCCCTGAGCCAGCATGCCCACTGTTGTCATTGCCGACAACAGCATGATAGTAAAGATTCGTTTCATCGTTGTTTGTTTTTAAGTAGTTCGTTTTATTAAGTAATACATACCATTGTTTTCGGCCTGCAAAAGTACATATTAATTCTGAAACGACAAAGAAAAGAGGCAAGTTTTTATGAGACTATAGCCATCACCTTTTTGTGAAATTAAACTAAAAGGATTACAACTCACGCAAAAAAATTTGCACGAGTTATATATTATTCGTATATTTGCACTGAAATTATACACAGCTCACGCAAATAATTTAACTTGAGTTATGACAATAGATGGTTTTTCGATTGACGGCATAGCCAATATAGAGCATGTTCGTTTGAAGATTGGAGAGATGAACGCTCTTATCGCCCCTAACGGCTACGGTAAGAGTAATGTGCTTCATGCCATTGAGTTCGGCATCAGATTTCTTACTGCCGAAGAAGCTGAACGAAGGCAGATGATGAGAAGCCGATGGTTGCCCATCAACACCTCCATGCAAGGAAAGGATTTTTTATTTGAGGTGACGGGATGCATGGACTTAAACGGTGAGAAGCACCTATTCGTCTATGAATACCGCTTTGCTTGGGCGAATGGCAACGCAGATGGACAAATACGTTCTGAGAGTCTAAAGATAAAACGTCCTTCAGACCAGCGATTCCGTCAGATGATCAACCGACAGACGGCTGACGAGTGTCTGATAGTTCCGTCAGCAACAGGAAGATGTAACAAACCATTTGCAGTAACGTCTTACCAACTGGCTTTGCCGGCTATTGCTGGTTCAACTACAATGTTCCTTCATACTATCGCCACACAAATATGCAGTATCAGGATTCCCAATCTTGAAACGCTCGATAATCCTGAGTCCTATTTCTCTGCCAGTGGCGGAAAAGGCATCGGGATGCTTGGCGGCATGACTTTGAGCGAATATCTCTACCAATTGAAAACCACTGATGATGATAACTATGCCATTTTGAAAGACGGTCTGCTGCAACTCATACCCAACCTTACCGAATTTACGCCTGAAGTCATCACTCTGCCTGATGGACAACGGAGAATCTATGACATCAGAATCAGGGAGAAATACTGTACCCAACCGACGAGCATACTCCAACTGTCGAGCGGTAGCAAGCGCATCATCTTCCTGTTTACCCTCTGCATAGCTGCTAAGAAACAGAGCATTCCAATGATTATGCTGGAAGAACCTGAGAACTCGGTGCATCCACGAATGATGGAAAACTTGCTATTGACCCTGCAAAACTATGCCTCAGACACAAAAATTCTACTGACAAGCCACTCACCTTATCTGATGCGCTATCTGCAACCAGAACAGATGTACTTCGGACTGCCCCAGAACGATGGGCTGGCCTACTTTGCGCAGATTAATCCTGCCAAACTTAGAACCCTTTATAAGTATGCCGGTGATATGGAACTGACCATAGGTGAGTTTATGTTCGACTTCATGCTCGACATGGAGAATGAACACGAAAAGGTGAATCAATTCTTCATTCTGCAGTAATCTAGGGACTATCAGACTTGTATAGCCATGCCAGGAAGGTCTATCAGAAAGGCTATCAGGCAAGAGAACTGGTGGATGCTCTTAGGATGGAAATCATAAGAAAGAAGCATGCCGACGATCTTTCTGAATTGGAAAAAACTCTGAATGTTTCCATACGGTAGGTCATATCCAACTTCAACACAAAGCGAAAAAGTTACGAAGTAATATTGAAACGGCAAAGAAAAGGGGCAAGTTTTTCGACTTGCCTCCTTTTCCTAATTGTCAATTATCAATTAAATCTCACTCCGGCTCCACAGCCTCATCGTCACCCAGCTCATCCATCGCTGGCGCACTGGATGAGCCGCTGCTGTTCAGAATGATGTTCACGATGCCCACGGCGTCGGTGATGGAGATATTAGGATTACCGTCGTCATCAACGTCGCCATTGACGTTGGCATTCATGATGTTGAAGTTGGAAGAGGGGCTGCCCAGGATGTAGTTCACTACAGCTACGGCGTCGGTGATGGTCACACTGCCGTCGCCGTTGGCGTCACCCTTGACTGCCGACACGATGGTCAGCGTACCAGACTGATAAGTGATGCTATACTTTCCTGATACGCCTCCACTGACTGTGATGGGATAGGAACCTACTGGTGAGTCATTCGTAGCTGTTGTCGAGGCTACTGGCAGTGTGGTGAATGCTGTCGTCTCGTCGTCGCCGTCCACAAAGCCGTCGTATGTCAGTTTGAAAAGCGGATTCTTTCGTCTCAGCGAGATATCATCCAAGCAGAACGTGCCACCAGCCAGTTCACCGATGTTTATAACCAATTGGGTAGCATCAGGACCCGTCACTGTCGTCGTCATGGTGAATTTCTGCCACTCCGTGCCAATCTCCACCCAGTCGAAGTCTCCACGACTCGGCCAGCCGGCCTCTTCGCTCGGATATTGCAGGTTGGCATTCAGCCAGAAACTCTTGTCGGCCTTTGCCCAGAATTCCAGGACATATACCTCGCCAGGTACCAGTTGGTCGAAGCCCATGGCAATCTCATTCTCCCAAAACTCTGCCTGTCGTGGATTCGTCGTTGTCTGATACTTGGTGCCGTTGTATGAGCCCTCGGCAATACCCATCTCCTGGTCATTACCCCACCCCCACATGGTCTCGTCGTTCTCGAAGTCGAAAGAAAATACTGGCCGGTCCTCGATGAACGAGCCCAATCTGACAGTGACATCCTCCACACCAACAGTAAGCGGAATCAACTCTGTTGCCCCAATCTCCTTGATCTCCTTGAAGTCCTGCCAATACTGTGCAGCCTCGTATGCTGCCTTACAGCCAGTAGGCACGTAGAGAGTAGCGTTATAGTTTCCATAGAAAGCAGATTGATTGATGGCAATAGGAGTTTGCCATTCTACCGTTACTGATTGTATGGGAGTTTTCCAACTGCCAAATGCTTTATCACCTATCGACACCACTGATTGAGGAATTGTCACGTCCTCTATATCAGAATAATAAAAGGCTTCAGCACCAATAGCAGTAACCGTATTGGGAATAACCGTTGTTGCAAAACCTATCTTCAACGTATTAGTCTCAGTCTTAATGATGGCGTTACAATTATCGCGTGAATCATACACAGCATTCCCGTCTTCAACGACGACCGTCTTTAGGGCCATATTGCCAAATGCATCGGAATCAACCCACGTAACGACTTTTGGAATGGTAATCGAAGAAAGGGAAGTACATTCGTAGAAAGCGAACCTGCCTATCCGAGTCATCGTAGGAGGTAACGTGATACTTGCCAAACTGGTACAACCAGAGAAAGGCATATCGAAGCCATGCCCGCCATCAGAAAGCATTCCGACTGAAGTAATTCCCACAAAATAGCGGAATTCGTCAAACGATGTAATCTCCTCATCAAACTGGAATACATTATCCAAATCCGTCACTGCGGCAGCCTCGCTTTCTGACAATTCTCCATCGCCGTTGGTATCCCAGTTGGCTACACAAATCGCCTTGACTTTAGCATCGGCGAATGTGATGTTATCGCCAACCTCTTCAACAATTTCTTTAAAATCCTTCCAATAGTCCGCAAGTTGATAAACCAAAGTTCTCCCAATGAGGACATAGAGTGTTGCGTTAGCGCTATTGCTAAAAACATAATTACTAGCCAACTCTACAGGGCAGGGATTTTTTACATGAACGGAAGTTAACTCATCACATCCCGCAAAAGCATAATCTGCGATACTCGTAACACCGACAGGTATCGTAACAGAAGTCAAGCCTGTTTCACAAAAAGCCCAAGCCTCGATAGACGTTACACTTTGTGGGATATTCATCTCTGTCATAGTTGAAAAATTTCCGAATGCGCCATAACCAATTGTTTTCACAGTATTTGGAATGACTGTTGCACAACATCCAGAAACCAGCTTGTTCGTAGCTGTTTCTATGATGGCATTACAATTAGCACGCGAGTCAAAAATCGTATTCCCCTCGTCTACTTTCAAAGAGGTTAATGCATTACATCCCGCGAAGGCATAAGTGCCTATATATCTTAAGCTTGCAGGTAAATCAATTGATGTCAAACTACGACAGAACCCGAAGGCTCCATACCATATCTCTTCTATCATATCCGAAAGAACAACAGACACCAGACTGGAACAATTACGAAAAGCTTCACGATGTATCACCTTTACTGACTGAGGAATAACAATGTTTTTCAACTTATTGCAGTTGCAGAACAACTGATCCTCAATGATTTCAAGATTATTTGATAGTGTTATGCTTTCCAATTTACTACAACTATAGAATGCTTTTGCGGAAATGTCAGATACACTATTGGGAATAACAATCTCCTTAATACCCGAAGTCTCGAATGCACAGGCATAAATAGATGTCACTGAATTGGGGAGGATGACATGTTCCAAGTTAGAACAGCCATAAAACGCTTCTACATCAATTGATGTCAGACCAGTAAAGAATTGTAGCTCGTCAAACGACTTTATTGAGGGCTCAGATCTAAAAGTATTACCTAAAGATTCTACGGCACGAGCTTCTTCAGCACTTAGTTCACCATCTTTGTTAGTATCCCATTTGGAAACGCAAAGACTCTTTACACGGGCATCAGCAAAGCATATATTTGATTCTTCATAACCCTTGAAGTCTTTCCAATAATCAGCAGATTTGTAAATATCAGTACAACCACAAGGCACTGTAAGTATTGCATTATAACGGTTTGTGAACACGTCAGCTGTAATTGCGACAGGAGAAGTCCATAACACGCTAACAGCTGTCAGATTTGAGCAACCTGAGAAAGCTTCGTCACCGATGGAGAAAACGCTGAAGGGAATGGCTATAGATGTTAGTCCTGTACACCCCTTGAAAGCAGCATCGCCAATAGTTGTTACCTGATTCCCCAAGGTCAGTTCCTGAATGGATACTAATCCCGAAAAACAATTCCCTATCGTAGCACAATTAACATACACAGAGGTTAAGGAATTGCAACCTTCGAAAACATGATTGCCCATGGTAGCACAATAAACATACACAGAGGTCAAGGAGTTGCAATCTTCGAAAACATAATTCCCCATGGATGTTATGCCCCTAGGAATGTCCATCGAGGTTAGCCCTGTACAACCGCTGAACGCATAGCTGCCTATAGAGGTTAGCTCACTAGGAAGAGAAGAAATCGTTAATGAGCTACAATTCTTAAATGCGGCTTCTCCAATGGTCTCCAATTGCTCTGGCAACTTAATTAACTCCAGACTAATCCCGATTGACTCCAGATAATCCGAGAGGGATAAAGTTACAAGATTTACACAATTCTCAAAGGCGCCCTCGTTAATTATCTCAACAGCATTAGGAATAGACAAAGAATTTAAAGCTGTGCAACTATTAAACGCATTTTTACCAATTGCGGTAACATTTTCAGGTATTACAATATGGGATAAGGCACTACAGCCTTGGAAGGCATTATCGCCGATGGACTTCAACTTCGTGAAATACCGCAACTCGTCAAAACTCGTAATAGACTCATTACCACTGAACGCAGTTCCCAAATTGGTCACAGCCGCAGCCTCTACTTCATCTAATTTCCCATCGCCATTAGTATCCCAATAATCAACACAAATTTCTTCCACTCTTGCATCGACAAAAAGGATGCTTAGGTTAAATCCTATAATCTCCTTGAAGTCCTTCCAATACTCGGAGGCTTTGTAAAGAGAGACCGAGCCTACAGGAACGTAAAGCGGGAGGTTCAAATGGCCATAGAAGGAATTCTCTTTCACAGAGGGCGGTTCTTTCGCCTCCACCTTAACAGAAGTCAAATTATAGCACAAAGCAAATGCTTCTTCTTCTATATACCTAACATTTCGAGGAATGGTAATCTGTGTTAAATTGTCACAATAGTAAAACGCTGCAGTTCGAATACGAATAACACTAAGGGGAAGAATCACACTGGTCAGACTACGACAGTATTGGAAAGCACGGGCACCAATTTCAGTAACACCCTCTGGAATGTCTACTTTCGCAAGATTAGTACAATCATAAAATGCACGGATACCAATCTTAGTAACACCTTTGGGAATGTATACACTTCTCAGTCCGATACAACCCTCAAACAATTCATCACTGATCTCGGTTACACTCTGGGAAATGCCTATACTGGTTAAGCCTGTACAATCCTGGAAAGCTCTTTTACCAATGGTTATGACGCTTGCGGGAATGTACAAGCTTTTCAAAGCTTCACATTTACAAAAAGCATCGTCACCAATAGATGTCACACCATTTGGAATACCTATAGACGAGAGGCTCTTACAATATGCAAAAGCATAACTCCCTATTGCCGTTATATTTTCTGGAATCGTCACACTGACTAAATCAATACAACCATGAAACATGCTATTATTAATGACAGTAACACCATTAGGAATGGTGATGCTTGTCAAACCACAACCCGAAAAAGCTCCTGCACCAATAGTCGTAACACTATTGGGTATATCGATGCTTTGCATGGAATAACAACCTGCAAAGGCATTTTCTGCAATAGTAACAATGCCATCAGGGATTATTGTCCAGTTTGCGCCACGAATGAGGGTATTGGTAGCAGTTTCTATGATTGCATTACAATTATTTCGTGAATCAAGGTAAGGGTTCTGCTCGTCAACAATAATTTTCAGTAACGAGTTACAACCTGAAAAGGCTTTATAACCAATAGTATGGACATTCTTGGGAATGGATATACGTACCAGATTGCTACAAGCCATAAAGGCACTGTCAGCAATAGTCTGCAATCCTGTAAAATAACTTAACTCATCAAAAGAATAAATCTCTGTTTGACTGAACGCTTTGCCAAGATCAGTCACCATTGCCGCTTCAGCCTCGGTAAACCTACCGTCATTATTTCTATCCCAATTTTGAAGGCAGATTGTTAAAATTCTGCTATCATTAAAGATCATATCAGGACTTTCAGGAGCTTCATCAAATACCTCTTTAAACCTATTCCAGTATTGGGCAGACAGATAAGCCTCCCTGCAACCCATGGGAACATAAAGTATTGTATTGGTACTGATGTCGTCATCAAAGGGGTTACCTGCAGTGGTATAAGGTGCTGTGGCCTCAGCGAAAACCTTGGTCAGATTACAACCATAAAAAGCACGATACTGAAAAACAATATTGTGTTTAGGCAGATGAAGCTCATTGATACCAGTACCAGTAAAAGCCTCGGCACCAATTCCTTGAAGATGCTTAGTAGACGGAATGTCTTTTATTTGCCAACAGCCCTTAAATGCAAAGTTACCTATCATTTCCACGTTATCACAGGAATTGACAGAGGAAAGCATCCTGCAATTCGAGAACGCATAATCGCCAATTGTCTTGACGTTTTGATTCAAAACAATAGTAATCATATTTGTACATCCTTCAAAGGCGTATTCCTTGATAGATGTTACATTCTCGGGGATGACGATATAATACAACTGGCTACACCCCTGGAATTCATTTGCACCAATGGAGGTCAAACCCGTGAAATAAGCCAGTTCTCTAAAATATTGGATAGACGATCCTTTGAAAAAAAATTCCAAGTCAGTTACATTGGCAGCCTCTGCCTCACTCAGTTGCCCATCATAATTAGTATCCCAATTAGTGACACAAATTGCCCTCACCTCAGGGTCAGAGATATAGATAGCAGGACTCGGATAGTCACTGACTATCTGTTTTGAATCCTTCCAATAGTCTGTTGTTCGATAAACGGGCTGTGAGTCATAAGGTACATCTAAGGTAATCTGGTAAAAGGGAAAAGAGTTATTACAAACACCAGGAGGAACTGCTGCCTCCACTTTTACTCTTGTCAATGCACTACATTCATCGAAAGCATGTTCACCAATGGTTTCAATACTACCAGGAATACTTATCTGGCTCAGACTGCCACATCTATAAAAAGCATAATCGTCGATGGATGTTAAACCTCTGGGGAATATCACAGTGCTTAGATTGTTACATCTACTGAAGCTCCCTGCTCCAATGGATACAATACCAACAGGCATCTTCACACTTTCCATTTCACAATAGGCAAATGCGTAGTCTCCAATGTGAGTCATATCCTTGTCAAAAACGATGTTCTCGACAATATATTTGTTCCATGGAGCTTTGTATAATAGTAAATCATAATCATACATCGCCCCCTTCCCATCAAAGGTCAGTGTATGGGTTGCCTCTTTGTAATACCAGTTCAAATAGGATCCACACATTCCGTAGTCATCTGCGTGGGCAACAAAGGGGATAAGGGTAATTATTAAAACAAACAGGTACTTTTTCAATATACTATCCATTTATTCATATTCTGCTTCTCGCAAATTAAAAATTGCTTTGATACTTGACCGCAAAGATAGGACCAATCATAGGGACAGGCTCATGATTCTGGCCAGAATCAAGCAACCTGTATCCGTGATAGTTTAACTTTATTACTCCGGATCCTGTTCGGGTGTTTCCGGCTCATCCATCGCTGGTGCTTCGGATACGCCGCCCTCGTCCAGAATGATGTTCACCACACCTACGGCGTCGGTGATGGTGATGTTGGGCTCACCAGCCTCATCAACGTCGCCATTGATGTTAGCGGCTCCCTTGCTAAAGTCTGAAGAGGGATTACCCAAAATGGCGTTCACAATGCTGACGGCATCGGTGATGGACACATGGTCGTCGCCGTTGGCATCGCCTCGCATGGTGAAGTAGCCGGGGCTACTCTCACCTCTGTCGGGATGGGCGTAAGTCTTGTCGTATGTCGAAGAATCATAGCTTGTTCCATGGCCACCGATAATCATCGTGCTGCCAGAGAACAATCCCAAATCAGAGGTCAAAGCAGGATTTGCGCTCCAATCCTCGTTACAGAAGATAGTCATCAGTGCTTTGCAGGAACTGAGCATAAAGCTCATATCCGTTACCTTGGAGATGTCGAAGGTAGTCAGGTCAAGCGTCTCTACCGAGTTACAGCCTGCGAACATCCAGGCCATATTCGTTACATTGGCCGTGTTGAGATTCTCCAGTCCTTCGATAGATTTCATTTTTGTCAAACAATTACTAAAAGTGCAACCCCAGAACATGTTTTCGAAGGATGTCAGATTGGCATTCTTCATCGAAGGATCGATAACGACCTTGAGAACTTTTTCATTATAACCAGTAAAACGTACAGCGGAAGGATTTGCAATAGGATCGTAGAACTCAACGTATGGGCTGATATTAAACTGGTCGTCGTAACGGTAGGTCAGCGTACCTGTGGCTATGTCGAACTCTGTGTAGACCTTGGCTTCTTTCGTTGTGAAGTAGCCAGGTGCACTGGAACCCTCATCAGGACGGGCGTAGGCATTGCCATCGTGGGTATAGTCGAACTGAGTGCCACGACCACCCATCAAGCTATTGCAGTTGGAGAACATCCAATTGCCATAAGTTATACCGCTCCAATCTTGATCACAGTAGATGGTGGTGAGTGACGAGCATCCACCGAACATAGAAACCGTATATTCCAGTTTATCGATGCTGAAGGAACTGAGGTCAAGCGACTTCAGCGACGAACAGCCATAGAACATATCACGCATCATCAACACGTTCTCAGTATTGAATGAGCTGAGGTCGAGAGTGGTGAGTGTGCTACAGCCGCGGAACATGTTCGTCATGTCTACCACAATGGCGGTGTTGAGATTCTCCAGTCCTTCGATGGCGGTCATGCTTGATAAAGGATAGTCGTTGCTAAAGAACATATCGCCAAGGGACGTTGAAGTTGAGTTCTTCATGGAGGGGTCAATGACTGCCTTGAACACCTTGTCGTTGTAGTCTTTAAAGCGATTGTCGGTTCCGTAAAATTCAACTTTACCACTACGTGACTGGTGACGGTCGTCGAAGTAATAAGTCAGCGTGCCGGTACTCTCGTCGAACGCGGTGTACATCTTGTCAGTGGTATGGGTGAAGTAGCCAGGGGTCGTGACTTCGCTAAAGTTCGCGATTTCGCAGGGACGGGCATAGGTGCCGTCAGTCTTCGTTGCGTCGAATTCAGTCCACGGCCAAGTTCCGCCTTTCAACTCAGTACACTGGGCGAACATATTCTCAGAATTGGTCAGCTTGGTGCTCCAGTCGTCGTTACAATAGATGGTCACCAACGCTGTGCAACCTTCAAACATGCTCGTCGTAGTTGTCAGCTTCCCGGTATTGAAAGTGGAGAGGTCCAGATTCGTAAGAGCAGAGCAGCCATAGAACATATAAGACATATCCGTCACATTGGCCGTATTGAGATTCTCCAGACCTTCAACGGCTGTCATTCTTGATAAGGTAATGTGGTAGCCTGTCGCATCAGAGCCTCCATAGAACAGCTTCTCAAGGCTTGTCAACGGGGCATCCTTCATAGACGGGTCAATCACTGCTTTATCGACAGCACCTGCAATGCCATCAAAGCGTAAGGCGTTCGGATCGTACACTTCCGTCACATTGGGATGTGACTCACGCCGATTATCATAATAATACGTCAGCGTGGTGGGAATTGTCGACCTGTCAAACACGGTATACACCTCTTTTTCATTACCGCCAATCCAGGACTTGGCGCCCCACGGTCCGCCAGTCGCCGTTCCAAAATACTTGATTTTGGCGACATTATAGAAAGCATTCTGTCCGATGGTAGTGACTTTGTCAGGGATGTCAAGCTGCGACAAACCAGTACAGCCAGAGAAAGCACTTGCGCTAATGTTTGTGACACTATTGGGAATGACAACGTCAGTCACATCCGTTTTATTCCTGAAAACTCTTGGACCAATCCAGCGGGTTCCTTCACGAATAGAGAAAGAAGTAGCACTGGAGCGGACCTCCACCAAATAAGAATCAGCATAGCGCAGTCCGTCCACTATAGGCAAATTATAGCAATTATCGAATGCATAGTCCTCAATGTCGGTGACACTGAGAGGAATGTTGACACCTGTCAGTTTTGCACAATCTTCAAAAGCATGGGCCTTAATGGTAGTGACAGAAGTGGGAATGGTATAGAATCCATTATTACCTTCTTTTCCGCACGGGTAGGTAATCAAAACCTTCTTGTACTTGCTGAACAACACGCCATCCTGAGAACTGAAATTGAGATTGCCATTAGAAACATTGATGGCGGTCAAAATGGTACAATTATCGAAAACGCCACTGCCAATGCTGGTAACGCCACTGCCGATGGTGACAGTAGTCAAGCCGGTATATTGGTTTTCTGTAACATAACCGCTACAACTCTGGAAGGCACCGTCCCCAATGGTTTTTACGCTATTGGGAATATCTATTTCAGCCAACACGTCACAGTTCTTAAAAGCATATCGCCCGATGCTGGTGACCGTATTGGGAATAGTCACCGAAGTCAGTTTCTCGCAATTCGTGAAAGCATGGTCACCAATGCTGGTAACGGTGTAGGTGACATCGTCTTTTACGAAGGTTTCAGGAATGTTTGCCGTCTTGATGCTACGACCAATATTGTAATCCTTATAATAGGTATTATACGCCAAATAGGTCACTTCAGCCGTTTGCGTCTCAGCATTGAGATTGTAACAAATTTCCTGATAATAGTAATCAAAATCTTGGGCCAGCGTCGTCATGCAGCATAGCAACGCAGCGATAAGGGTTAACATTTTTGTTTTCATATCATTATAGTTTTAGTTATTATTCTTGCAAGTATAACCTAAATAGTTCTCTTTGGATTGCAAAGATAAGTAATAATATCGAAAACTCCAAACATTCTTCTACTTTTTTACGATAGTACGCGTCACTTTGTAAAAAGGACGCTTTGTAGAAAGGCGGCGTTCATCTCATCATCTTTGTGACAAGGAAAATGTACGTCATCCTTTACACTACAGGCTTTATCATGCGTCTTCTCTAACAAAAAAGACAAAAATCATATACCCCAAGTACCCCAATTTAGTTAAATCTTTGTAATACAATAAATTAGCAGGGGTATAAACCCTAAAATTAAGTACCCCACATATACCCCTGGTATACCCCAGACGATTGCCTTAAAAAAATGAGGCTGCAGCTTTTGGGTATAGGCGCACGGTCGTTTGGGCGTACGCGAACGGTCGTTTGGGCGTACGCGAACGGTTGTTCGGGCGTACGCAAACGGTAGCTTGCTACGTGCAAAGTCCCTGCCTGCCTGGTGTTTCGACCCTGTTTATACGTAACACCTCCCGCGTCAGGTACTTTCTCCTGATGCGGGAGGTGCTTGCAACACAAGATTTCAATACGAAATCTCGCTATTCTTACTCAGGGTTCTGTCCGGATGTCTCTGGCTCAGCCATCGCAGGTGCACTGGATGAGCCGCTATTGTTCAGAATGATGTTCACCACACCTACGGCGTCGGTGATGGTGATGTTGGGCTCACCATGCTCATCAAGGTCGCCATTGACGTTAGCGGCAGCAGCACTGAAGTTTGACGACGGATTGCCCAGAATATTGTTCACCACGGCTACGGCGTCGGTGATGGTCACACCGTCAACACCATTGGCATCACCCACTACGAGGGAGTTGGTGGTGAAGGTGGCCGCTGTCGACCACTCGGACGTACCGTCGGCAGTTTCAGACTGCACCTGTACCTCGTAGCTAGTGTTTTCTGTGAGACCTGTCAGCTGGACATTTTCCTGGGTTGCCGATACTGTCTGCCATGCACCGGCAGGTGCGGCCTCATTATAGATTGTAAAGTCATCAATATAGAGATAGTTCATGTCATAGTCCACATGGTGAATGGCGATATAGCCCAGCTGTCCTGTGTATGCACTCAAGTCAATGATCACCTCATTCCATTGTCCATTGTTGGGTGCTGCAGCCATAGCTTTCAGTTCGACGGTGAAGTTGTCAATAGCATTGCCTGTAGTAGACAGGAGCACCTCGTATTTGTCAGGCCAGCTAGGGCTAGTTAGTACCCAAAACCTCAACTCATTGCCCAAAACAACCTGGGGGGTAATGAGCCAGTTGTCTGCATGATAAGGATTGCCGTTCCAGCTCCACGAACCTGCAGCGCAATTTCCACTGTCAGTACCTGAATCAATATTAGCCCAAGACCAGCCTGTGCCGTTTGAAGATTCGCCTTCCGTATAGATGGTCCACTGTCCAAGTCCGCTCTCGAAGTCGTCATAGAACGCTGTGCCACTTATTGCTGCTGTCCTATAGCGCACATTGTAGTTATCGTTGGCACCTGTCCACGTGATGGTAGCAGTAGAGCCGGTGATGCTATGGGCAGCAACATCGGTGGGCCTGACGGGACCGTCACCACTGGGGGTGACAATAAAGGCAATATTGCTGCCGTCCTCATGGATACTATACAGGCCAAACATGGTTTCCTCGCCTGACCACGTCTTCAGGTTGGCGGGTGTGGTATTGTTGTCCAGTTCGGTCACTCCACCAGCACCAGGGAAGACGTCGTACTTTCCTTTCATGCCTGTCCCGCAGGCCCTGACCACCTCATAGTAGTTGTGGGTGGGGTCGTTGTTGACAGCGTTGCTGGACCATATGGACATGTCGGTCTGATCTACGCGGTGTACCAGCAGGCCGCTGCCTGGCAGATACTCATCCCATTTGAAGCTGCCGTCATTGCGACGGTTCTCGAACAGGAAGAACTCGTTGGCAACAGGGCTGTCAATGCGATAGCCTCTCTGATTCAGATACAATGGCTCTAACGTATAGGCACCCTTAGCCGTAATCTTCTCTGGTTCATCGGTAAAGCCGACAGAATAGCGTTCATAGAGCGAGTAACCTACAGGTGTGCGTGCATTGTTTTCGTAGCTGCCGCCAGCCATCACTGACCATTTGTCAGGGTGAATGCTTTGGCCACCGCTTTCTTCATAGTCGGCATCGTAGAAATCGGGCAAACCCAGCACATGGCTGAACTCATGGCAGATGGTGCCAATGCCATCAATGAGCAACGACCCTGGAGTACTAGTCCACCCGTAGATTTCTACGGAACTGGCGTAGTCCCATATATAGACACCATCCTTTATCACATATCCGTTATTGTATACCACTGAACGGTGTGGCCACCACAGCCTGCTGTCATTACCGCTGTAGTTAGCGCCATTGCCGGCAATAATAAAGTAAACCAAGTCCACGTCACCATTGCTGTCGCCATCATACTGGCTGAAGTCAACGTCATACTGACTGTCAACGAGATCTATAGCTGCCGCGGCGATGGCCTTCGGCTGGGAACGGCCATCATACTGACTGTAATCCACCGTCACAGGACCTACTACGTCGAACTGAGGCAGGAACTTACCACCAGAGTTGTCGCTGAAATAGTCGCGGACACTACCGGTATACACCTCGCTGTCGTAGCCGGTATAGTTCACCGCATTCATCATATCGTTGGCAATGGTGGCATAGTCGGAACGCGAGAACTCCCTGTCGTTGAACTGCACGAGGACGACCAGTCCGCGGAAGTTATCATAGTCCGTAGCACGCTGGCTGCGATGCTTGGCAAGCACTTTACGCTGACGGTCCTCAACGCGCTTCTTGTCTTCAGCACGCTGCTTTTCCATCTGCGGCACCAGCATCTTCTTGGTATTTGCCAGAAAAGCCTTTTCCGTTGCAGAACGCTGGGCGACATCATGAGCCACCTGAGTCGTAGGCTTCAGCTTGCCGTCCTGCAGGTCAGCATAGACATAGTAGCCACGCTGGTCTTTCACAACGGAGTAGCCGTCTGCCGTAGTATTGAAACTGCGCCACTCATCGCCATGCAACTGAATGGTGATAAAACTGCCGTCCGGTTGCTGAACCTTCATGGGTTTCGGATGTGCAGGAATGGCCATTGCTGCCATCACCACCATCAAGGCGAACAGGGAGATAATTGTTCTTTTCATATTCGTACATTTATAATTTTCCGTTATCGATGTTGCAAAGATACGAACTATTTTCGAAACGACAAAGGAAAAGAGGCAAGTTTTTTGACTTGCCTCTTTTCTTATACGTTAACCTTAACGTTAACCTTAACTATTCAATTGTCAATTATCAATTGTCAATTGTCAATTTACTCAGGTTCAACCGATGACTCCTCATCGTCCTCATCCTCCTGCTCCATACGCGGTGCAGCAGCCGATTCCTCCAGGATGATGTTCACCACAGCTACGGCATCAGTGATGGTCACCTTTCCGTCGCCATTGACATCAGCAGCCACAAAGTTGAATCCGGCAGAAGGATTGCCCAGAATGAAGTTCACCACGGCCACTGCATCGGTAATGGATACGAAGCCGTCGCAGTTGCCGTCACCGGAGACAGGGCCGGCAGTGGTAAAGCTGATGACATCAGACCAACCTGCCTCACCTTTCACGCGAACATAATAGGTAGTCGACGGACGGAGACTGGTGAAATTGAAGGTTGTACCAGTGACCGTACCAGCAAAGACGAGGGAGCCTTCAGTGGACTCTGTGCCGGTCACCGTGATATTCTTGATGGCGACACCAGTGGACTCTGACGTCGAAGTAGAGGCTATGCGGAGACGAATGGTACCCTTGCCGGCAATAGAAGAGAGGTCAAGCGTACGCTGTGCCATGGTACTGTTCTTTGCGGCAAGCGTACCGAGAGCAGACCATGTTGCCCCGTCGTCGGTCGTATACTCCACGGTGATGTTAGGCTGCTTGGAACCATTGTAGGTACGCATGTAGAGCGACAATTCCAAATCAACAAAGTCTGAGACATCAAACGCCTTGGTGATGACATAGTTGCCACTGACTAAGGACAGATAGGAGTTTGTAGCATTGAAATTGTAAATATTGTACGTCCATCCTTCCGGTGCAGTAGCTTCAGATGTCGTATTGCTGAAAAGTGTTACGTTGCCCACGAAGGGATCAGAGAACACATCATCGGTAGCAATCTGAAGCGTGTATTCTGTCACGTTGTCGCAAGGAATCCATGAAACGGGTGCCGAGACAGACGTGATGTCAGGCTCAGCGATGGCCAGCGTAGGTACGGTGACAGGCGGCAGGGTGACTGTCACGGTCAGCGTGGCATCAGTCTCACCTTCTGCATTTGAAGCCTTGAAGGTGAAATTGAAGGTTCCCGTCTCAACAGAGCTGAAGTGGAAGTTGCCGTTCTCAAACACAGCACCTTCAGAGTCTGACGCTGTCATAGTGACTACTGGAGCCGGACGACCGGTAACATAGTTGCTGATGGCCAAGTCATAGCTGCCATCATTATAGATGCTGACATTCTGGGGAAGAGCAGCCCATACAGGGACATAGTTGGTGAGGACGTTGACGGCCGGTGTCCAGTTGCTCTGCTTCTCGCTGTCGACGGCACGGACGCGAACGGTATAGTTGGTATTCGGTGTCACGTCGGTCAGCGTGTAAGTAGTGACGTTACCGACATTCACGGGATAGCCTTCAACGGATGTGCTGCCAATACGGAGATCAACCTCGTAGGCTTCAGCATTCTCGACACCCCTCCAAGAAGCCGTAAAGGTAGTGGAGGTAACGTCGGAAGCAGTCAGGCCAGCCGGTGCAGCAAGATACGATGAAGGATCGCGTGGATAAAGGGCAAGAGCGGGGTCGCCAAGGAAGTTCAGTCCGAACTGGATCCAACGCTCACTGCCGTTGCTGGCACACTGTGAAATCATGTCTGCCTTCGACATGGCAAAGGCCTCGCCGACGGTGCGGTTGGCATTGACTGCGTCGGACTCGTAGAGACGATGATAGAACTTATAAGCATAAACGGTAGAAGGTCCACCGTCGGAGGTGTTGCTGGCAGCACCGTCGTCGGGATCACCCCAGCCATAACGGGCACAACCCATGTAGGCCAGTGCACCACCGTTGGCATTACGGATGAAGGCCTCGCCGAGACAAGGCTCAGTGGTATAGCCTGACCAGCTGGTACCATCGAAGTGACCCGTGAGACAAGCATCAGTATAGACGATGGCGGTAAGGTTAGTCTGTGCTGCGGCCTTGTTGCTATCGTAGTCGTCATAGGTCTCCATACCCCAGCTCTGAGGAGAGCCGTGGCCTGAGAACATCAGGTGCGTATAGCCATTGTTCAGCCACGTCTTCAGGTTAGCACCAGAAAGCGGCTTATCACCACAGGTACTGCCGTCCCATGAGGTGATGCAGTCAGTGGCCAGATTGATGGTGCGCGAACCAGCCTCCTCGACATTGTCCCAATAGGGCTTGATACCGTCGCGGTAAAGACGGCGTAGCCACATCTCTGAGTCAGACACGGTGGGGTGGTTCGAGGCGCGGAAGCCAGCGTGACCGTCACCTGTGACATTGTCGGATGGGCGGTTGTTGCCAGAATATGTGTCCCAAGCAGAAGGACCACCCATAATGATGGAGTTGCGGGTATGCGTAGGAGAGGCTTCGAAGGCCTGCAGCTTGGCAATATAACCGTTGAGCTGGGCTGCAGTACGGATGGGGATACGGCCAACGATGACCTCAGGCGTCATGTCGAAATTAGCACCGACAACACCATAGCTGCTGCTGCCCGACTTCTTCCAAGTACCAGTGAGGTCAGAGTAGTAGAGGTCGGTCGGCATGTTAGACTCCGTATCATAGCCGACAGAGACGTAGGTATCGCGGTCGGGAACGATGGTGTCATCACCGCCAAGAACAACAAACGTGGTACCGTGGTTGTTGTAGTAGTCGATGATGCAGTTACGGATCTTCATCTGAGTATCGGTACCCTCATAGTTGGAGTTGATTTCCTCCTTGGTAACGACGAGCGTATTGTAATTGCCGCCAGGTCCAGTGGTACGATAGTCAGCCAGAGCCTGGAAGGCACTCTTCAGGCTGTTCGACGTAATGATAAGGTAATCGACGGCGTCGGCAGCAGTATCACGGCGTCCTTTTCTGGGAACGACAGACGAGACAGGATTGACCACCAGTGCGTTGACCATGTCTGTAACACGGGCATTCTGCGAAGCACCGCGAGGTGCAGCAGGTGCGTTGTAGGTGACAGTCACCGTCACGGAAGGACGGTAGTAGAGAGCTTTCTCAGAGGCTACGTAAACGATGGGGTTCACACGAACAGAAACGAACGAGCTACCTTGCATCTCATGGAGTCCCTCGTTGGTGGCGGCAACAGCCGGCCAAGGACTGGACGAGGCGTATGCCACGGGGTCGGGTTCTACGAACGGAGCCTTTTCCTTGCTCTTAGGAGTTGCACGCTGGGTGGGCCAGGGTGTGACGTCCGATGCCAAACGCACCAGTTCGCCAGTAGCGGTCACGGTGACGTCGGTGGCGCCGTCGGGCAACAGGATGTTTGCAAACTTGGCCGGAATGGCCGGTGCACCAATGGCGTCGCGCACCTTGGCGCCGTCCTTGAGAGTTACGTAGGTGTACGTCCCACTGGGTGAGAGTACAATGTCGGACGGTGAAAACTTGAAGGTCCAGGTCAGGTCAGCGGCCATAGAGATCATGGTGACTAACAGCAGGGCGACGAGTGTCAAATAGCGGTGTCCGCCCTTCATCGATAATTCTTTTATCTTCAACATACTTTATGTAATTAATTACTTTTTCGTTAATTCGCGTGCAAAAATACACTTTTTTCTTCTTATTACCAAATATTTATACGAAAAATAACACATTTTTGATGATTGCATCTACTCGGGTGATGAGCAGACGAGGCAGAAATATCTCCTTTTTTGTGATAAAAAAGCAGGAAAAGTATGGTTATTTGGGAAATAATTACTATTTTTGTGGCAGAAAACAAGTGATGGTGCAATAAAACATACGCTAATATGAGAAACGTGGAGATACATAGTTGTCCGGAACTGATGGAGTATATCCAGGAGGTGGGATTCCTGCCATTGCTGGACAGTGGCATCAGGGGCTACTCGGCTGAAGATGTCGTTGATGAAGACTGCCGTTACGTCGTGTTCGATGACGGCGGCTGGGACTGGCCGCTTTGGAAGTGGAAGGGGCCAGTCGTCACCGAGGGCCACTGCGTGTATGGCAAGTTTTTTGCGGGCAAGGCGGGGTTCGTGAGCAAGGAGTGGTGGCCGGACCTGTGCAACTACCGGCGAGCATCGAAGCCTGCGCCTATTGAGGGTAGCATTGATGAGACCATCCTGCTGACGCTGGCTGAACACGGCAGTCTGATAACACGTGAATTGCGGGCGGCCTGTGGCTTCGACGGACCGAAAATGCGCAGCAGGTTTGATGGTTACGTGACGAGACTGCAGATGGCATGTCGTATCGTCACAGAGGACTTTGTATATCCTGTAGATAAACACGGCCACGAATACGGCTGGGGCTGGTCACTGTTGACGACACCCGAGAGGCTGTTTGGCCGTGAGATGTGTCGATGCGAGCGGACGCCGCAAGAGTCGTTTGAACGCATGAAGGCGCACTTTAGAGAGTTATTGCCAGAGGCTACCGAGAAACAGATAGAAAAGCTGATTAAGTAGCATGAGCATCAAGACAATCATACTAATCCTAACGACAATGATGACGATGAACGGATGTAAGGGACAAACGCCAGAAAAGACGCGGATGGACGAGCTATGCTCGTCTGTGGTGAGGCCGGCGACACAGGCGAACCGATTCTATACGGGCGATGCCAGAGAACTGACTGAGGAGGTGGACAGCTTTTTGGCGCTGCATAGCGACGACAAAAAATACAATAATGTGGCGGCGGTGATAGTACCTCATGCAGGGTATTATTTCTCGGGCAACGTGGCGGCAGCGGCGTATATGGCGATAGACCCGAAGAAGCAGTACAAGCGGATTTTCCTGTTAGGGCCAAGTCACCACGAATGGCTCGATGGGGCGTCGGTGAACACGGAGGCAGACTGGTATGCCACGCCATTAGGCAGTGTAAAGGTGGACCACGAGACGGCGAAAGCTTTAACAACAACGGATTGCACGGATGACACGGATTTAAAAGAAACCACGAATTACACGAATGACGCGAATTTGGATTCCGTGTTCTGCTTTAGACCGGAGGCGCATGACAGGGAACATTGTCTGGAAGTGCAGTTGCCGTTCCTGCAGCGACTCTTTGCTCAGTACGCTCAAGAGGTGCCGCCGATTGTGCCAATTGTTATCTCGACGAATGATTATAACAAGTTGAAGCGGATAGCTGAGGTGCTGAAGCCATACTTTACGGACGAGAATTTGTTTGTAATTAGCAGCGACTTCTCACACTATCCGTCGTATGAGGATGCCTGCAAGGTGGATGCCATGACGGGTAAAGCCATTGAGACGGGTGACGTAAAGGAGTTCATTGCAACCATCAATGCCAATGCCCGAAGTGGTAAGCGGAATCTGGCGACGAGTGCCTGCGGCGAGTTTGCTATCATCACACTGATGCTGATGCTCGACAAACAATATGAGGTAAAGCACCTGATGTACCAAAACTCTGGTGACATCGACAATCACGACCACAGCCGCGTGGTGGGGTATCATTCGTTTGCCATCCTGCGCAACAGAAATAATGGCAGCGGACAGACACGGACTGACACAGACTTTTCCTTATCCGCAGAAGATAAGAAGATGCTGAAAGACATCGCTTTTAATAGCATTCGCGATTCATTAGATGGCAAGCCTATCGCGCAACCAATTGTCAATTGTCAATTCTCAATTATCAATTCAAAATGCGGTGCCTTTGTCTCGCTGCACAAGCATGGCCGTTTGCGTGGCTGCATCGGACACTTTGGCGAGGACTATCCGTTGTATGAGATTGTGGCAGAGATGGCGCGAGCGGCAGCATTTGACGATCCTCGGTTTATGCCTGTCACCCGCGATGAACTGGATGACCTCGACATCGAGATCTCTGTGCTTACGCCGATGCGTCGCATACAGAGCCTGGACGAGTTTGAACTGCACCGTCACGGCATCTATATCAAAAAAGGTTACCGCAGCGGCACATTCCTGCCGCAGGTGGCCGATGAGGTAAATTGGACGAAGGAGGAGTTCGTGGGACATTGTTCGCAGGACAAGGCCGGACTGGGCTGGGACGGCTGGCGTGACGCCGAACTCTACGTTTACGAAGCAATTGTATTTTGAGTTAAGAGTTAAGAATTAAGAATTAAGAGTTGTCGGCTTCGCCGATTAAGAATTAAAAATTAAGAAGTATGGCTACGCATAATAATTCTAAATTCTTACATCTTAATCGCAGCGAAGCGAGAATAACTCTAAATTCTAAACTCTAAATTCTTAATTCATCATGATTGAGTGCAGGTATTATAAGCGGTTAGAGGATGGGAAGGTGGAGTGTACGCTCTGTCCGCACCATTGCCGTATTGCTGAGGGCAAAACGGGTGTGTGCCGTAGCAGAAAGAACCAGTGCGGCATGCTCATGAGCGAGGTGTATGGCAACCCGTGTTCGCTGGCCATCGACCCCATAGAGAAGAAACCGCTGTACCATTTCCATCCGGGCACGACATGTCTGTCGTTAGCCTGTACTGGCTGTAATTTCCGCTGTCTGAACTGTCAGAACCACGATATTTCGCAGGTGTCGCCCTCAGATATCAATCATTACGAGTTGTCGCCTGAGGACGTCGTCACCCTCTGCCGGAAGCACCACTGCCCAGGCATCGCCTACACCTATACCGAGCCTCTGACCTATCTTGAATATATCATCGATTGTGCCCAGCAGGCCCACGAAGCAGGCCTATGGAACATCCTCGTCACAGCGGGTTACGTCTGTCAAGAGCCGCTGGCCGACCTGCTTCCATATCTCGATGCCGCCAACGTCGACCTTAAGTCCTTCAGCGATGACATATATAATAAGGTAAACGGCGGTCACCTCCAGCCCGTACTCGACACCATCCTCGCCATGAAGCAGGCCGGCGTGTGGGTGGAAATCACCAACCTTGTCATCCCCAACGTGAATGACGATATGCAGATGATTCGTCGCATGTGTCGCTGGCTCGCAGACAATGACCTCACTGAAGCCCCACTGCATTTCAGCCGTTTCTTTCCACGCTACAAGATGCAGGACATTCCTCCCACACCCATAGCGACGCTAAAGACTGCCAAACAAATCGCCGAGGAGGAAGGCATCAGGTATGTGTATTTAGGGAATGTTTGAATAATAAAGATTGTTAAATAAATAAAGGTGTCCCGACTTTTGGGACAGCCAAGTTGTACCTTTGCAGACGTTATGCTGACAGAAAAAACAATGGAGAAGTTGCGGATACTCGCAGAATCGGCGAAGTACGATGTATCGTGCTCGTCGAGCGGCACCGTGCGCAAAGGCAAAGCGGGCATGGTTGGCTCGACGATGGGCGGCGTGGGCATCTGCCACTCGTTTGCCGACGACGGACGCTGCATCTCGTTGCTGAAGGTCATGCTGACGAACTATTGCATGTACGACTGTGCCTACTGCATCAACCGCCGAAGCAATGACATCAAGCGGGCAACGCTCTCCGTGAGTGAGCTGGAGGAGATCACGATGGAGTTTTACCGCAGGAACTATATCGAGGGGCTGTTTCTCAGTAGCGGCGTGGTGCGTAACCCAGACTACACCATGGAACGACTGGCTGCCATAGCCCGCGACCTCAGGACAGTGCATCGTTTCAATGGCTATATCCACCTGAAGAGCATTCCTGGCTGTTCGCAGGAACTGCTCAACGAGGCCGGGCGCTATGCCGACCGCATGAGCGTGAACATTGAGATTCCCAAAGAGGAGTCGCTGAAACTGTTGGCACCAGAAAAAGACCACAAGAGCGTGTTCCAGCCGATGAAGTTCATCCAACAGGGCGTATTAGAGAACAAGGAGGACCGTAAGAAATACCGCTATGCGCCAAGGTTTGTGCCTGCCGGACAGTCGACGCAGATGATTGTGGGGGCTACAAAGGAGACAGATTTGGACATTCTGAAAATGTCCAACGCTTTGTATCAACAGCCCACCATGCGTCGTGTCTATTACTCCGGCTACGTCAGCGTGAACACCTACGACCCACGATTGCCCATTTTGAAACAACCACCACTGGTCCGCGAGAATCGGCTTTATCAGGCTGACTGGTTGTTGCGGTTCTATCACTTCCGCGTCGACGAAATCGTCGACGAAATGCACACGAACCTTGACTTGGAGGTGGATCCGAAACTGGCGTGGGCACTACGACATCCAGAGGCTTTCCCAGTGGACATCAATACGGCTGACTACGAGCAGCTACTCCGTGTGCCAGGGCTCGGAACCAAGTCGGCCTGGCTCATCGTCAACTCGCGCCGTTTCAATCGTCTGACCAGTTACGACCTCAAGAAGATGGGCGTGGTGATGAAGAAGGCGAAGTATTTTATTACCTGCAACGAACTCACCTCGCAGTTCTCGCAACCTATCGTCGGCATCAATGAGCTGCGTCCTGAGCGACTAAGACCATTGCTGGTGTCGAAGGCTCAGCAGAAACGGGCGGCGGAAGAACGACAACTGAAATTGGACTTCGGAGATGTTTAAGACAACGGATTGAACGGATTAAACGGATGGTGAGATGACGGTATATGTGTTTGACAGGACAATGGACGGGCTGCTGACAGCGGTATTCGATGCTTTTGCATTCAAGGAGCAGCCAGAGCAGTTGCTGGCTGAGGGCGACGCGCTGCCATTATTCTGCGACCATACTTATCATGTGACGACGGACGAGGAGAAAGCCCGACGGGTGTGGACGGGACTGGAGAAGAAACTGACGCGCGAGGCTCTACACCTGCTATCCGTCAGTTGGCTATCCGAGCTGAGGGAGTTGAATACACCGCTGTTCCAATATATATGTAAGGTATTCCGGCAGGGGGATATCAGCCACAACTTCGCCGACCCTGATGTGCTGACTGTGACGAACATCGCCCGTCGTGTGCTGCACGAACAATTGCGCATGAAACAGTTCATCCGCTTTCAGAAGGCGAAGGACGGTACGTATCTGGCTGTTGTCTCACCTGACCACAACGTGTTGCCCATCATTATCGACCACTTTCAGGACCGCTTCAATGACCAGCCCTGGCTGATTTATGATGCGAAGCGGCATTATGGGTACTATTACAGCCTCACCCCCGCCCCCTCTCCAAAGGGCGAGGGGAGTTATATGCCTATCCGCGTGACGTTCGAGGACGAAACTACTGTGCCGTTCGATTTATCGAACGGAAAACTCAATGCCGAGGTGCTGAGCGACAACGACCAACTGTTCCAAGACCTCTGGCGCACGTACTTCAAGGCCATCTGCATCAAGGAGCGCATGAACCCTCGCAAGCAGTTGAAGGATATGCCGCGCCGCTATTGGAAATACATGACGGAGAAGAATTGAAGGATTGAAGGATTGAAGAATTGAAGAATTGAAGAATTGAAGAATTGAAATATGACACAGAGATTTGCTTTGTTTTTCGACATCGACGGCACGCTCGTGAGTTTCCATACGCACGAGATTCCCGCGTCGACCATCCAGGCGCTGACGCAGGCCAAGGCCAACGGTTCACGGGTGTATATCGCCACGGGGCGTCCGCCGTTGATTATCACTAATCTGGGGGCTATTGACCACCTGATTGACGGCTACATCACCACCAACGGCGCATTATGCTTTGTCGGCGACGAGATGGTCACGTGCCAACCCATCCCTAAAGAGGATGTGATGACCTGCGTGGAGGACTGTCAAGAGAAAGGCAACAGCCTCATTGTCATTGGCCGGAAGGACGTGGCAGTAATAGACCCCAAAGGCGATGTCGACCGCATCTTCCGTCAGATGCTCGCCGTAAAAAACCTTGATCAGGCTTCGCCGTTAGACGTTGTGCTCCAGCAGGACATCCTCCAACTGACCGCCTTCTTCCCTGCCAACTACGAACCTGTACTGATGGCCCGTATGCCACGATGCGTGTCTGGCCGCTGGCATCCGGAGTTTACGGACATCACCGCCAACGGCGCCGACAAGGGCAAGGGCATCCTGGCAATGGCCCGCCACGAGGGGTTCGACCCCAGCCGAACAATGGCCTTTGGCGACGGCGGCAACGACACCTCGATGATTCTCCAGGCTGGCATCGGTGTCGCGATGGGCAATGCCATCGATGCCCTCAAGCATCAGGCCGACTACGTCACTAGCTCCGTCGATGACGACGGCATTCTTAACGCCCTACGACACTTTAAAGTCATATGATTATGAAGAAAACAATGATATGGATGCTGCTCCTGATGCCGTTGACAGTGTGGGCAGCGAAGAGTGATTTGAAACCACGATTGGTGGTATGTACCGACATCGCACCAGCCGACGTGGAACCTGACGACATGGAGTCGATGGTGCGACTGATGGCATACGCAGACTGCTTCGAGATAGAAGCGCTGATTACGTCCGTAGGTTGGAACTGCGATCCATATCCTGTTGAGTGGGCACAGTATCTGCAACGCGTCATCGAGGCGTATCGTCAGGATGTGCCAAAGCTGATGGAGCGTTCTGGACAGAAGAAGTTTCTGCCTCTGAAGAAAGAGAATGGGCAGCAACGTCTCGGCTATTGGCCTAGTGCTGAATATCTGAAAAGTCGCGCTGTAATGGGAAGCATTCATGGTGGCATCAAGGCCATCGGCGAGGACAACGACTCGCCTGGCAGCGATTTGTTGATTCGTTTGGCCGACGAGGACGACCCGCGCCCAATCTATGTAGCTGCTTGGGGCGGTGCCAACACATTGGCGCAAGCCATTTGGCGTGTAAAACAAACCCGTAGTGTGAACGAAGTTTCTGACTTCGTCAAAAAGTTCCGCCTCTTCACCATCACCGATCAGGACATGCAGTACAGCATGCGCATGAATCTTGCCTATAGTTCGCACATGTGGTTACGCAAGGACTTTGCCGACGACCTGCTATTCATTTGGGATGAGGGGGCGTGGCAGGAGCAGTGCCAATTGGGCAAGCAACACTGGGCTCAGCATCAACAGCACATCCAGGGCCATGGTGCGCTTGGTCGTGAATACCCTAATTACAAGTGGGGCGTCGAGGGCGACACACCGAGTTTTCTCTACGTGATGCCCAACGGCCTAAACGATCCTGAGGACCCACATCAGGCGGGTTGGGCTGGCTATCACAAGCACAGTCTTTGTGCAGATTTATCCACCACCGCCTGGACCTCCTGGGAGGAACCCGTACGCAACATCTCCGTGGGCTACAAACAGCGTTTCTATCTCGACGAGCTTAATGACTTCTGCGCCCGAATGCAATGGGCCGCCGAGGGCAAGGGCAACCGCAATCCGTTGGTTGCGGTTCGTGTGCTTGATGGTTTTGCCGTCAAGAGCACCTCCTCCATCGCCCCTCTCCGCATCACGGTAAAGGCTGGCGACACCATCCGTCTTGATGCCTCAAGGTCAAGTGATCCTGACAGCGATGCTCTCAGCTTCCTTTGGTGGCAACAGCCGGAAATTGGCAGCACGACGGCAACCATCGACAATGCATCGTCCGCCATTGCCACCGTTCGTATCCCTGCCGATGCCGCCAGTGACACCATCCACCTCGTCTGCGAAGTTCACGACGACGGTCCCTTCCGCCTCGTCGCCTACCGCCGCATCATCATCGCTATTGAACGATAATTAATGTTTTTTATCGATTTCCTGTGAACGATTTCCGTCTTTCTGTGTATGCAATGATAGAGAGACAGAAATCGTTTAATCATTTAAGAGACAAGAAATGAAAAGAGTATTCGTATGTATGGCGTTGATGACGCTGAGCATTGGTGCAATAGCACAAACGAAAGCAGTAAGGATTGAGAGCCCCATCGTTTCGGAGAAGGACTTCGTGTGGTATACAGGACAGAAGGAGGCGTGGAAGGCGGAAACGCAGAAAGACCCTACAAACGAGACGGCGTGGTTGAATTACTATAATGCGGCTCGCTATATGAGTTGGTTCCAGCAGGAGGATTCAACTGCCAAACAAGTGGTGCGCGAGATGGAACAGACCATCCCCGACAGCTACACGTTTAACTTCTGCGCTTATCGTGAGTCGGCGCAAGGTAAGGGCTATGGCGATCACAAGAAATATGCCGAGGCAGCATTGGCGAAGTTGCCTGACGAGATGCAGTTCTTCGACTACGACAACTGGGTGTGCTATCTGGCCATGCAAGGCGACGAGGTGCGTATGAAGCCGTTGGCCAAACGCTATTTCGACAGCGGAATCTATTCTGAGGCTGTGTTGCGATACAGCTACAACGAATTGGCAGGTATGGACGAAAGCGGCATCTACATCGCCAATGGTGATGCTGCCATCATTCCCAAGTGGCTCATACAAGAGGGTATGGGTATGCACAAAGACAAGACCATTGTCTGTGCATCATTCCTCGCTGTGAAGGAATACCGCGACTGGCTCTGCAAAAAACTGGATGTCGTTGACCCGATCCATGAAGAGCCTTACTGGACAGACGAATCCTGTAATGCCTTGCTACAAGCTATCATCGATAAATATGGCAGTAAAGTGTATTTTTCTACCACCACGCCCTCATCGACGATGGAACCTTGGAAGAATAATCTCTACAACGAGGGTCTGCTGCTAAAGTATTCGAAGAAGCCTTACGATAACCTTGCCGTAAAGCGTCGCAATGTGGAGGAACGCTATATGTTGGAGTATCTGCTCGTGTCATTCCGTCCTGAATGGACTGCGGGTCAGCGTCTTTCTGCCAACTACGCCGTGTTGCTGGCCGACCTTCTGCCCTACTACGCCAAGCACGACCAGAAACGTTACGACTGGCTGATGAAACTGCTGGTGAGCGGCGTGACAAATACCTCACTTGACGAGGACCACAAGCAGAATATTCTTCAGCAACTAATAACAGCAGAGAATTAAAGATGCCATGCTGATACCCCTACGACTGTCAGCACAGACTGACGAACAGCTGATGCTACGGGCCGCACGAGGCAGCAACCGCGCCTTCGAGGAACTCTACAACCGCCATGCCCGACGGTTGCAGGGTTTCTTCGTCCGAAGGCTTGGCGATGATGCCGACCTTGCTGCCGACTTCATGCACGACACCTTTCTGCGACTCTATGCTGCTCGAGAGAAATACCACGAGGGCAATAGTTTCCGCGCCTGGCTCTACACGATTGCCTATAACCTCTGCAAGAACCATCATCGCAATCAGTTGAGCATCGTTCGCGACGATGAGAAAGACATGCCCACAGAGGCCGATATAGAAGTGGAACTCGACGAAACCATCCTTCAAAACGCCCTTCGTGAGGTTTTGAAGGGTCTGCCAGAACCCTACGCCATGCTCTTCTCTCTCCATTACGAGGAGAAGCTCACCATTCCTCAGATAGCGCAAATCACCGACCTGCCCGAGGGCACTGTGAAGTCGCGCCTACACAAGACAATGAATATCATCAAACAACAATTGAAGCAATATGAAAATCGATAATCAGGACATCATCCACACAGCCCATCAGTTGCGAGACGTAGAAAACGAACTGCTACACGTCAGCCCTTGGAACCGTCATCGCCATTTCCATGTGCCTACGTGGCTCGTTGCCATCCCTGCAGCAGCCATCATCGGCTTCGTCCTTGGTCTATGGACGCAGGCAAACACGAATAGTGATACACCGCTGACAGCTCTCGTTGACACCGTCTATATCAAAGTGCCTACACCACAGCCTCAGCAAGATTCCATGACTGAGTCGACTCCAGCTGCATCGGCACCTGCTGTCACTAAAACGGCTCTAAAGCAGAGCGTTCGTACTGCGTCATCAGCTAATCCTACGCAAAAAGAATATGGCCGTCCTGTTGCTGACGACCATATCCGTTACGATCTGCTGGTCAAGAATTGATTCTGATTATATGGGCTAACGCTTCTTGCCTTTCGGTTTCGGTTCGGGCAGAGCCTTGCAGGTCTCGCGGACGAGGAGCGAGAGGTAGTCGCGGTCATCGACGTCAGCAATGTAAAAGTAGTCCTTGGCGCCGTCGTAGGGCGGACGCATATCGACAACGCGCAACAGGGGTCGGACGGCATCCGTGGGTTTCAGATAGAAACAGTCATCGCAGATGAGTCCGAAGATTTTCCCGTCACAATAGATACCATAGTCGCCAAACATCTTCTTCACCATAATCTCGCCCGCACCACTACACTGGTCGACGATGTACTGTACAAAATCGGTATTGCTTGCCATAGTTTTTTATTTCAAACTGTTAATCCAGTTAGCGATGTCGCTGAGGACTTCGGGCGAGATGGTTTCCTCTATCTCGGAGTACTCGGTGACGAGACCCGTCGTGCAATGCTGGAAGAGGTGGTTCAGGCCAGGGTATTCCTTGATGAGATGCTGCTTCGACTTCGGCAACAGACGCTCGATGGCCGTGAGGTTCTGCGAAGAGATGACCTGACAGTCGCGGTCGCCATTGAGGGCAAAGACGGGGCAACGCGTAGCGGCGATGTCGGCAGAGGGGTCGTAATCGATGTACCATTTCAGCCAAGGCATTTGTTGGACGGCGTCCTGCTGGCGGTATTTCTCGACGGTCATATCGGCAGGCATTCCTGATAGCGACAGAATACGATTACCCTGTGCAGCCAACAGCGTGTCACCCTTTACACCTGGACCCGCCAGCGAGACGATGAAATCAGTCTGTTTCTTGGCAGCGAGCATGAAGGCGATAAGACCGCCCTCGCTGTGTCCGAGGAGGCCGACCTTAGAGAAGGCTTTCGTGTTGCGCAGATATTCCAGACCTGCCGCAGCATCGCGGGCGAAGTCTTCACTTGTGGCGTTCTTCACCTCACCGCCCACAGAGGCACCTGTGGCACGATCATCGTAGCGCAACGTGGCGATGCCGTGACGCGCCAGATAGTCGGCAATGACGAGGAAGGGCTTGTGCTGCATCAGTTCTTCGTCGCGATTCTGCTGACCGCTGCCCGTAACCATCAGGACGACGGTGGGCTTCTGCTTCGAATTCTTATCGTAACCCACGGGCCACGTCAGCGTGCCTACCAACGTGGCGAAGTCGGCGGCATTGGGAAACATCACTTCCTCCGTCGCGTAGGGATAAGGTCCCTTGGGCGTTTGCGGACGTTTCACCTCTGGCACGCCCCTGGTCAGTACGAGTGGCAGCGACGTACCGTTCTGCGTAAATGTACCGTCGAGTGTATCGTCCTTCAGCCGTGCGCGGTAGGTCATGCCAATATGCTCCACCTTCAAGGCCAGCGAGTCGTCACTCAGGAATTCCTTATAGGCAGAAATGCCCTTCGCACCCTGGTCGGGACTGTCGAACGATGCTATCACGTAGCCGTCGCCCTGTTCCAGATGGAGTACCAACGTCAGCGACACGGCGCCTACGTTCAACTTGCCCGACCACGAGCCGAGCAGGGAGGTGGTGGAATTAACTTGCGCCCATCCCATCATTGCGACGAGGACGAGGAGAATGGTAATGTAGTATTTCTTCATAATAATAAATTGAGTACTTGACGATAGGCCTCGACCTTTTTGTCGAAGGATAATGGGTAGGCGCGGGAGGAGGAAGGGAGGCGCCAGAGAAGAAGAGCCTCACCCCCAGCCCCTCTCCGAATGGCGAGGGGAGTAGTTACAAAGGTATTCACCTTGGGGATGGTCGGGATGCCGAGCGAGGCGCAGATGGTTTCAGTGGCTTTCTCACCTGTGGTAACGATGGCGCGGAGATGAGGTAATTGTTGGAGCAAGGCCGAAATGTCGGTAGGCTCCACCACTTCGAGAAACTTATCTGAGGCATTGTCCTGCAAGCGACGGATGGCTGTAGAGGTATCGAAGAAGGCAAGACCTTTTTCGTGGCAGAACGCAATAATCTCGTCAATCTTGAAACGCTTGGCTTCAAGGTCAACGAAGTGATTCTTGTCGCCAAAGAATATCTGTCCCTCGATGCGCCAGTGGTCGTTGATAAAATTGGGGTAGTAAAAGTCCATACACCACCGTTTTCGTTGCGGTGGAAAACTTCCTAAAAACAGCACCTTCGCATTCTCAGGCAGGAAGGGACGCAAGGGATGGTACTCTACCCCACCCTTGCTGCGGGCTATATTCTCTGTGTTCAGATAGGAAGTCATCATTTCATCCAGTATTGTCGTTCCTGTTCAGGCATCTTCTCGATAGCATAGCGGAGCATGGTGCGTGGCATCTCGTGAGCGTGTTGACGGAGAAAGTCGCGAAGGAGATCCATCGAGACACGCTTTCCCATCTCACGGAGCATCCACCCTACAGCCTTGTGCATAAGGTCGTGCGGGTGATGCAAGTGAATTTCAGCATAACGCAGGCACCATGACGGGTCGCCCATCTGCGAGGTCTTCCACGAGCAGACAATGCTCATGCGTTGTTTCCAAAGGTTATCGCTTTGGGCTAAAACATCAAGGACCTTTATCTTATAGCCTCTGTCGCCAAGGTTAGTCGGTAGCAGGAGCCAGTGGCCAAGAATCTTATGGACGGAGAGGTCGACGAGATCCCAGTTGTTGGCCTGTTCGGCATATTGCAAATACAGCGTGAGGATTTCGTCGCGGCCTTTGATGGCAACCGCATCGTGCTCTAACTTCTTCGTCGCTAATCGTTCGAACTTCGCCACAAGAATCAGCAGGCCACACAGACGTACCTCATGCCAACGATTCATCAGGAGTTCAGGCACTTCGCTTAGGGGGAAGTCCTTTGGAACAGCACGTACCACCTCCCGTGTCTGCGGCACCTTCAATCCCAAGAACTCATCGCCCTCGCCATACTCACCAGGGTCTGTCTTGAAAAAGCGCATGAGTATCTGTCGCTGCGCATCATTCTGCAACGACTCCATGTAGCTGATTATCTCCTTAGCCGTCATCATTTCTTCTTTTGCCTGCAAAGGTACAACTTTTTTTCGGATTTATCTTAATGATGCCGCCGTTTTATCCACTATATGATAAGGAAACGTGAATCCGCCGCGGTCTTCAGGAAGGTACTCGCCATTGATGAATAGTGTCTTCCACGGGCGGACGTTCTTCAGCAACTCTTTCATCTCCTGTGCCAAAGTCTCTGAATCCCGACGTGTTCGCCGCCCAATCGTTGCCTTTACCTGACAGTCGACGAGATTTCCCAGTGAGTCGAGCCGGATGTTCTTGACAGAAAAGAAGATTACCTTCTCATCGGCCAATTCCGGATAGTTCTCAGTGTGCAAGGGCAACTTCTCGTTGACGATTTGCTGAACCATCTTACCTTGCCGGTCCCGGGTATCATTAATCATGCCTTTTAACGAGAAACCATCAACCACAACACGATTATGGTACGCCTGCCGGTTGGTTACCTTGCCCTCATTTACCGTCAATATCTGCTCGTATTCATGGTTGCGCTCAAAGTACGAATGTACATAATAGACCTTCGTTCCCTTCGCCGCTCGAATGTCGTAGTTCACCCAGGAGGCCACGATGTCGTTGCCTTGGCGGTAGTTGGCAAACACGCGCTGCATGTCGGTTTCTGGAAGGCATTCTTCTCTGTACTGTCGTGTATCTTCATTGTATAACAATACCGTGATGCTGTCCAAACAGAGCCTTTCGTTCCTGATGCTCCAATAGGCGGTATAACCATCCCAGTTGGAGGTGACGAAGGTATTATTCTGGGGCAATACTGCTTTCAGCTGACGATAAAGGACCGAGTCGTGGTTGATGGGTTCAGCAAGCAGGCTCCACTTCTCGCCATCAATCATAATGACGTCTCCGTCTTGTCCCGTGGCAAAGACACTCATAGCGACGGATAGAATATAAATGCAAATAATCATTTTTTTCATAACAATACTTTTTTTGATGATTGGGTTATTGGTTAAAACGTATCGGTAAAGTGTATTTTTGTTGCATGGCTTCGCCGTTCATCTTGGCTGGGAGCCATCGTGGCATTATGCTGACAACGCGGACAGCTTCCTCAGACAACTGTTGAGAGAGTTGCTCCTTTAACTGGGCCTGTTCAGCATCTGACATCTGACTGAGGCGGGTGGAGTCACAACTGAAGCGGCATCTGACAACCTTGATATCAGACAGTTCGCCATTTTTTTCAACCAAGAATGACGTAATGATTCTGCCTTTCACACCGTATGTCGTAGCCAACTCGGGAATTCTCAGGTTCTCTTCGATAAACGCCATGCAGGCTTTGGTGCCTCCATGAAAAGATGCCGACTGTTCTACACTGGAAAAGACCTTCGTATCAGTCTTTTCTGCCTCAACAGCATGACTTTCTGCGGGCTGTGCCGTTTTATCTTTTGTCACATCAGCAATAAGCTTCTGGGACTTTGCTTCTTCAGGGTGAGCTATCTTTTGTTGCTTCATTACCGGAGCAGGTGTATCAGCAATGGTGTCTGTCGTAGTGACTTTGTTCGTATCGGAAATAGTCGGATTTACCATTTGTTCCGCAACAATCGGTGTATCATCCGTCACTTTCCTTTCCATGTTTAGCACAAAAAACAGCAAAAGACTGGCTGCAATGGCCAAACCAGCGCCCAATGTGTAGACAGATCGCCAACGAGGCTTGGACTCCTTGTCAATAATCTCGCTTTCGAATTTTGCCCATTCCGTATCCACGTCGGGCATGCCTATTTTCTTGTCAATATCTTCTGTCTTCATCTTACTTTGCAATTTTAAGGGTTTCTCTGATTTTTGCCAATGATCGCGTGATGTGCTTGTTGACGGCAGACGCACTGATACCGAGTACCGTAGCTGTCTCCTCGTAGGTCATCTCTTCGTCGTAGTGCAGACTCAGTACGCGGCGGTCTTGTTCTGTCAGATTGTCGTCGATGACTTGCTGTAGTTGCTGCAACAATTCTTCACGCTCATCACTCTGAGAGGCGACTATATCCAGCTGTAACTCCTCCTCCATCTGTCGTTGCAGCTGACGTGTGCGCAGAATGTGGAGGCACTGATTGCGGGTAGCCGCCAACAAATAGCCTCTAACACTTGTCTCGGCCACTTGTGGTTTGCCCCGCCAAACTTGGGCGAACACCTGATTCACAGCGTCCTTTGAATCGTCGACATTCTCTACCATCGAGAAAGCCATGCGATACATGTGCGGATAGTTGTCTTTGTACAGGCGTTCAAACTTTTGTTTACTGTAGTCCATAATTGTTTCTTTGGTCTCTATTCGTCTATATGACCATCGAAAGGCAAAATCAAATACCCCTTATTGCAAAAAAAATGTTTTGTCATGAAACCTTTTTGTTCTGTAATCGTGTTACAACCAAGCGAATTTCGTCGTAAGTGACATCGGGCGGACAGAGATTCTTGATAGTTGTGGAGCCGTTGTCGGTCCCTATCTTGCGGACGATGCGTTCGATAACTTGTTGGTGATCAACGGGAACGAGGTCGTCAAAAGAAACCCCACCTGTCTCAACGTATCGAAGCAGATGGCCGATGACGGTGCCAAGCGTGAGGGCACGAGTCTTGGCGATGAGGTCGGGCTTCATTCCTTGCTGATACATTTGGAATGAAATCTCCCATGTTTTGGGTTTTACTTCTTTTGGGGGCTTGGGTGCCTTTTTCCCTTTGCCAGAAGCCTGTCTCCCGTTCCGTCGGGGGGTACCTGCGTCTTCACCAAGGGCATCAAGCATTGACATCTGCTTTTCGTGCAGGTAATTATCGACGGTATAACCTTTCTCGGCAATCTTAACGAGCAAATAGCGACGGGCAAGCCACGCCTGCTTGAGGTCTGGCAAGGCGTTGTTAAGGCGTCGCGAGGCTTGTTTGTTGTTGGTTTCTACCTTGGTGGAGAGTTCGATAGGCTTGGCAAGAATATCGCGCAACTGGTCGGCGAAGTATTCGGCACTACGGCGCACACGGTCGAGGAAGTCGGCATCGCGCAGTGCCCCGATAGGCATGGTTTGGATTTTCTCTTGCCACTTGACAGCTATGTCAAAGATGCGCAGACGAATATCTTGCAAAGTTCTGTCGTGGAGCTGTTTGAGCGAGGCGTGACTGTGATAGAAGAATTCGGCGAAAATGCGCACCATAGATTCTTCCAAATACAGGATAGCGCGAAAATCGAAAAGTTGCACAAGGAGATAGCGCTCGTACTCCTGCTTGAGCAGAGGTAATTGTTGGATACAGCGTTCTGCCTCACTCTCCTGCTGGGCGATATATGAGTCCACGCGCTCGTCGTTGATGACGGCACGGAAATCTAATAGTGAAGCGAGTACAAGACCTTCGAGGGTACGGCAGCGACTCAGGGCGACGTACACCTGGCCAGGAGCGAAACTCTGGTTGGCATCGATGATAGCACGGTCAAATGTCAGTCCTTGGCTCTTATGGATGGTAATAGCCCACGCCAGTCGTAGAGGCAGCTGCTTAAATGTACCCTGCACCTCGCTTTCTATCTCGCGCGTCTTCTCATTCAGTGTATAGCGTGTATTCTCCCACTCCAACGGTTCTACCTCGATGGCCTCGGCATCGCCCTCGCAATAGACAGTGAGGCGAGTGTCACTCGCCTCCATCACGCGACCAATGCGGCCATTATAGTATTTATGGTTGCCAGAAGGATCGTTCTTCACGAACATCACCTGTGCACCCGGCTTCAATATCAGCGTCACAGCAGTGGGATAGGAGTATTCAGGGAACGTACCTTTAACCTCTGCACGATATTGATAGGAACTGCCTGGCAATTTCTGCAACTCTGACTCGTTATAGAAATTGGCGAGGTTGTTGTGGGTGGTCAGGCGGATATACGGTTCCTCAGGACGGGGAATAAACGTGGGCTGACAACGGCTGTTCAGCTTTGCCAACGCCTCGGTCGAGGGATGACCATCACGAATTTCGTTGAGCAGCGCAATAAACGATTCGTCCTGCTGGCGGTAGACATGTGTGAGTTGGATCGTCACGTAGTCTATCTGTTGCAGGGCCTTCGAGCCGAAGAAGTACGGTGTATCGTAGTAGGGCTTCAGCATGCGCTCATCCTCAGGCGTAACAACGGGCGTCAACTGTGCCAGGTCACCAATCATCAATAGTTGCATGCCCCCAAAGGGTTGTCCGTGCTCACGGAAGCGGCGCAAAACGGCGTCAATAGCATCGAGGAGGTCGGCACGTACCATAGAGATTTCGTCGATAATGAGCAAGTCAGAAGAGACAATGATTTTACGCTTCTCCTTGCCGAAATCAAACTTGCTTTCTACCCTTGCGCCAGGCACGTATGGCGAGAATGGCAACTGGAAAAACGAGTGTATGGTTACGCCGCCCGCATTAATAGCAGCCACACCCGTCGGTGCGACCACGATGGGACGTTTACGTGACCGTTCCATCACCGTCTTCAGGAACGTCGTCTTTCCAGTTCCCGCCTTACCGGTCAAAAAGATGCTGCGCCCGGTGTTCTCCACAAAATCCCACGCCGTGCGCAGCTCAATGTTTTGCTTCATCACAAAAATGATGGTTCTTATTTAAGGTGTAGCCAACTTCTTGCCATTCATAATAACGACGCCTTTATAAGTATCACTGACTCGCTGTCCTGCTAGGTTATAGCGCACGTCGTTCAGTATGGCGTCGGCAGCAACATTACTGATACCGGCAGCTGTCATCGTAGGAACAACAGTAAGAATCTTAGTGGCGGGGGTGAAGGTGAATTTCACGTTGTAGACCCCAGCCTGAGTGATAGTCGCGATGACGTTGCTACCATCCATAACACCGTCAGCACCATAGTTTTCGTCCCATGAGTGATTCGCAACGACCTTACAGGCTATCTGACCTACAGGCAGGGTGATACTGGTCTTCTCGAAAACGTAGTTGTCGCCATCCTGCCACATGTCGTTACTAGTCGATGCAACATCCCATTTGGTGCCAAAGAGCGTCGTCGTAGCCTCATCGTTGTCAACATATTCGTTGTTGTCATCAAGCACTTGGAAGGCTCCGACCAGCGAGTAACTTTTCTCTATCACTGCACTACCCTGCTTCACAGGCTGTACGGCAACGTCCTTGGTTTCGGGATTGAACGTGAAGGTGACATCATAAACACCATCTTCAGAAATCGGACAGACAGCATTGCTACTGGGATAAGCCTCGCTCCATCCATGATTAGCACAGACCTTATACTGGATGGAACCGATGGACAACGTCACACCTTTCTTCTCGAGCTTATATGTGCCGTCACCCTGCTTCTCCATGTCGTTATCGGTATTGGCAGAATCCCATTCAGTACCCAGTAGTGCGGCTGGCACACCTGCCACCGTCCAGCTCTTGTCGCCAATAACGGCCTCACCTGTCTTCTGGGCATCTGCATCCAAATCCATATAGACAGCGTTAAACGAGAATGTCACCGTGTAGGTTCCTGTAGAGTTCACCTTCAATATTTTATTTTGCATAGAACCAGGATACTCGCCTTGGGCATAATCATGATTCTTCACTACCTTGTACTGATATTCGCGTCCTGCCTCTAGAACACAACCTTCACGCACAAGTGTATAGTTCATCTCACCGTCGAACGTCATATCATTCTCTGTGGCGTCCTTATCCCACTCTTTTCCATTACAAATTTCGGCGCTGCCGACTACGGTCCACGTATCCTGAGCCAGCATTCCAACAGTTGTCATTGCAGACAACAGCATTAAAGTAAAGATTTTTTTCATAGCTTTTAATATTTATAGTAACACTTATTCTATCTTTGTGCAAAGATAGGCATTATTTTGGAAATGACAAAAGAAAAGACATTTTTTTTGATTCCCCAAAGATCGCTATTAATGTGAGATGATAAGTTTTAGGGAATTCCCTAATCACTTTTGGGGAGAATCCCCTACTCTATTACTGGATAATGTGTAACTTTGCAGCGTGGAACAATAAAAAATAAGGATTATGAAGAAGTTGATGATGGCAATGATGCTGGGCAGTATGCTAACAATAAGCAGCTGTGGGACTTATATGGGGCAGGGTGCTTATATGGGTGCCGAGGTCGGTTCTGTCATAGGTTCTGTCATAGGAGGCATCTCAGGCGGATGGCGCGGCAGCGACCTTGGTACGTTGGTGGGTATGGCTGGTGGTGCAGCTGTAGGAGCTGCCGTAGGAGCTGCTGCTGATCAAAAAATAGAAGAGCAGCGTCAACAGGACGAATACCAATACCGTCAGCAACAGTCACGCCGTATGGCAGAACGGCGTCAACAGCAGTCTGCCACCCGTGAACAGCAGTCGATAAGCCATCAGTCAACGTCTCAAGAGACTGACGACCGCATCGACATAGATATCCCGGGTCCACGCAACAACCAGTCAACTTTAGGTGACTCATCTCGTAACATTAGGGAATTCCACATTGGAACACGAAAGTAACATCCTGAACAAATAATGTCGAAATAAAAGCGACCGACGCCATATTGAAAAAACAGGTTGGGAACGTTGTATTCCCAACCTGTTTTGGTTATTGTGCTGTAAGACGAATATCTCTTATTCGGCCTTTGCCTCTTCGGCAGCAGCCTCAGCTGCAGGAGCTTCCTCAACGGGAGTCTCTGCGGGTGCCTCAGCAACAGGAGCCTCAGCCTTAGTAGCAGACTTGCGCGAACGGCGGGTCTTCTTCTCAGCCTTGGGACTCTTGAGCATGTTCTCATCGAAGTCAACGAGTTCGATGAAAGCCTTCTCAGCAGCATCACCCTGGCGGAAGCCAAGCTTGATGATGCGTGTGTAACCACCGGGACGGTCACCAACCTTCTGTGCTACAGGGCCAAAGAGCTCCTTGAGGGCTTCCTTGTTCTGCAGGTAGCTGAATACCACACGACGGCTGTTAGTGCTATCGTCCTTGGAGCGTGTAATGAGGGGCTCCACATATTTCTTGAGTGCCTTTGCCTTGGCGAGGGTCGTAGTGATTCTTTTGTGCATGATCAGCGAGATGGCCATGTTGGCAAGCATGGCACGGCGGTGGTCAGCAGTACGACCCAGATGATTGAATTTTCTTCCGTGTCTCATTTTTTACTTTGTTTTCTTTTGGAAAGAGGATTCTTGACGAAATCAAGAATCACTCTTTGTCCAGTTTATACTTTGCAATATCGGTTCCAAACGACAGATTCAGACTCTCGAGCAAATCATCAAGCTCCGTGAGCGATTTCTTACCGAAGTTGCGGAACTTAAGCAGGTCGGTCTTGTTGTACTGCACGAGATCACCGAGGGTCTCGACATCAGCGGCCTTCAGACAGTTGAGGGCACGAACTGAGAGGTTCATGTCGACCAACTTGGTCTTGAGCAGCTGACGCATGTGCAGAATCTCCTCATCGAACTCCTGGTTGGTCTCCGTATCGGTTGTCTCCAGGGTAATCTTCTCATCAGAGAAGAGCATAAAGTGATAGATGAGGATTTTGGCAGCCTCCTTGAGGGCGTCCTTCGGGTGTATGGAACCATCCGTTGTCACTTCGAGCACGAGCTTATCGTAGTCGGTCTTCTGTTCGACACGATAGGGCTCCACGCTGTATTTGACGTTACGGATTGGGGTGTAGATTGAGTCGATAGCTATCACATTGACATCGGTGCAGAACTCGCGATTTTCATCAGCGGGAACATAACCACGGCCTTTGTTGATAGTCAGGTCAATCTGCAT
>JAEEVA010000068.1 GCA_016286995.1 Prevotella sp.
GTCTCTCTTTCGGTGGTTCACTGATCCGTCCTGAGGCAACAGGTTATGGTTGTGTTTACTTCCTGACTTCTATGCTCGCTACCCGTGGCATCGAGCTGAAGGGTAAGAAGGTGCTGATCTCTGGTTCAGGTAACGTGGCTCAGTATGCTACTGAGAAGTGTATCCAGCTCGGTGCTATCCCCTTGACACTCTCTGACTCAGATGGTTACATCTACGATCCCGATGGTATCGACGAGGCTAAGCTCGCTTACGTGAAGGAGCTGAAGAACGTTGAGCGCGGACGTATCAAGGAGTATGTTGAGGAGTATCCCAACGCTGTATATCACGCTGGCGAGCGTCCCTGGCACGAGAAGGCCGACATCGCACTGCCTTGCGCAACACAGAACGAAATTAACGCTGAGCAGGCTCAAGCTCTCGTAGACAATGGTGTAATCGCCGTTGCTGAGGGTGCCAACATGCCTACCCTGCCCGATGCAATCAAGATCTTCCAGGATGCCAAGTTGCTCTACTCTCCAGGTAAGGCTTCTAACGCTGGTGGTGTATCAGTATCTGGTCTTGAGATGTCGCAGAACTCAGAGCGTCTGAGCTGGACTTCTAAGGAGGTTGACGACTATCTGAAGCGCATCATGAACGATATCCATGAGAATTGCGTGAAGTACGGTACCGAAGCTGATGGTTACATCAACTATGTGAAGGGTGCTAACGTAGCCGGCTTCATGAAGGTTGCCAATGCCATGATGGCTCAGGGCATTGTGTAAGCTCGACGAAGTCAAGGTTATACAGATGATGCTGCTAAGCATCGTATAAGCTCGACGAAGTCAAGGTTATACAGATGATGCTGCCAAGCATCGTATAAGCTCGAAAAAAAAACACTATTATTATAGAGAAGGTGCGATTTTCTTAAAAGAATCGCACCTTTCTTATATTTTTTTTGTAATTTTGCAGGCAAAATTCAAAATACAATAAGATTATGCTTACACTGAAACTCATTACAGAGGAGACAGACCGCGTGATTCGCGGATTAGAGAAGAAACACTTTAAGGGTGCCAAAGAAGCCATTGATGAAGTGCTGGCCGTTGACAAAAAGCGTCGTGAGGCCCAGCAGCAGTTGGACAAGAACCTGAGCGAGGCCAAAAAGATGGCTGCCCAGATTGGTGGTTTAATGAAGGAAGGCAAGAAGACCGAGGCCGACGCTATCAAGGCACAGGTGTCTGAGATGAAGGAAACCAACAAGCAGTTGGAAGAGACCATGAATCAGGCCCAGGAGGAGATGACGCGTATGCTCTGCCAGATTCCCAATATCCCTTACGACGAAGTACCTGAGGGTGCTGCCGCTGAGGACAATCGCGTAGTGAAGTCGAATCTGAAGGAGTGCACAGATAAAGATACCGTTGGCAACTGGGACGTGAACCCGAAGCTGGGATTGGCTAATCCCCTGCCCCACTGGGAGCTCGCCAAGAAGTACAACCTCATCGACTTCGACCTGGGCGTGAAGATTACCGGTGCTGGTTTCCCCGTTTATATTGGTAAAGGTGCTCGTCTGCAGCGTGCCCTCATCAACTTCTTCCTCGATGAGGCTCGCAAGAGCGGCTACACGGAGATCATGCCTCCTACGGTAGTAAACGCTGCCTCTGGCTATGGCACAGGTCAGCTGCCCGACAAGGAAGGTCAGATGTATCATTGCGAGGTGGATGACTTCTATCTCATTCCTACCGCCGAAGTACCTGTGACAAATATCTATCGCGACGTCATTCTGGACGAGGCTCAGTTGCCTATCAAGAACTGCGCCTACACAGAGTGTTTCCGTCGTGAGGCAGGCTCTTATGGTAAGGATGTTCGCGGATTGAACCGTCTGCACGAGTTCTCGAAGATTGAGATTGTCCGCATCGACAAACCCGAGCACTCAAAGGAGAGCCACAAGGAGATGCTGGAGCATGTAGAGGGTCTACTGAAGAAGCTCGAACTGCCCTATCGCATCCTGTTGCTTTGTGGTGGTGACCAGTCGTTCACCAGTTCTATCTGTTATGACTTTGAGGTTTATTCTGAGGCTCAGGGACGCTGGCTCGAGGTATCAAGCGTTAGCAATTTCGACACTTATCAGGCCAACCGTCTGAAGTGTCGCTATCGTAATGCCGAGACCAAGAAGACTGAGCTCTGCCACACGCTGAACGGTTCGGCTCTTGCCCTGCCACGCATCGTAGCTGCATTATTGGAAAATAACCAGACAGAACAGGGCATCCGCATCCCTGCTGCTCTTGTGCCATATACCGGCTTCGAGATGATAGATTAAGTTACAATTTAGTGGTATTCAATATTTTTCGGCTATTTTTCTTTGCAATTTGACTAAGATTTCGTAATTTTGCAAGCAGATATCAAGTAAACGGAGAATAATTATTAACCAATGGACAAACGATATGGACAAAAATCAAAAGTATGTCATCACGATTAACCGTGAATTAGGTAGTGGCGGTCGCACCGTCGGCAGAAAGTTGGCAGAGAAACTGAACGTAGCCTTCTACGACAAGGCGCTCATCAACGAACTGAAGAAGAAGTTTCAGCTTGACACAGAGCAGATTGAGAAGCTGAAGAGCGGAAAGGGCGATTGGTGGCGCGAATTCATCAACTCAGCCATGTATATGGGTCAGGGTATGAATGAGATGTGGTACTACCAGCGCATGACAGGTCAGGAAGGATACCTCGTCACCAGTAGCGACATGTTCAAAATGGATAAGGAGATTCTTACCCAAGTTGCTGCCGAGGACTCATGTGTCATTGCCGGCCGTAATGGTTTCAGTGTTTTTGCAGACCATCCCAACCACCTCAGCATCTTGATTCAGGCACCTCTGGAGCATCGTATCCAGCGCATTATGAGCAAGCAGCAGCTGAGTCGTGAAGAGACAGAAAAAGTCATCAAGAAAGTGGACGAGATGCGCGAGAACTATGTTAAGAAATATTCTGGTACCTCTCGCTACGACACTCGCAACTACGACCTCGTCATCAATATGGAAGGCAAGACCGAAGACGAGGCTGTCGAACTGATTCTCCAGTATATTGGATAAGCATCTCTTCCGCCACATCATTATATTTATCAAAAAGCAAAAGAAAACGTCATATTCTTTTGCTTTTTGATTATTTTTGAGTATCTTTGCAGCCAAATTGAAACTAAGCAAAGCAATTATGAATAAAATCGTAAGGAAAGAGCAATTCTCTGAAAAGGTTTTCCTTTTCGAGATTGAGGCTCCACTGATTGCCAAGAGCCGTAAAGCAGGCAACTTTGTTATTGTACGTGTTGACAAGAAAGGCGAGCGTATGCCACTGACTATCGCAGGTGCAGACATCGATAAGGGCACCATCACGTTGGTCGTCCAGATGGTAGGTCTCTCTTCCAAGAAGTTGTGTGCCCTGAACGTTGGCGATTTCGTAGCTGACGTGGTGGGTCCTCTGGGTAACCCCACCAAGATTGAAAAATATGGCACCGTCGTTTGTGCTGGTGGCGGACTGGGCGTAGCTCCCATGCTGCCCATCATTCAGGCCTTGAAGGCTGCTGGTAACCGTGTACTCTCAGTAATGGCAGGCCGCTCGAAGGATTTGATTATCCTTGAAGATAAAGTTCGCGAGTCATCTGACGAAGTCATCATCATGACTGATGACGGTTCATACGGCGAAAAGGGCGTGGTGACTGTTGGTATCGAGAAATTCGTTGAACAGGAGCACGTCGACAAGATCTTCGCCATTGGTCCTCCCATCATGATGAAGTTCTCGAACCTCACGGCACAAAAGCACGGCATTCCTTGCGAAGTCAGCCTAAACACCATCATGGTGGACGGTACGGGTATGTGCGGCGCATGCCGTCTGACCATTGGTGGCAAGACGAAGTTCGTCTGCATCGATGGTCCTGAGTTTGACGGTGCCCTCGTCGATTGGGACGAGATGTTCAAGCGCATGGGCACTTTCAAGCGTGCCGAGCAGGAAGAGCTGGAGCACTACGAGGAACACTTGTGTTCGGTGGGTAGCGATTCTGTCGCTACCAGCACTTCTACCACCGACGTGGTGATGGACAGCGACCCCACCAACGACACCATCGAGGTGCTGACAGACCGCAATGCCGCCTGGCGCGATGAGCTCAGAAAGAGTATGAAACCCAAAGAGCGTACGGCTATCGAGCGTGTCGTCATGCCTGAGCTCGATCCCGTCTATCGTGCAACCACCCGTACGGAGGAAGTCAACATCGGCCTGACCAAGGAGATGGCGATGACTGAGGCCAAGCGTTGTCTGGACTGTGCCAAGCCGACTTGTGTCGAGGGCTGCCCTGTGAATATCAATATCCCCTCGTTCGTCAAGAACATCGAGCGTGGTCAGTTCTTGGCTGCTGCCAAGGTGCTGAAGAATACCTCTGCCCTCCCCGCTGTCTGCGGTCGTGTCTGCCCGCAGGAGAAGCAGTGCGAGAGCAAGTGTATCCACCTGAAGATGAACGAGCCCGCTGTGGCTATCGGCTATCTGGAGCGTTTCGCTGCCGACTACGAGCGCGAGAGCGGCAACATCTCGTTGCCCGAGATTGCTCCTGCCAACGGTATCAAGATTGCTGTCGTGGGTTCAGGTCCTGCAGGACTGAGCTTCGCTGGTGATATGGTGAAGAAAGGCTACGACGTCTATGTCTTCGAGGCATTGCACGAGATTGGCGGTGTGCTGAAATACGGAATTCCTGAGTTCCGTCTGCCCAACAAGATTGTCGACGTGGAAATCGAGAACCTTGCCAAGATGGGTGTACACTTCCAGACTGACGTCATCGTGGGTAAGACCATCAGCGTAGAGACACTTGAGAAGCAAGGCTTCAAGGGTATCTTCGTCGGTTCTGGCGCTGGTCTGCCTAACTTCATGAATATCCCTGGCGAGAATGCCATCAACATCATGTCGTCGAACGAGTATCTGACCCGTGTCAACCTGATGGATGCTGCCAATCCGACGACCGATACGCCTATCAACCTGGGTAAGAACGTGCTCGTCGTAGGTGGTGGTAATACCGCTATGGACTCTTGCCGTACGGCTAAGCGTCTGGGCGGTAACGTCACACTGGTTTATCGTCGTTCTGAACAGGAGATGCCTGCTCGTCTGGAGGAGGTGAAGCACGCTAAGGAAGAGGGCATCAACTTCCTCACGCTCCACAACCCCATCGAGTATCTCGCTGACGAGAACGGTGCCGTAAAGGCTGCCGTGCTGCAGGTGATGGAACTGGGCGAACCTGATGCTTCTGGTCGTCGCAGTCCTGTTCCCGTTGAGGGCAAGACCGTCACACTCGACGTTGATCAGGTCATCGTGGCTGTAGGTGTATCGCCGAACCCACTGGTTCCCAAGTCTATCGAGGGTCTGGAGCTGGGTCGCAAGAACACCATCGTCGTCAACGAAGGCATGCAGTCGGCTCGCGCTGAGATCTTCGCTGGTGGCGATATCGTGCGTGGTGGTGCTACCGTCATTCTCGCTATGGGTGATGGTCGTCGTGCTGCACAGAATATGGACGAATACCTCCAGAAAAAGTAGTTCAGTATGTCGCTATGGCATAGCGACAAACGTAACTGATTATGAACGGACTCTATACCATCATATTGCTCATACTAAGCAACGTCTTTATGACGCTGGCTTGGTATGGGCATTTGAAACTTCAGGAGAACGGCGTCTCAAATAACTGGCCCCTCATCGGAGTCATCGCCTTTTCGTGGATGATAGCCTTCTTCGAATACTGCTGCCAGGTACCCGCTAATCGTCTCGGTTTCGTAGAGAATGGAGGTCCCTTCAACCTCATTCAATTGAAGGTCATTCAGGAGTGCATCTCGCTGGCAGTGTTCTGCATCATTGCCAACATCATGTTCCAAGGTACACACCTGCATTGGAACCACATCCTGGCATTCTTCCTCATCATCTGCGCCGTCTATCTGGTATTCATGAAATAGTCCAGTATGTCGCTATGCCATAGCGACAAACATCATGATGAATCTCGAAGAAAAACTTTGGAAAACTTTTAACAAAGCACTGGGGCAATTCCAGCTCATCGACGAGGACGACCGTATCCTCGTCGGCTTGTCTGGTGGCAAGGATTCCCTTTGTCTGCTAGAGTTTCTTGCCCGCCGCTCCAAGGTTTATGTCCCCCACTTCA
>JAEEVA010000041.1 GCA_016286995.1 Prevotella sp.
GCAGAGTATCATGTCCTGCAGTCCCTGCTTGATGAACATATAAGCCAGTCCGATGGAGTGCGAGCCGCTGGCACATGCTGAACTCACCGAGAAGTTGACACCACGCAGGTGAAAGATGGTGTTCATATTCATGTTCACCGTCGAGTTCATGCCTTGGAAAATCAGTCCGGAACCAATCATTGCCGAGTCATGTTTCTCGGCCATGATGCGTGCCGACTCCACCACGGCACAGGCTGACGAGTCGTTGCCGAAGATGACACCCACCTCGTTCTGGAGCAGGTAATCGTCGCTGATGCCTGCCATCTGGAAGGCGTCACGGCTAGCCATGAAGGCATATTCAGCCTCTTCCGACAGTCCCATACGTGTACGGCGGTCCAGCAAACCTTTCAGTTGTGGACGTGCTACGATACCCGTCAGTCCCGACCGGAATCCGTAGTCTATCCTGTCCTGGTCCAGTCCAATTCCAGATTTACCTGCATACAGCGAGGCCTTCACCTCGTCTATTGTCGTACCGATGCACGACCATATTCCCATTCCTGTTATTACTACTCTCTTCACAACTTCTTTATTTTTCAACTCTTATCTCTTACTTCTTAATTCTTACTCGCGAAGCGACACCTCTTAATTCTTACCTCTTACTTCTTAATTCTTAACTAAGTATACAGTCCTCCGTTAATTGAAATGACCTCACCCGTGATATACGATGCTTCGTCCGAAAGCAGGAACTTTACCAATGCGGCAACCTCCTCAGGACGTCCGAAACGCTTCATGGGCACCAGCTGGCGCAGCTCGTCCTGGGGCAGTTCCTTGGTCATGTCTGTATCGATGAATCCTGGTGCTACTGCATTTACCGTAACGTCGCGGGCAGCCGTTTCCAGTGCCAGTGCCTTGGTGGCTCCGATGAGTGCCGCTTTGGCAGCACTGTAGTTCACCTGTCCCTGCATGCCCTTCAGTCCAGACAGCGACGCCATGTTGACGATGCGTCCGCCATGTTTGCGCTGCATCATCTTCGGCAGCAACTTCCGGGTGACGTGGAAAAAACCATCCAGCGACGTGCTGATGACGGCATGCCAGTCGTCCTCGGGCATCATAAACATCACGTTATCGCGACGGATACCAGCATTGTTCACCAGATAGGCGATGTAGTCGTCCTCATGACGCTCCTGCCAGGCATCCAGCGCCTGCTCCACCTCGTCGCCCTTGCTGACGTCGAAGCGCATCAGTTCTGCCTGTCCGCCCTCGGCCTCAATGTCGGCCAGCACCTTGCGTGCTGCCTCCTCATTCGACTGGTAGTTAATAATCACGGGCGTCCCTGTCTTGGCTATCGCCAGACATACAGCCCTTCCTAATCCTCTGGATCCGCCAGTAACAAGTGCATATTTCATATCTTCTCAATAAATGCTGTTGGAATGTATGCCGTCGAAATCAGTCCAATCTTCGACAGCGTCACGATGACACGCTGCTGTCCGGCCACGCGTGCCACCTTCCCCTCTACACCCTTGAACAGACCGTCGGTCACCACTACCATGTCGCCACTTTTATAATGACATTTCTCGGGGTCAACAAATAGCAGGTGTTCGTTGTGGCTGACAGTTGCCAACATGAAATTATCCATCTCCTTCACAGAGACGGTCAAAGGGGGATTCTTCTGTTCCTCGTTCAGTTGGAAGTGGTTATAATAATAAGTAAGGTACGCGAGCTCAGGCGTCTGTTTTACATATTCTTCAGCCTTCTCCGGTGTGACATAGGCAAACAATAGGTTCGGAATGAGCGACTCTGTCACCCTTTTGCGCTTGCCGTTGACGAAACGGATGGCATCACGCTTGGCAATATACGTAAACGTGCCGTCGGCAATCATCACGTCCGACGCCTTGTCCTCCCTGCCGTACGACGCCCTGAACACATACCAGCGTTTTGTTGGGTCGTGAACATACTCTACCGACACCCCATTTTGCGTATTTTCTGCATCGGGGATAGCATCAGGGGCAGGCCTGAGACCGGGAGTTATTGCCTCGACTCCACGAGTTTCCACATTAGACAATGTGTTCATAAATGCGTTTCGGGCTGCAAAATTACGAAATAAAAGTGAGACCAACGAAGAAAAAAGGGAAAAAGTGGCAAAACCCGCCACTTTTCCCCGAACTATTACTTTTTTGTTTTTGCAAGGACTTCTCTGACCTAAAGGTACAGAGTGTGGCGTTGCATTCAGGACTACAGGACTTTTTTAATGTTTAATGTTCAATGTTCAATCCTTCAATGTTCAATGGTCAATGTTCAATGTTCAGAATCTATAGTCTATTCCCAGTCCGATGACGTTGTTTGTTCTTGAATAGGTCTCTTTGCCATAGGATGCCTGTTTGTCATAGTCGCTATAGAGGCTGATGAAGTAGCCGGCATTCAGGCGCACCTTCTCGTTGATGTTCCACGCGCCGCCCAGACCGATGGAGTAGCTGTCGCAGGCAAATGAGGTGTTCTGCTGGTAGCCGTCGCTGAGACCGTAGTCAGTACGCTGTCCACCACAGCTGATGGTGAACTTGTCGTTGATGTCGTACTCTAAACCGGCCAGGAACTCATGGGTACCGTGCTTCAGCTCCTTCTGACGGTCATTGGCCATCTTGGCGTTCTTGTCGTCGAAAAAGTGGTACTCCAATGTGGCACGTAGCTTCGGTGTGAACTCGTAACCGGCTGCAATTGAGAACAATGCCGGCATGTCGTAGCGTGTGCGCTCACCATCCTGATAGGCAGCGGTATAGGCTCCCAGCGTAGTCTGCAGGTTCTGTAGCTTGGCCTGGGCACCCTGAGGATCGGCAGCCATCAAGGCAGCAATAGTCGCTGTGCCCAGTCCGGCATCGAGTACGTTGGTCTCATTCTTCGGGTTAATCTTCGTACGGAATTCGTATCGGGCAGCCAGTGTCAAGCCTCCCTTATGGAAGTCCAGCGCCACAATAGGCGTCCAGCCCCATCCTTTCTGGTCGACGTCAAGCAGCAGCTTAGCCACCTCGCCTAATAGCGGATGGTCCTTAGCCACCACGTGGCCGCGATAGTAGCCGTCGTAGTAGTTGGCACGGATGCCGACAGCTGCCGACAGACAGTCAATAATCTTATAGGTGAAGTTCACCTGTCCGCCATAGATGTACTGCTTACCCTTCATCTCTGAGTCCAGCGTGTACTGGTCGGGCGTGATGCCATTCGAAGCCAGCATGCTCTGCATCAGTAAGTTAAACATCGGCACACCCTCTTTGTATTCTACAAAGCCGCCGCTACCTACGATGCCAAGCATGCCGGACACCGCCCAGCGGTCCTTTTTGTACGAGGCGAACAGCGCCGGTACGATGGGTGCCGAAGCCTTGCCCTCATAAGTGTGGCTACCGGTCTGTGTGGTCAGCTTGATGTCGCGGTTCTGCCACGGTTTCTGGAAATTTAGCGACAACTGCCACCCCTCATGACCCCATGCCAGTCCTGCAGGGTTCGAGAAGACGCCGTCAATCTCAAATGTCGCACCTCGTGCCATCATGCGGTCGAAGGCGATGTGATAGTTCGTGTTGGTCATTAGACCACCGGCCCATGAGGCCGTTACTACGCCCATCATCAGGGCTACAGTCAGTAAAATCTTCTTCATATATTCTAACAGGTTGATGTTTTTGGGTGCAAAATTATACATTATTTCCGAAATAATCGAATAAACGGCAAATTATTTTCTGAAAACGAAGAAATTAACCGTTTGTAATCATCAATTGCCTGCCATCAAAGCATCCGTTACGCTGTAAAACAGCAGCAATTACAATGCAAAACAGCAGAGATTACAATGCAATATGCACTTCCCTGCTGTATGATATGGCATCTCCTACAAAGTAGTTTGGCATTTCTTATATATAATAAGGTGTCTTCTTATCTTCATCTATATAAGGTTTTTGCGGTCGTGTTCTCGTATTCCTCTTGGGCTGAATGCAGGAAGGGATAGTTTACAATCATCTCAGGATGGTCGACGAGCTGTCGCATCGACCGTGCCCAATCCCTGTAGAATGTGGTCTTTTCCAAGATGAAGATGTATTTCCGTGCTACATCGTAGTGGCCGCTGATGATGTTCGTCTCCACCAAGCGCTTCAAGGCCCGTCCGCTTTTATTGTAGTTGGGATTATACTCCATGGCCTCAAAGGCGGCACGTTGGGCGATATTGGTCCAATGGAGCTGATAGGCCATGTCGCTAACCATAAAGGCCGACGACAGACTGCCGAAGTTGACGACGAAATGCGTGTTGCTAATGTTGAACACCGACAGGGAGCTGCCGTACGGTTCGGCAGGAATGACCAGGTTATTCATCAGTTCCTGCTTATCAATCTGTCCCGTCTTATGGTAGGCTAACGTGACGGTACTACGTACGGCAGGCGATTCCGGCTGTGGGAATCTGCGGATAATTTCATGCCATTCCCCTTGTCGGAGCAGCATGTCGCACTCCATTTCTTCGTAGGTCCCAATCTCGTTGCCAACCTCCTTGTCGTAATCATAAAAGTCGATGCCCGTCAGCTATACCACCACGGCCATCGCTGGCAACAACACCCATAGACGCTTCGCTTTTGGAATAGCCATGATAGCGCATCCTGCACCCAGCACCATGATGACGGCTACGGTCAGCGTCAGCGGTATGCTGGGTACCATACCCAGTAGCCACAGTACGACGGGTACAACGAGCGACAGTACAAACCTATAAGCCGTTTTCATTGTGGGGAAGCACTGCCGAAGCAATCTGTCCGACAGCAGCTGGGCAATTATGAAAATAACAGTGTAGGCTATGGCCCCGTTGACGGGATTGATGAAACACTGGCTAATCATTTCTCCCAGGTATTTGGCTAATCCCCCAAACGTCACAATGCGTTCCGTGAAATATTCTCCTGTCCACAAGAACAATTGTGACATCTCCCTGCCGACAGGAATAAACGGAAACAAGAACAGCCAATAACAAAATACAGCCCCTGCCAGTACAGCCAGAATCACATATTGCCAGTATTTTGTTTTGATGTTCTTCATATTCTCGCAGCTTTAACTATGACGCACCAGCGCGCTCCTTTACAGATATCCGAGCCACCGCAGAATGTCGTTGAGGTTGGCAACGACCATGAGGAGAATGAGGATGCCGAAGCCGACGTACTCGGCACGGATCATGAAATTCTCGGAGGGCTTGCGACGGGTGATCATCTCGTAGAGCAGGAACAGCACATGACCGCCGTCGAGGGCGGGGATGGGCAGGATGTTCATGAAGGCGAGGATGATGCTGAGGAAGGCGGTCATCTTCCAGAACATGTACCAGTCCCACATGGGCGGGAACAGGCTGCCGATGGCTCCGAAACCACCCAGCGACTTAGCACCCTCGGCGGAGAAAACGTACTTCATGTCGTCGACATACGAGGCGAGCACGTGCCAGCCGTACTTGATGCCAGCGGGAATACTCTCGAAGAAACCGTATTCGGTGGTCTGCGGCGTGTAGAGGTCTGCCAGACTCTTGGCAAAGAAACCGAGCTTGAGCTCGGGGGTGAGGACGACAGTGGCGGTGTCAGGATTAAGTGAAGAGTGAAGAGTGAAAAGTGAAGAATCGGCTGGCGCCGTGGCGTGTTGGTAGACAATGACTACCGTGCGGGCTTTGAGGGAGTCGGCCTGTGTCTTGGCAGTGAGCAGCATGTCCTCACGACGGCCTAATTGGTCGACAAACTCGTTGTAGCTGTCAATGGGGGCTCCGTTGACGGCAAGGATGCAGTCACCGGCCTTCATGCCAGCCTTCTCAGCGGGTGAGCCGGCCATGATGCTGTCAATGGTGGCGGGCAGCAGGGGGCGTACAAACGATGGGTCGGCTTTGAGCATGCCTAACAGGTTGAGCTCGCCAGACAGGTTGATGCTCATGGGCTTGCCGTCGCGGATGATGTCGACACGGTGGGCCTCGGAGATGTCGCGGTAGAGGTCGGCAGAGAAGTCCTTGAAGGGTCGCTTGTCGGTGCCTACGAGGATGTCGCCGTCCTGGAAGCCATACGACTTAGCCTCCTGGTTGAACTTCATACCCAGCGTCATGTCCTTCACGGGGATGTAAGTGTCGCCCCACCAGAAGAGAATCTGGGAATAGATGAACAGGGCCAGCAGGAAGTTGACCAACACGCCGCCAATCATCACCAGCAGGCGCTGCCAAGCGGGTTTGGCACGGAACTCATAGTCCTTGACGGGCTGTTTCATCTGTTCGGTATCGAAGCTCTCGTCAATCATTCCGGCTATCTTGCAGTAGCCGCCTAAGGGCAGCCAGCCGATGCCGTATTCTGTGTCGCTGTTTTTGGGTTTGAACTTAAATAAACTGAATTTCCAGTCGAAGAAGAGATAGAACTTCTCGACACGTACGCCAAAGAGCTTGGCGAAGAAGAAGTGGCCGCCCTCGTGGAGCAATACCAGAAGGCTGATGGCCAGCATGAATTGCAATACTCTAATTAAAAATACTTCCATTATTTCACGCCCCCTAAGTTAGGGGGATGGGGGTCTAAACAAGCGTGTCAACCCTAATTTTGATTAAACATTATTATTATTTAGAGGCCTGCGCTTGTTCAGACCCCTGTAGCCCCCTAACTTAGGGGGCGTGTCAGCAATTCGCTTGCGATACGTCTGGCCTCGGCATCGGTCTGGATATAGACGTCGTAGTCGGGTGTGGCAGAGTAGGTGCAGCGCTGCATGGTCTCGCTGATGACGTCGGCCATCTGGAGGAAACCGCAACGGTCTTCGAGGAAGGCACGGTTAACGATTTCATTGGCGGCATTGACGATGCACGGCATATTGCCGCCACGGTCGATGGCCTCGAAGGCCAGTGCCAGACAGCGGAACTTGTTCAAGTCGGGCTCGAAGAACTCCAGCTTCTGGGCAAAGAAGTCGAGACGGTCGCCACTGAGCGGCAGACGCTGGGGGAACGAGAAGGCATACTGGATAGGCAGTCGCATGTCAGGTACACCTAACTGTGCCTTGACGGCACCGTCGTGGAACTGTACGGCACTATGGACGATGCTCTGCGGATGGACAAGCACCTGAATCTGACGGGCATCGACACCGAAGAGCCATTTGGCCTCGATGATCTCGAAGCCTTTGTTCATCATGGTGGCAGAGTCGATGGTGATTTTTGCTCCCATGTCCCATGTGGGATGGCGCAGGGCGTCGGCCTTGGTAACGGTCTGCAGCTGCTCTGCTGTGAACTGACGGAAAGGACCGCCGCTGGCCGTGAGCAGGATTTTCTCGATGGGATTATCGTCTTCGCCGACGAGACTCTGGAAGATGGCCGAATGCTCGCTGTCGACGGGTAGGATGGGGGTGTGGTACTGCTGTGCTAACTGCAGAATCAGTTCGCCAGCCACCACCAGCGTCTCCTTGTTGGCCAGGGCAATGGCCTTGCGGGCACGGATGGCGTGGATGGTGGGCGAGAGTCCGGCAAAGCCCACCATGGCGGTGAGTACCATGTCGATGGGTTGTGCCTCGACAATTTCGTCGAGGGCTTGGCGACCGGCATATACCTTGACATCGGGCATGTCGCTCATCAACCGCTGCAGCTCGTCGTAGCGCTGTTCGTTGGCAATGACGATGGCAGCAGGCTTGAACTGGTGGGCCTGCTGAGCCAGTAGCTCCACCTTGTTATTGGCTGTCAGACAGTAGACCTCGTAAAGGTCGCTATGCTCCTCGATGACTTCGAGGGCCTGTGTGCCTATGGACCCCGTGGAGCCGAGAATGGCTATCTGTTTTTTCTTCATAAATATCAATTCTCAATTGTCAATTATCAATTTCCAAGAGTCCCTCAGGAAGGGTCATTGTTATCGTTTTATTGTGCATGTCAATGCTGTCGACAAGGTCGTCAATGGCAGGAATGAGCCGGCCGTCCTCCAGTTCAAAGAGAACGTTGATGGTGCTGTCGTCGATGGCGGCGATACGGCCGACGCTGGTGCCGGTGGAGGCTTCGACTATATCGAAGCCCACGAGACCGGCAAGAGAAGGGGCTTCGTCGGATTCTTCCGCCAAGGCACGGGGGAAGTAAACGTCACACCCCGTCAGCTCTGAGGCCCGCTGCTGCGTGTCAATATCGCAGAATTTTACCAGACAGACGCTGTCGTTACGGAAGCGGTATTCTTCCATGAAGAAGGGCACCAGGATGCCGTCGATGTCGAGTACGAGATAGTCGGCATCGACACGGTCGAAGATGTCGTCGTCAAACTGGAACGATACCTCGCCCTTGACACCGTGGGTCTTGCCGATGCGGCCTATTTTGTATACTTCTTCTGATGTTATCATTATTTTCTAGTTGCTCTAGATATTCTAGGTATTCTAGATATTCTAGACAATTATGTCAGATTCTTTCTATATGAGCTCCCAGTGCATTGAGACGATGTTCGATGTGTTCATAGCCACGGTCAATTTGCTCAATGTTGCTGATAGTGCTCACGCCGTTGGCACTCATGGCTGCAATGAGCATGGCGATACCAGCACGAATGTCAGGACTTGACATGCGCTGTCCACGGAGCGTCAGCTTGCGGTCGTGGCCGACGACAACAGCACGGTGGGGGTCGCAGAGGATAATCTGAGCACCCATATCAATGAGCTTGTCGACGAAAAATAGTCGGCTCTCAAACATCTTCTGATGGAAGAGTACGGAACCGCGGGCCTGTGTGGCCACTACAATGAGTACGCTGAGCAGGTCGGGGGTCAGGCCGGGCCAGGGTGCGTCAGACAATGTCATGATGGTGCCATCGATGAATGAATCAATCACATAGTGCTTCTGACGGGGGATGAAGAGGTCATCGCCGTCGGCTTCCACTTTGACACCCAGACGTCGGAAGGCGTCAGGAATGATGCCCAAGTCCTTGATGCTGACATCTTTGATGCGCACGCCATCGCCACACATGGCAGCCATGCCGATGAACGAGCCGACCTCAATCATGTCGGGCAGCAGGCAGTGTTCTGTGCCGTGCAGGTCTCTCACGCCTACGATGGTCAGCAGATTTGACCCGATGCCGCTGATGTTGGCACCCATGCCGTTCAGCATGATGCATAGCTGCTGGATGTAAGGTTCGCAGGCAGCATTATAGATGGTGGTGGTGCCTTCGGCCAGTACGGCAGCCATGATGATGTTGGCGGTACCTGTCACACTGGCCTCGTCGAGTAGCATGTAGGCGCCTTTTAGCTTTTGGCCGTTGGCTTTCAGCTGTTGGCCGTTGGCTTTTAGCTTTTGGCCGTTTGCTTTTGGGGCATATATTTCGTAGACGTTACGGCTCTCGATATGGTGGAACTTGGCACCCAACTTGGAGAAACCCAGAAAATGAGTATCCAGACGACGGCGGCCTATCTTGTCGCCACCAGGTTTGGTGACAATAGCCTTCCCCATGCGAGCCAGCAGCGGACCAATCATCAGCACGCTGCCACGCAGTTCGGCACACTTGTGGACAAACTCGTCACTCTCCAGATAATCCATCTTTAAGGCGTCGGCCTGGAAAGTGTAGCTGTTGTCAGTTTTCGTCACCTTTACGCCGATGTCCTTGAGCAACTGGATGAGGTTGTTCACGTCACGAATGTCGGGGATGTTGTGAATCATCACCGGCTCGTGGGTCAGCAGTGTGGCACAAATCACCTGTAGAGCCTCGTTCTTGGCGCCCTGAGGGGTGATGGTGCCACTGAGCAGGTGGCCGCCTTCAATCTTGAATACTGCCATATTACTTCTTCTTTTTGCGTTTGCCGCCATTGCCGTTATTCTCAACAGACATGTTGACAGCATTGAAACGGAAGGTCTGTAGGTCGAGTTGGATAACGCCGTCGGTAAAGCGTGCCAGGTCATCGGTTACCTTTTCGTCCTCGATAGATCCATGACCCCACGCCATCAGGTCACGCTTCATCTGGTTGGCCGTCTGACGTACCAGTTCATCACGCTCAGGACCTTCTGGCATGGTCTTCAGTGTCTCGAAAACCTTAGTTAATAGCCGGCCGTAATGACGCATGTGAGCCTGTTCGTCCTGAACGGGATGCTGTATGGGCTGGGGCTTCGAGAGAATCTTCTCGGCCTCGTTGACGTCGAAAGGCCAGTCGATGTCGAGTTGTTTGTGACTCATCAGATACAGATGGTCCCACAGTGTCTGCTGATAATCGGGAGCAGTTCGCAACTGGGTGTTTTTGTTTTCCATCTGCTGTATGATGGCCTGTGCACACTGGTTGCGCTCTTCCTTGGTGGGAAGGGTGATAGCCAGGTCGACCATCTTCTGAATCTCACGGCCATATTCTGGCATCACCAGCTTTTCACGCTGTGTGTTGTAGTCTAATCCTTTGATATCCATTAATTCTAAATTTCTAATTCTTAATCGGCAAAGCCGACAACTCTTAATTCTTAACTCTTAATTCTTAATTTCAAAGCAGCGGCTTTGGCTTGATAGCCACAAAGTCCTTCAGGTAGAAGGGCACGAAGTACGCCACATCCTCGAACTGCTCGTTCAGGAAACGGCGCTCAGCCAGCGGCTGCATCCATTTGGCTAACGGTTCAATACCGTCAATGAAATGGGCGTTGGGGTGGTAAATAATTTCCCTACACTTCATAGCGCCATTGCCGAAGAAGTAGATGGGACGTTCGTCAAGCCAAGGTTTGTAGGTTTCTTCAGTAACGATATCAGCACCCACTGGACGCACTACCTTCAAGGCTCTGTCATATAAGGCCGCATAGACCTCCATGCGACGGGCGTCGAGCATGGGGCAGAGCAGGGGTTCTTGGCTGTTGGCAGTTGGCTCTTGGCTGTCAGCTATCAGTTCCCTCAGTAGCACAGGCACGCAAAGCAGTTCCAGTGTCGGCACGGCAATGAGTTTCAGGTCACGGCCATAACAAATGCCTTTGGCCATCGACACGCCAATGCGCAGACCCGTATAGGAACCCGGTCCACAGCTGACGCTGACAGCGTCGAAGGGAATGGCGTGGTTGTCTGTGAACGACATAGCCTCGTCGACCATACCGCCTAAACGTTCTGCACCAGCACCTTTTTCACCGCTTTCCTTCTGTTCGAAGATGCATTGTCCATTCTCCGAAACGGCCACAGAACAGACGTTCGTGCTGGTTTCTATATGTAGTATACAAGCCATGTTTCTCTTATACCTTATTAAATGCAAGGTGCAAAGGTACGAAGAAAAATTAAAAATTAAAAATTAAAAATTAAAAATTTGCTTCCGCCTGCAAAATAATCCCTTAATCCTTGCCTGTTTCAGAGAAATTAACGCTTATAAGGGTAATGTCAGCACAAAACGGGCTCCGTCAGTATAGGTGGTGTCAAGAACGAGGTGCATCTTCTTCACCTCCTGCAGGCCCGTGTTCACCTTGCCCATGAAGACATAGGTATTCACCAGGTGCATCCACGTCTCGTAATAATGATCCCAACACTTCTCTTTTTTCCTCCTTCTGTTTTCATCCCCATGCCTTTGAAAATTATTCTTCAAAATTTAACACTCCGATAAAGCCTTTTTAACCTCTCCGACCCTCATCGTTCCTTTTTTTGGTCCTCATCCGGCCTTCCTCTGGGTGATTTTCGCGGACTTCAGCGTGATTATGTCAACGGACTCGCGCTTGCTGGAGTCGGCCATCGCGGCATTTTTCTTTCTGTGTCCCCAGACATAACGCCCTGTGTGGCAGTCAGTACACGTCATATATATCCTTTACGGGAAAGAAGTTCTATTGCTACCAACCATATAAAACAGGTACACGGCGCCCGCCGTGCCTTCACGCGGCGCCCGCCGCGGATAGCCTCGCCGCCCGCCGCGTGAATCCTCGGCGGGCGCCGAGGGGTCAGCGCGCACGCCACTCTCTCCCTGTCCGCATGGTCCTCTCGCCCCGTTTGCACGGTCTTCTTAACCCGTCCGGACCGTTCTCCATAAACAACAGAGGGTGTGTAATAATTAACCACAACGGATTTCACGTTCGCAAGGCCACACTCATACCTTCAGGTGTGAGAATTAAACGGATTATCTATTTACTGATTATCAGCAGGTCATAAATCCGAAAAATCCGTGAAATCCGTTGTTTTTAAATGTTAGTTACTCTGGCTCCTGTCCGGCTTCCTCCGGCTCGCTGAGTGCTGGAGCACTGGCACCGCCATTCAGAATGATGTTCACCACAGCTACAGCATCGGTAATCGAGACTCCACCATCACCATTCACGTCACCCTGCTTCATGGTGATGGTTGTGGTTGCGACATCGGAGTCCTGATAGCCGGCCTTTGTGGCCCACACCTTAACAACATAGTCACTCGTTGCCGGCAGCGTCATGCTATTGCCTGTGCCTGCCCTTGTTATCTCATAACGGCACGCAGCACCTTCCGTTGCACTACTGAACGTCAGCGTGCCATTGTTATTCGTTATCGTTGGTATGGCGCATTTCTCCTGTTCCATTTCCACAATCTCCTTAAATTCATTCCAATAGTCAGCAGCCTCATAAGCGGCTATGGAGCCGTATGGAACATAGAGCGTGGCATTGGCTCTATTAGAAAAAACATTAGATTCAATCTGTAATGGAATCTTATTCTCTACTATTACTGAGATTAAGCTGCTGCAATCATAGAATGTATTAAGCGTTGATAATCAGCAACTTCCTCGTTAAATGGTAGAAAAGTGAATTGACGAATTTGAAATGTGCAAAAACGGGAGCAGATTTAACGAATTTAACCTTCATTAAAAGGTGCGTACGTTTAATAGGCTACAACAATTGCACTAAAAACGCCAGAACAAACATGGTATGTGTTCTGGCGTTGAATGAAATAGGATTGCTTTATTTCAGTAGTTCTTCTGGATAGGTTGGCATGGCTCCATTCTGTGTGCAGACGTAGGCGGAGACCTGAACGGCGGTACGATGGGCCTCAGGCACGGACTTGCCGTTGAGGATGCTGCCCACGAACGAGCCGGTGAAAGAGTCTCCAGCTCCTACAGTGTCGGCCACTTTGACCTTAGGCGTTTCCTGGAAGGATACGTGACCAGGAGTGAATACGTAACTGCCGTTAGTGCCACAGGTGAGAACGAGCATGTCGAGGTTGTACTTACCCAGAATGAGCCAGCACTTGTTCTCGATGTCAAGACCGGGATAGCCAAACATACGGCCGATAAGCACCAGTTCCTCATCATTAATCTTCAAGATATTGCAACGCTGGAACGACTCGCGCAGAATCTCCTGCGTATAGAACTGCTGGCGAAGGTTGATGTCGAAGATCTTCAGGCAGTCGGCGGGTGTGGCATCAAGAAACTTCTGGATGGTCTCGCGACTGACCACGTTGCGCTGAGCTAATGAGCCGAAGCAAACGGCGCGGCAGTTGCGGGCAATCTCGGCGATGTCGTCATCGAAGGGGATGTTGTCCCAAGCCACGTTTTCCTTGATGTCATACGTGGGAATGCCCTGCTCGTCGAGCTGCACCTGCACCGTGCCGGTGGGATAAGGTACGCGAGGCAGCAGGTCGTTCAGGCCGTGCTCCTTCAGGGCCTCGATGGTCTCGTCTCCTAATTTGTCCTCGCCGAGTGCGCTGGCGGCGATGGTGTTGTCCATGCCCAGGAACTGCCCGGCATGATAGGCGAAGTTGGCAGGTGCGCCACCAAGTTTCTTACCTTCGGGAAGTACATCCCACAGGACTTCTCCGAGTCCTACTACATAACGTTTGTTAGCCATAATATTTAATCTTTAATTTTTAATCTTTAATGTTTCACTTGTGGAATATATGTGAAGAGGTAGATGACACCAAAGGCCATCACGGTGACTGCTCCAGCCTGTCCCATGGCGTCGCTCATGAATCCCATAATGAGCGGGAAGATGGTGCCGCCAAAAAGCCCCATAATCATCAGGCCACTGACCTCATTCTGCTTGTCGGGCACAGAGAGTAATGCTTCAGAGAAAGCCATTGAGAAGATGTTGGAGTTGCCGTAACCCACAAGGGCTATCGCAGTATAGAGCACAGCTTTAGACTCGCCGCTATACATGAGTACCATTGACGCAGCCATCAAACAGACGCTGATGATGAAGAACCAGCGAGTCTTCAAAACACGCAGGAAGAACGAGCCTGTCAGTGCACCAATGGTACGGAAGATGAAATAGAGGGACGTGGCAAAGGCGGCCTCGTTGAGCGACATACCCACGCGCTCCATGAGCAGCTTCGGGGCCGTGGTATTCGTTCCCACGTCAATGCCCACATGACACATGATGCCGAAGAACGACAGCAGCACGATGGGTTTGCTTAACAGCTTGATGCAATCCATGAACGACGATGACTTGCCCTCTTGCATCTCCTCCTGAATCGGTGTTACCCATAGCAGCAAGGTGGACAATACGCCTACTACAAAGTAAACGATAAACAGCACGCGCCAGTCGTAACCGAACGACGGCATCATAGCTGTAGCACCCCACATAGCCAGATAAGGAGCAAGGAACGAAGCGATGGCTTTGACGAACTGGCCGAAGGTCAGGGTCGAGGCAAGATTCTTGTCACCGATAATCAGCATAGCCAGCGGGTTGATGCTCGTCTGCATCAAAGCGTTACCGATGCCGAGCAGCGAGAAGGCCACGAGCATTACGGCGAAGCTCTCACCTAACAGCGGGATGAAAAGCGACACAACGGTGACCACAAGCGAGAGCAGCACGGTGTTCTTACGACCAATCTTGTTCATCAGCATACCCGTGGGAACGCTGAAGATAAGGAACCAAAAGAACACGAGCGAGGGGAATACGTTGGCTACAGAGTCCGTCAGCCCCAGGTCTTCCTTCACATAGTTGGAGGCAATGCCCACCAGATCCACGAAGCCCATGCAGAAGAAGCAGAGCATCACAGGAATCAGATAAATGGATTTGTTTTGATTACCCATAATATTTAATTTTCAATTTTCAATTTTCAATTATCAATTATCAATTCTCAATTTGATAGATTGTGGCTTTGCCGCCCTTTACTTTTATACTATTATAGGGCTCCGAGGGGAACACGAGATTGGTCATCGCCATTTTGCCGTCGGCGTCGAAAGCCTCAATACTGCAGCGGTCGATGAAGATGCGCAGCTGCTTGATGGTGCCGTAAGTCGGAGCCTCGGTCACGCAGGGGAAAGCCTCGCTGAAGCTTACGTCGCCGCTCTTTGTGCGGTCCATCGTGAATGTCTGCTTCAGACCGTCGTACTTCATCGTGACCTGCTCGCCCTTTGCATTTGAGAGAACTATCTCTGCCTGCTTCTTCACGTCGATGACTATCTCACAGGCCTCTGTCGGCTGCTTTACCTTTGCGCCACGCACGGCCAGCATCTCCTTTGAGGGCACCACGCTCACGTAGGTCTCTTCGCCATGTTGGAACAGCCCTAAGTCGCGAGGAATGGAATTAGCTGAGCGGAATTGCTTCGTAGGCACCTGGTTAGCGTACTGCCAGTTCGACATCCATGCCAGCACTGTGCGTCGATTGTCTGGAGCATTATAGAACGACACCGTGGCATAGTGGTCCTTGCCATAATCGAGCCACTTCGTTATCTCAGGCTTCGACTCACAGGTGAACTTGTGTCCATCAAACTGACCGACGAAATACTGTGTTGCTGAGCCTCCGAACGGCCCTCCGGGGTTGATATTACAAATGAGCACCCAATTTCTCATACCTAATTTCTCATTCTTGATTTCGAACAGGTCGGGGCATTCCCACACACCACCGTGATTACCGTATTCCTTGCCGAACGAGCTCTCGTATTTCCACTCCTTCAGGTCTTTCGACGAATAGATACGCATCTCCTGACCAGCAGCCAGTATCAGGTTCCATGCCTTGATGTCCTCATTCCAGAATGGACGCGGGTCGCGGAAGTCGGCCACATCACTGGTTGTCAGCACCGGATTGCCAGCATATTTCGTAAACGTGCGCCCACCATCCTTCGACACAGCTATCGACTGCGTCTGGTGGTGACCTGCCGAGGTGTACATGGCTACCACCTCATCGCCATTGGTTACGCACGAACCACTGAAGATGCTGCCCAGCCAGTCGGCCTCGATAGCCGTGGGCTGTGCCTCCCAGTGTATAAGGTCGCGAGAGGTAGAATGTCCCCACGTCATGTTCTCCCACTGTGAACCATAGGGATTCCACTGATAGTAAAGGTGCCACACACCATCCTTATAAAACATACCATTGGGATCGTTCATCCACCCATATACGGGCGTGTGATGATATAAAGGACGGAAATGCTCGCGATTCGTCGTGTCGAACGTTTCGGAGTACTTCATCTTCTTCCAGCAGACAAACTCACCCACGGCACCCTTTTGTCTGCGGTCGCCATGAAACTCAATGTCAAGCAGCTTTGCGCCTTTTAGTTCCAGAGGAACAAAATAGTCTACACGGTCGATAGCCAACTTCACGTTCAGCCGCTTCGACATCTCATTCTTCCCGTCCAACACTGCAATAGCTGCAATGTCTTCCGACTCCTGCACGGGCAGCAACAAGTACTTCTGTCCCTGTTTTACCTTCAGCATAGCATACTTGTCACCCAACACCGTTGGATTTACCTGAGCCTTCGCTGACATCATCATCAGCATAGCCATAAGCATCAAAATCGTTTTTTTCATCTTCACCAAAGTTTTTAGTTTTGAAATTAACTGCTGCAAAAGTAGTACATTCCTTCCTAATATCCTATAAATAATGATGCAAACACTAACAAAAAACGTTCATTGCAACAAATTTGCAAGCAATGAACGTTTATTCTTTTTCGGAAAACGGTGCGACTCGTAACGAGCCACACCGTTTAAATTTAACTAATACCTTATTATGAATCAAAATCTAAAATCAAATCGACATGAGGTATTCGACACTGTTCTTTGCTAACTTCAGAATGTTGGGCTGGCAAGAGTTGTTCTTGGGATTGGCGCTCTTATCGGGGGTGCCGTCCTCGTTCTTCATCGAGAACTCACAACCGCCATTACCGATGCAGAGCACGGTTCCAGCGCCCTTCTGGAATCCCTCGGGAGCCTTCTCTGCACCCTTGGCCTCCCAGACGTTGAGCTGTGATACCCAGTTGACCTGGCTGTCCCATGTGCCGAGGGGATAGATGCCAAACTGTTCGGTCAGAACGTTGTAGCACTCCTCAGAGGTGTTGTCGAGACCAGTGAGTTTCACAGGGATGTCGAAGAACAGACAGTTGTGGTCTTCGGTCCATCCTGCACCCTTGAAGGCGATGGCCTTGAAGCAGTTATCGTTGAGCTTCTCGGTGGGGATGCCTGCGTAGATGGGATGCGTGCTGAGGTCCTTTGAGAACGAACCGGTGTTGAGGCATACGCCCATCTTCCATACGTCGCCATTCCAGCCACCGACGCCGCAGCCGAAGGCATTGCTTACACCACGCAGCGTGGATGTAGCCAGACGGTTGATGGTGCCGATGTAGGGTACGGCATGCTGCCAGAGCAGGAGGTTACCGCCATTCTTCACATACTGTTCGATGCAGGGAGCGGCATTCTTGGCGAGGTCAGAGAAGTTCCAGATGTCGTCAGCATTGCCGGTCTCGAGGTCGCGGAGCCAGAAGAGCATACGGTAGTCCTCAATGTCCTCGACCTTGCTGATATTGCCGAAGTAAATATATTCTCCCTTTGGATAGTTCTCGTGGAACCATAACCAAGCACTAGCCTCGTCGTCGTCGCCATTGGCAATAAGTTCCTCTGGTGTGGCATATTCGGAGAGGAAACCGGGAATCTTGCCGCCAACCTTACCTGAGCCATAGATAGGCAGCGCCTTGCCTTCATTGTTCTGGGCAATCAGGGTAGCCTCCCAGCGTTCCTTCATCTGGACATTCTTCAGCAGATAGGAAGTGCCGTTGACAGTCTCCTCAACCACTCTACTACCATCGCCGTTCACCAGCTTCAGGATGTATGATGTAGCATCGGGACTGGCTTCCCATGTTACCTGCATGTCGCGCTGATCGTCGCTGATGTCAATCTGCTCAAACTTCAAATCGCTTGGAGCCGATGCACCAGGACGGGTGTAGCTGGTCATTACGCCATTCGAGAGTGCATCATTGTTGGCATACTTGAAGAGGAACTCATAGAGCTGATTGGTCTCGAGGTTCTTCAATGTGAATGAACCTGAAGGACATGGCGTAAGTGCCTGCATCTGAGTGCCGTTCTTGTAGACGGCCACCTGCATGGTAGCACCTTGACTGCTTTGTGGCCACGTAATCGTATAGTCGTAATTATTGTCACCACTGGGCGTGCCGTTGATTGTTGTCACATCGGGACTGGCAATCTGCATCTCGCCAGATCCTGGGAGGTCTCTGTCCTGACAAGCTGCGAAACCACAGATGACGCAGATTGCACAAATTAATTGATATATCTTTTTCATAACTCTTTCGTTATTTAATTGTGAATTGTGCATTATGAATTATGCATTGTTTAATAGCCTTTATTCTGATGATAGAGTCCCTGTACGTAGTTCATCTGGTTGTTGGCGATGGGGAAGTACTCGTTCTTGCCAGCAGTGAAGAAGGCATCCTTGTAGTAGAGGGCGTAGGTCTGAGAGTCGTACTCGTCAGTCTTCTCAGTCTCAAAATACTTGTTGAGCGTAGTAGAGAGCATGCCCCAGCGACGCAGGTCGAAGAAGCGGTGTCCTTCCATAGCCAGCTCTACGCGACGCTCCCAGCGCAGTGCCTTGCGGGCATCGTCCTTGGTTGCGAAGCCACCATAGAGTGCGATGTCACACTGATCCTTGGCATAGCCGATGAGTGAGGTAGCATTGATATCTTTCTTGGCACGGCTACGGATATCGTTGATAATCTGCAGAGCCTCTCCGTTCAGATCGCCCTTTTCTATCAGAGCCTCGGCACGCATTAGCATCACGTCGGTATAACGCAGCACGTAGTCGTTCACACCGAAAGCCTGCCAGGGCATGTCGTAGTCCTCACCCTTGGAGCGCTGCGGAACTTCCTTCATCGAACAGTAGTAGCCGTAAGTGTTGGGGGTACGACTGTTGGCCTTGGTCAGCGTGTACTGCTCCTCATACTTATAAGGATAGGTAGGCATGCCGACGGTGTGGAAAAGACGGGGATCATATTTGTACTTCAAGTCGGCACCATTGACAACAATCGCATTGTGGTCAGCATCGAAATCGTCCATAGGCAGACCGTTGCGGGTCTTGAAGGCGTTGACCAGGTTCTGCGACGGCTTGTGGAAATCCCATCCGCACGACCAGATACCCCATACACCATTCAGCATATTCGACCAATTGGCGCGTCCGTATTTCGTTCCGTCGTCGGCTCTGTTGGAGTGCTGTACGGCAAAGATACTCTCCACAGAGTTGGCATAATCCTGCAGGAAGATGTTTCCGTAGGTGTCGAGATATCCGTAGGGCGAATTCTTCACCACCTCAGTATATTCAATCACCTTCTGAATCTTGGCCTGATCAACGTGGTTGTAACCAGTTGTTGCCTCATAACCGTCACCGTATGCCCAATTCAGGTAGCACTTGGCGAGATAAGCAGCGGCAGCCACCTTGTGAGCACGTCCGGTAGTGCCGGGAGCGGCCTCGGCCAGATTCTCGTAGGCATACTGGAAGTCGTCGATGATCTGTTGCATGATTTGGTCGTGTGAGCTCTGTGGTGTAGCTTCGATGTCGGCATTGGTCATGCCTTCGGTGATGAAGGGCACCTCGTACCACATCTGCTGCAACTTATAATAGAAGTGGGCGCGGAGGAAGCGCACCTCTGCCATCAGCTGGGCGTTAGGTGTTTCCATCTCGTTGATGGCCTCGATGGCACGGTTGCAACGGGAAATGGCGCTGTAAAGCTGATACCACAACTCATCGAACTCACCACGGTCGGGCTGCAAGGTAGAGAAAATCTCCATGGGATGATAGCCGGTGTCGTTTTCACCAGAACCACCTTTCAGACAGTCGTCGGCACTCATATCGCCGTAAGGCCAGAGATTAAACGGATAGGAATACCAGTCGTCGCCCAGTTTGGCGTATGCTGCGGTAACCAGCTTGTCGGGGCTTGAATAGGCTGTCTCTTCGTCCAGCGTGCCCTGTGGCTTCACATCGTCAACGGTGCAGGAAACTGCAAATACCGAAAGCAGCAAAGCCGCGATATATAATTGAATCTTTTTCATAACTCTTAATTCTTAACTTTTAATTCTTAACTTCTTAGAATCCCACCTGTATACCAAATGTAAAGGAGGCTGTGTGAGGATAGTCCCATGCCGTATTCTCGGGGTCAGAGCAGGTCAGCGAACTTGACTTAATGAGCAGGAGATTGTCGCCAGAGAGATAGATGCGGGCACTGGAGAGCAACAGCTTTTTCGCCAGCTGGGCAGGGAACTTATAGCCCAGCTGCAAGGTACGCATCTTGGCATAAGAACCGTTCTCCACGAAGTAGGAAGACAGACGACCCTCGTCGGCACCATTCGATGTGGTCAGGGCAGGAATCGATGAACTGCTGTTAGCAGGCGTCCAGGCATCAATCAGACGCTCGCCCTTGTTAGAACCGGCATCAGTGATGCTCCAGAAGTCGGTCTGGTATTTCTGGTTATTGATGACATCGACACCAGCCACACCCTGCCAGAACATCGTAAAGTCGAAGTTCTTGTAAGCCAGGTTGACATTGATACCGTATGAGAAATTAGGTACGGGATTGTAGATCCATGTGCGGTCGGCCTCGTTGATCTTACCGTCGCCATTGAGGTCGGCATATTTTAAGCCGCCTACACGGGCTCCGGCCTGTCCATGAGCGAGTACATCCTCGCGACTCTGATACAGTCCTTCTACTACATAACCGATGAGCGAACCGTAAGCCTTCTCGTCCTTAGCCAGATTGTGGTAGTCGTTGTGCTCGTAGGAGTTCTTGGAGTTCTCCGGCAGGTAAGTCACCTTTGAGCGGTAGAAGTCCACGTTACCTGTGATGTCGTAAGACAGTCCGTATGCCGTTGTGTGGCGATAACCCAGATTCAGTTCCATACCCCAGTTCTTCAGTGTAGGACCGTTGATCCAAGTCTGACCACCAAAACCAATGGCTCCGAGGAAGGCAGGCTGAACGAGCATGTCCTTGGTTTCCTTGAAGAACAGGTCGTAAGATCCGTACAGGTCACCGCCGAACAGTGAGAAGTCGGTACCGAAGTTCCACTGCGACGACTGCTCCCACTTCAGGTCTTCGTTGGCCGACTGACTCTTGAAGTAACCAGAGGGCAGTGTGCCTGAACCTTGCAGGTTGACATCATAGGCAGTTGAATTTTCACGGTCGGAACCATAATTGGCCATATAGAGTCCGTAGTGGGCATTGTTGGAGTTCATGCCCTGATTACCGGTCACACCATAGCTGACGCGGAGCTTCCAGTCGCGAAGCCAGTCGGCATTGATGTGCTTAGAGATACGGTAACCGAGAGATGCCGAGGGGAAGAAACCGTACTGGTTGTTCTTACCAAAGCGGCTAGAGCCGTCGTAACGCATGGTGACGGAAGCCAGCAGCTGGTCGTTCCAGTTATAGTCAATCTTGCCGAAGTAAGACATAAGCTTGTAGCTATCGCCACCACCTGTAATCGTCTGTATGCCTGTGCCTGCACCGGGCCACATATAATCTAAGGTCTCGAGCGGATAGTCTTCACGGCGTGCTGAGAAGTCAATACCATTGTCACGATGATGCTCAATACCGGCAAGGATGTTCAGGTTATGATTCTCCACAATATCAAAGTTATACTGCAGGGTGTTCGACCATGTCCACTTGGTGCTGTGGCTTTGTGACATCGTGCTGGCACTTGTGCTGTTCTTCACGACGTCTGAATCGAAAGTATGCTGCAGGCTGCGGATATAGCCGTTGGTATAGTCAATACCAAAGTTTGAACGGAAGAGCATGCCCTTGATTGGTGTGATGTCAACGTAGGCATTGGCAAAGATGCGCCACTTCTTCAGACTATTGTCCTTGTTATGATAGAGTTCGCGCATCGGATTCTGACGGTCGCTCATACCACCTACAGGACCAGAAAAGGTCTCGCCGTCGATTTCATAGACAGGCAGTGTGGAAGCCATCTTCAGGGCATTCTCCAGAGGTGCGCAATCGACACTATTTGAATAAGAGAACTGAGCGTTCTCACCGACACTGACAATGCTATTGAGCTTATAGCTGCTGTTCATGCGGGCTGAGAAGTTCTCAAAGTCGGTATGCTTCAACACACCCAGGGCCTTCTTATAGCCGAAGGAGAAAAGTTGCGTGGTCTTTTCGCTGGCCTTCGAGAAAGCGATGTCGTAATTCTGGGTGATACCTGTACGTCCGATTTCGTCTACCCAGTCGGTATCGCTGTACGGCATAGTCTTCTTAGCGTTCATAAAGCCGTCGTAGAATCCGCCTACGGTATATGATTCCATAGCGCCCGTAGCAGGATTATACACCGTAATAGGTGTGCCACCATCGACCGTCAGCGACAGACCGTAGTTCTGAGCATAGTCATGAGGGTTCTTGCCGTCGTTCAGTGCTGCCTGAACCAGAGCAGTAGCATACTGCTGGCTGTTGAGAAGCTTCATCTTCTGAGTCATCCAAGATGCCGAAACGGAAGCATTGAAGTCGATATTGATCTTGTCGCCCTTCTTGCCCTTCTTGGTAGTAATAACGATCACACCATTGGCAGCGCGGCTTCCGTAGATGGAGGCAGAGGCAGCATCCTTCAACACCTGCATGGTCTCAATATCGTTTGCGTTCAAATTGTTCATAGAACCGCTGTAAGGCATACCGTCTACTATATAAAGAGGTGCAGTGCTCGAGCCACCCATACTGCCGATACCACGGATATGCACATCAGCCTCGCCGGAAGGAGAGCCGTTACTTCTGATAGTCATGCCAGGCACCTTACCTTGCAATGATGACATGGGGTCGGTGTTGCTGGCCTTGAAGTCCTTGGTCTCAATGACACCTACGGAACCTGTCAAGTCTGCCTTACGCTGTACCTGATAACCCGTTACCACCACTTCGTTTAGCAATTGGGCATCGCTTTTCAACTCTACCTTCATGCCATTGGCAGCAGGCAGCTCTTGCGTCTGATAGCCGATGTAGGTAAACACCAGCGTCTTGCCTGCCTCTATCTTCAGCTTAAAGTTACCGTCGAAGTCGGTCACCGTACCGTTGGTCGTGCCCTTCTCCATAACTGTCGCACCAATGACCGGACCCATTTCGTCGGTCACCGTGCCAGTGATTTCCTGTTGCGCGTACATTATTGTACACAGCATCGTTGCTAGGAAACTCAGAATGAATCGTTTCGCTTGTTTCATTTGCATTACGTTTTTAGTTTGTTAATACTGTTTGCGTTAAAATTTCTGCTACAAAAGTACAAACAAAACTAATATGTGTATGAAAAATATCGTTCATCCCGTGCAAAATATGTTGCAATGTAACATTTTTGTGATGGAATGAACGATATTTCTTAGCTTTCGCACATTAAGTGGCAGCAAATTATTCACTTTTTACTTCCTTACGTCACCCGGCACCATACCATACTCCTCTTTGAAACATTTCGTAAAGTAACTGGGAGCAGTGAAGCCTACGGCGTAGGCCACCTCAGAGACGCTCTTGTCGGTGGTGAGCAACAACTGGTAGGCACGGTTCAGACGGGCGGTGCGCAGCAATTCAACAGGTGACGAGCCAGTAACGGCCTTTTACCTTGCGGTAGAGCTGTACACGGCTGAGGTTCATGTCTGCAGCCAAATCCTCCACACTGATATCACTGTCAGTCAGACGGGCTTCTACGACATCCTTAAAACGAGTAATAAACAAAGAGACAGCTGTGGGGTCGCTCTCCTCAGGAATAACGGTACTTTCTAATTCCTCTGGTATTTCGGACTTTTGGGGGGACTCAGAGGGTTCAGAAGCGGCTGGGACATTTTCTGGTTTAAGGTTCCATAAAGTGTTAACTACGCGCTCTCTTTGCATATTGATTTTCCGCAAATGATAGAGGTAGAACAATACGATGACGACGATGAGTAATGCGATGATGCCGATGGCCAGCCAATTCACAATACGCTGCGTGTCAAGCTTATGCAGGTAGTTGTCGGCTTTATTGTGTAACTGTTCCAGACGATCAGCCTGTTGCATCAACTCCTCGCCCTGCATCAGCAGCACCTTGGCATTGTCGCTTGTCACCAAGGCCGACATCATCAGCGTCTCTTTCTCGTAGGGTTTTCCTTCGAGAATATTAACGGCCAATTCAATGATTTGATCACCATGTGTGGGATAGATGTACGAAGCGTCGAGCAAAGAGTCGCGCACCAGTTGGATGCCGCCGTTCTCTCCCGGCAGGCCGTCAATGCCACAGTATAGCACATCCTTGCCAAGAGCTTTCCTTGCTCCCATCGCTGTACGGTCGTTGGCGCCAAACACCAGGTCTACGCGTACATCTTTATTATTAAGGAGCCATTGCTGAGTACTCTCGTAAGCCTTCAGCTCGGTCCAGTCGCCCTGTAACGAGGCAACGACCTTGATGCCTGGTGCATTCTTGATAGCGTCCATAAAACCGTTATGACGCTCGATGGAGGGCGAAGAGCCTTCCAGTCCCTTAATCTCCAGTACTGAACCCTGTCCGTGAAGTCGCGTGACGATATACTCGCCCATCACACGTCCCATCTCGTAGTTGTCGGCACTAATAAAAGCGGTATATTTCTGTGAACTGGTCTTGCGTTCAAACACAATCACGGGGATTCCTTTGTCGTAGGCACGATCGATGGCAGGCGAGATAGTCTGCACCTGATTCGGAGCCACAATCAGCAAGTCGATACCCTCATTCACAAGACTGTCAATCTGCTGCACCTGACGCTCGTCGCTATCGTAAGCGGCGGCAAACTTCAATGCCACACCGTCGTGGAAGTAGGCGCCCATCTTCAATTCCGCATTCTGCTTGTCGCGCCAAATGTCATCCGAACACTGTGATACTCCGATACGATACTTCACTTTGTCTCCAGAGCAAGAGACAAGTACCGTAGCTAATAGAAATAAATAAAAGAATCTTTGTCGCATATTTGTTCGGTTTAAGTGTTACTATTTATCCAGTTATATCTCGTAGCACGTGCATTACCATGTGAAGCAATCAGTGGTGTCTTGCAGAGACCTTCGATGAGGTTACGCACTTGCTTTTGTGTCAAAATGCCGTCGAATGCTGCCACAAAATCACTCATGGAGGCATCGCCGTTACGCCGAATCACATGATATACTATTTGGATATGATTGATGTCATATTGCCCAGCGACTGATTTTACATGTGGCTTATAAAGCAGATAACGGGTGGAAAGGACATATCCAAAATACACATCTTCTGCAATCAACCCCATTTCTATTAATTTCGGGCAACTCTCATTATAAACAGCCTCTGCATTACCTTTCCAGATATAGTGAAGCGTCAGCCAGTCGAAAGTATTCATCTGACTTTCGAGTTCGGGGGTATGGCAAATATCCTGGGCAAAGA
>JAEEVA010000042.1 GCA_016286995.1 Prevotella sp.
TCGTTCATGCTTTATCGAACGTGAACGAGCTCGAACGAAGTTCAAGGTCGTGATTAAGTGAGAATAGAGCATGAGCTCGTTCATGCTTTATCGAACGTGAACGAGCTCGAACGAAGTTCAAGGTCGTGATTAAGTGAGAATAAAGCTCGCTCAATAATAAAAATCGGACTGATGTTTGGTCAGTCCGATTTTTTTATTTATCGTTTGCAAACGAAAGCGTATAGAATAAGATATATATGGCAACGAAGAGAAAGTACCCCGTAGGTATGCAAAGTTTCGAAAAGGCCTCGACAATGTCGCTGATTTAACATTCAGCGTCGCTGATTTAATGTTCAGTAGCACCGATTTAACGTTCAACGGCACTGATTTAACTTTACCCTCGGACTTCCATACGCTTTGTCCCAACCATCCGACGCTTTTGCCCGCACCTCTCAACGCCTTTGCCCGCACCTCTCAACGGCTTTGCTTGTACCTTCTAACGGGTTTATCCGACTCTGTCGTTTTTTTTGTATGTTGCAAGCATGACGTAGGCGGCCAGAATGACCATGTAGATAAGGATAACCTGCAATAACGACGGCGATACCTCGATGCTGGCAGCAGGTAGTGCCGACAGGTGGGTTAGCATGCCGTTGAGGAACGCCACCACTTTTACTAACAGGACTGCCAGGCCCGGAATGAGCAGGACGAGCAGCGACAAGTAAAGGATAACGGTGGCGGCAGGGATGACGATGAAGTTGGAGAGCAGGAACCACGGCGAGAAGCGTCCGAAATAGTAGGCAATGAGTGGCGCCACGCCGATTTGTGCCGCACACGACACGGCAGCGATGCCCCACAGCCATTTTACCACACGGTGGCTCTGCAGGTATTCTGCTGAGAAGGCACGGTTGAACAAAGGCGCGAACAACAGGATGGACAGTACTGCCATGAATGACAGCTGGAAGCTGACGGTAAACAGCGACAGTGGATTGTACAGCAGCATGACGATAGCCGTGAAGGCTAGCGTGTTGACAGACATCCGTTCGCGGTAGCCCAATGACAGAAGGGCATAGACCGTCAGCATGACTGCTGCCCTAACCACACTGGTGGGCATGCCAACCAGGAAGACAAAGGCCCAGATGCTGAGAATGATAAGTATTTGCGTGATGGAGCGCCACCGCCGCCCAACAGTCAGGAGTGACAGCAAAGCATAGATGATGCCCAAATGCAGACCGCTGAGTGCCAGGATGTGTGAGGCTCCCGTGACATTGTATGTCTCTTTGAGTTCGCGGGTCAGTGCCGACTTGTCGCCTAGCGTCATCGCCGCCACTACGGCATACTGGTCGCCACTGAGTCCTGCCTCTTCGAAACGCTGGAGTAGGAGTTCGCGCTGGTGGTGGAAGAAGGGCGCAGAAGGACCAAATCCTTCTGCACCCTTTTCTGCGCCCCTGACGTTCACCAGCAAGGCGCCAAAGAGCACGACGGCAGCCATCATGGTCGTCACCTGAAGTCGGTGGAATCTCCATAACAGACAAGCCGCAACGACTAATGCCGCCAACACGGCCAGCCACCATGCCGGTAGCGGATGGTAGCTGCCAACAACAATACCCGCCATCAGGCAGATGGCGGGTATTAATAGTGGTGCTGTATGAAAGATGTTCATCTTAATTGTTGAGTGTTGAATGTTGAGTGTTGAATGATTCTCGCTTCGCTGCGATGATTGAATGACGAATTCTCAATTCTTCACTGATAATCGCCATAGGCGACCATTCCACATTCCTCAATCCTCAATCTACAATTAGATTTTCACCCGTCATATCGGCAGGCTGCTCCAGACCCATGATGTGCAGGATGGAGGGAGCCACGTCGGCCAGACGACCGTCCTTCACCGTTGCCGAGTTGTTGTTGGTCACGTAGATGAAGGGTACGGGGTTCAGTGAGTGGGCGGTATTCGGTGTGCCGTCGGGGTTGATGGCATTGTCAGCGTTACCGTGGTCGGCAATGATGATAGCCTCGTAGTCGTTGGCTTTGGCAGCCTCGATGACAGCCTCTACACAGTGGTCGACAGCCCATACGGCCTTGGCAATGGCATTGTAGACACCGGTATGACCCACCATATCACCGTTGGCGAAGTTGACAACAATGAAGTCGTACTTGTTCTCATTGATGGCAGCAACGAGCTTGTCCTTCACCTCGTAGGCAGACATCTCGGGCTTCAGGTCGTAGGTAGCCACCTTGGGAGAGGGCACCAGGATGCGGTCTTCACCATCGAACGGAGCCTCACGGCCACCATTGAAGAAGAAGGTGACGTGGGCGTACTTCTCAGTCTCGGCAGTGTGCAGCTGCTTCTTGCCCTGACGGCTCAGGTATTCACCCAGCGTGTCTTCGACGTTCTCCTTCGGGAACAGGATGTGCACACCCTTGAAGTTAGCATCGTATGGCGTCATGCAGTAGTACTGCAGACCGGGGATGGTCTTCATACCCTGCTCAGGCATGTCCTCTTGTGTCAGCGCAATGGTCATCTCCTTGGCGCGGTCGTTACGGAAGTTGATGAAGATGACAACGTCGCCTTCCTCGATGCAGCCGTTGACGGTGCTGTTGTGGATGGGCTTGATGAACTCGTCGGTAACACCCTCGTCATAGCTCTCCTGCATGGCCTGAATCATATCGGTGGCCTGCTTGCCTTCGCCGTTGACCAGCAAGGCGTAACCTTCTTTTACTCGTTCCCAGCGCTTGTCGCGGTCCATGGCATAGAAACGGCCTACGATGCTGGCGATGGCAGCGTCATTAGCGGCACAGACATCCGTCACCTGCTGAATGAAACCCTTACCAGAGCGGGGGTCGGTATCACGACCATCCATGAAGCAATGTACAAAAGTCTGGTTCTTCAGACCGTAGTGCTTGCCAACCTCGATGAGCTTGAACAGATGATCCAAAGAAGAGTGGACGCCACCATCAGAGCACAGACCCATCAGGTGCAGCTTCTTGTTGTTCTCCTTAGCATATGTGTAAGCGGCCTTCACCTGCGGATTCTCCACGATGCTGCCGTCCTTGCAGGCACGGTTGATCTTTACCAAATCCTGATACACAATGCGTCCAGCACCGATATTGAGGTGTCCCACCTCAGAGTTACCCATCTGTCCGTCGGGCAGACCAACATCCTCACCACTGGCCTGCAGCTGTGAGTGTGCGCTGACGGCAGTCAGATAGTCCAGATACGGAGTTGGCGTATTAAAGATAACGTCACCCTTACCATGTTTACCGATTCCCCATCCATCGAGAATCATCAATAATGCTTTCTTTGCCATAATCGATATAGTTTTACTGTTTTACCTTTTTACTTTTTACCTTTTTACTTTTTACCTTTTTACTTAAACTTCTTTAATTTGGTGTGCAAAGTTACGAAGTTTTTTTGAATTATTACTAACTTTGCACAACAAATCACACCAACAAAGCAATATAAGAGGCATATGAGACGCATAATTTTTGTGATAGCAACTGTTTTGACAAGTCTGGTTGTCAGTGCGCAGCTGCAAGTGAAGGAGTTGAAACTGAGTAATGGCATGACCGTCTGGCTGAACGAAGACCATTCGCAGCCGAAGGTGTTTGGTGCCGTAGTGGTCAAAGCTGGTGCCAAAGACTGTCCGAACACGGGCATCGCCCACTACTTCGAGCATATCATGTTCAAGGGTACCGACCGCCTAGGTACCACCGACTACGAACAGGAGAAGCCGTGGCTCGACAGTATCTCTGCACAGTACGACCTGCTGTCGCAGACCAGGGACGAGGCCGAGCGCACACGTATCCAGATGCATATCAACGAACTGAGTCTGAAGGCCGCCGACTATGTCATCCCAAACGAGTTCAACCGCCTGATATCGAAATACGGCGGCAGTGGCCTGAATGCCGGTACGGGCTACGACATGACCTACTATCATAATGAATTCATTCCGCAGTTCATGGAACAATGGTGCTGGCTGAACTCCGAACGCCTGATGGCACCCGTATTCCGCGGTTTCCAAGGTGAGCTGGAGAATGTCTACGAAGAGAAGAACCGCTCGGCCGACGAACTGGGCGACGCCATGGAAAAGGTTTTCCAGGCCGTATTCAAGACGCAGCCCTACGCCTATCCTATCATCGGCTCGACGGAAAGCCTCAAGAATCCGCGGTTATCAGATATGGCGGCATTCTACAAGAAATACTATGTGGCCTCGAACATGGGACTCATCCTGTGTGGTGATATCACCCCCGACTCGACGCTGACGGCACTACTGGAGCAGACCTTCGGACGTGTACAGACCGGTCCTGTGCCACAGCGTGGCTATAGTCCGATGCCTGCCATCGGCACCGACGAGAAAACCGAGGTGAAGCTACCCATACCGATAATTGGTGTCGAGGCCCTGATATACAAGGCACCCACCGACTTCGAACCCGATGCCGACGCCCTTGAGCTGGCCAACGGCCTGCTGTCGAACGGCAAGGCCGGACGTCTCGACTCGCTGATGAACGAGCACAAGGTGATGATGGCTTTGGCCACGACGGTAGGTTTTGACGATGCTGCCGGTTCGGCTGTCCTTATCATTCCGAAACTGCTGGGTAAGATGAAGACCGCCGAAACCCGTGTGCTGGAACAGGTACAGCAGGTGATGGACGGCCAGTTCAGCGATGCACAGTTGGAAGCCCTGAAACAGGAACTGGTAATGGCGGCCGAGCAGTCGCTGGAGACCATCGAAGACCGCTCGCAACTGCTGGTAGACGCTTTCTCGAAGGGTAAGACGTGGCAGGACGTGCTCGACAAGATTGAACACATCAAACATGTGACAAAGGAGGAGGTGGTAGCCGCTGCCAAGAAATACTATAGCGCCAACCACATCACGCTGACGAAGAAATACGGCACGCCGGACAAGGAGACGCTGAAACAGCCTGGCTACAAACCCATCAGTCCGAAGAACATGGATGCCAAGTCAGCCTTTGCCCTTGAACTGGAGAAGATTCCCGTCAAGGGAACCGTCATCCGTACCGTCGACTTCGACCGAGACGTCACCACCCGGAAACTCAACGACCACGTCATCTTATATTATAAGGAGAACCCCGTCAACGACATCTTTACATTCACGATACGCTATAAGGACGGTACGCTACATACCCCAAAAATGGCCGTGCTGGCACCTTATCTGAATGCTCTCGGCACTGATTCGCTGAAGAAGCAGCAGCTGGAACAGGCCTGGCAGCGTATCAGCACCACGATGGAGATAGCAGAAGGTGACGTCAACACTAGTATCAACCTGACAGGTCCTGACAGTCAGCTAAAACCCGCTCTGCAGTTGCTGGCCCATTTCCTGCGTGCTGCCAAGGGCGACGACGAAGCCCTCGACGAGGCCAGGGATGCCGATAAGGTGACCCGTAAGAGTTTCGGCAAGCAGAAGGACGACGTTGCCAGACCTGTCATGGAGAAGATTCTGTACGGTCAGAAGTCAAAGAACCTGACCCAGCTATCGAAGAAAGAGGTCAAGGCCCTAAAGAGTGACGACCTGCTCAGTTTGTTCCATGAGTTGCAGCAGTACGACTGCGAGTTGTTCTACTGTGGTCGCCAGCCCATAGAGGATGTCGCGTTGACAACGCAACAAATACTGCCGCTGGCACAGTGTACCAAACCGGAGGCAGACACTTTCCGTCCGTTGCAGCAGTATTCGGAGCCTACCGTCTACTTCTATGACGTGCCGAAGTCGCGTCAGAACTATATTGTCAGCTACGACGCCATCAGTGCCCTGCCGACGCACGAACAGCGTGCAAAGTTCAAGCTGTGGGACGAGTATTTCGGTGGTGGCATGTCGTCGGTACTGTTCCAAAACGTCCGTGAATTCCGTTCGCTGGCCTATTCAACAGGCGGCAAGGGCTATAGGACAAGTATCACCCAGCATCCCCAGGAACCCCTTGGCTACATCACTGCTACCGGTACTCAGGCTGACAAGACGTTAGAGGCTATCGCCACCATCGACTCGCTGCTACGTCAGATGCCTATGAAGGAAGAGAATCTGGAGGCTGCCCGTCAGAGTGTGCTGAGTGACGTCCAGAACGACTATCCAACCTTCCGTACGGTAGCCAAATTCGTAGCCAACCAGCGCAGGTTAGGCTATACCCGTAACCCTCTCGATGACGTGGTTCGCCTGTTACCTACTGTCACTGCCGACGATGTCATGCAGTTCCACCAGCAACATATTGCCAGGAATCAGAACCGCGTCTGGATTGTCATTGGTGACAAGAAACTCACCGACATGAAAGCTCTCGCCCGCTATGGTAAGGTGGTAGAACTGAAGAAAGAGGATGTCTACAGATAGAAACGTCCTCCCATGTTACACTAAAAAGCTTATAATCCTATAAAGAAACATAAAAATTGACATCATGATGACTAAAATAAACCATTTTTTCACGATGCTTGCAGTCTCTTGTATCGCAGTCTTGAGTGCATGCACTCAGAAGCAGGCAACGGAGGTTTCCCTCCAAGTAAATACCCAGTATGGCATCCTCGAAGGTTTCGAACAGGATGGCGTGAAGAAATTCCTGGGCGTTCCCTTCGCACAGGCACCGGTAGGCGAACTCCGTTGGAAGGCACCTCAGCCTGTCCAGCCTTGGGAAGGTATTCGTGAGGCCAAGCAGTTTGGCGACGACCCCATGCAGCTCGACGTTTTCGGCGATATGGCTTTCCGTGGTCCTAAGCGTAGTGAGGACTGTCTCTATCTCAACATTTGGACGACTGCAAAGACAACGGCTGATGCCCTTCCCGTACTTATCTATTTTAATGGTGGTGGACTGATGGCTGGCTCTGGCAGTGAGCCCCGTTATGACGGAAGCGCCATTGCCAAGGAAGGTGTTATCGGCGTAACAGCCAACTATCGTGAAGGCGTGTTTGGATTCTTTGCCCATCCAGAACTCACAGCAGCATCCGACTATAAGGGAAGTGGCAACTATGGCTTCCTCGACCAGGTGGCAGCCATCCAATGGGTAAAGAATAATATCCAGGCCTTTGGTGGCGACCCTGCTAAGATTACCATTGTAGGTGAATCGGCCGGTTCTTTCTCCGTATCGCTCCTCATGTGTTCTCCGCTCTCCAAGAACCTGATAGCCGGTGCCATGCTCTCGTCGGGTGCAGAGGTGCTGCCGTATAAGGCGGCTTCTCAGGCAGAGGCTGATGCTGCAGGGGCAGAACTGCTGAAGCAGGCTGGTATCGCAAGTCTGGCTGATGCGCTGGCATTGAACGCCGACTCGCTCCAGAAGCTCCTGCCCCCCAAGGGAATGGCTAACGTGGTACTCGACGGTTACTTTATGAAGGAGAGTGCCGACGAGGTCTTCGAGAAGGGCGAACAGGCTCAGGTACCCCTGCTGGCAGGCTGGAACTCTTTGGAAGCCCATCCCGCACAGGCACTGCAGGGTCAGGCACCCACCGTCCAGAACTACAAGAACGTCCTGAAGGCTCAGTTTGGTGATATGACCGACGAGATCTTTAACGCCTACGGCATCACAACGGATGAAGACGTCATGAACCAGAAAGGCTTCGACCTCATCTCAGACCTCTTCACGGGTTTCCCCACATGGAAGGTCTGCGATTATCACGCAAAGGCAGGCAAGCCCGTCTATCGTTACCACTATATGCATCCGCGTCCTCAGGTTTCTGCCAAGATGGGCGACAAGGTAGGTGCATTGGCTGGTGGTGTACGCGAGAAGACTGCCGAAGAGAAGAAAGCTGAGGCTCAGCAGCCTGCCATCGCTCCTGGTGCTGTTCACTCCGCTGATATTGAGTATGCCATGGGAACACTCGACACTAACGAATACTACGACTGGCAGGAAGAAGACTATGCCATCTCCAAACTGTTCCTCTCCTACTACGCCAACTTCTGCAAGACAGGCAATCCCAATGGCGAAGGACTTCCACAATGGACAGCTATCACCAAGGAGAATCTCGATGCCGCTCCTGTCATGAAGATCGACGTTGAGTCAGCTGAGGTTGCTTCACCAGAGAAGGAGAATGCTTATCGCACCCTCGAGAAATTCTATAGAAGCAAGCAATAAAAACTATCACAACGGAAAAAAATGATGACAATTCGGACGTTCATACATCTTTAAATAAAGTATATACTTAAAGACTATGAACGTAAAAGAATTGGAATTGCTTGCGGAGAAGAACCGCAAGCGTCTTGTTGAGGTGGTATATGCCGCCAAGGCCGGCCACATCGGTGGTGACCTGTCGTGCCTGAATGTGATGACGGCACTGTATTTCCATGTGATGAGAGGCCTCACCCCTAACCCCTCTCCAAAGGGCGAGGGGAACCATAAAGGCGAGGGGATTGTTATGAATCCTGAGCGTGACCGTTTTGTATTATCGAAGGGTCACTGTGTAGAAGCTTTGTATGTGACGTTGGAGGCCAAGGGTTTTCTCGCACCAGAAGTGCTCGACACACTGGGTAAGTTCGACAGCATCCTGAGCGGCCACCCAACGATTGAGGTGCCTGGTATTGAGGTGAACAGCGGTGCACTGGGTCACGGACTGAGCATTGGCGTGGGTATGGCCATTGCTGCGAAAATGGACAAAAAGCAATGGAAGACCTACGTACTCATGGGTGACGGAGAACAGGGCGAGGGTTCTATCTATGAGGCTGCCATGGCCGGTCATAAGTACGAACTCGACAATCTGGTGGCTATCATCGACCGCAACCACCTGCAAATTAGTGGCAATACGGAGGACGTGATGCCCATCGACTCCGTGAAGGAGCGCTGGAGTGCCTTTGGCTGGGATGTCGTCGAGATGAATGGTGACTCTATGGAGGACATTATCAAGACCTTCGACGCTATCGATTACACGAACAAGAAACCCCACCTGCTGGTGTCGAACACCACGAAGGGCCGTGGCGTGAGCTTCATGGAAGGCATCGCCAAATGGCACCACGGCGTGCTGAACGAAGAACAGTGCAAGGCTGCCGTTGCAGAGATCGAAGAAAGAATTAAAGGATTGGAGGGATAAGAAGATGATTGCATGTAGAAAACAGTTTACCGATACGTTGCTGGAACTGGCACGTGAGGACAAAGATATTATCGCCGTAACCACCGATGCCCGTGGTTCGGTGACCTTGGGCGACTATGCCAACGCACTACCCGAGCAGTTTGTGGAGTGTGGCATTGCCGAGCAAGATGCCGTGGGCATCTCAGCCGGTTTGGCACATAGTGGCAAGAAGGTGTTTTGCTGTGGTCCGGCCTGCTTCTATGTAGCCCGTTCACTGGAACAGGTGAAGGTGGACCTTGCCTATTCAGAGAACCCCGTCACCATTCTGGGGGTTAGCGGTGGTGTAGCCTATGGTGCCCTGGGTGCCACCCACCACTCTTTGCACGACATCGCCGTGCTGCGCACCTTCCCTGGCATGACGGTGTGTCTGCCTTCCGACTGGCGCGTAACGAAAAAGCTCGTGAAATACTTGGCCGTTGGCCAATGGTCAATGGTCAATGGTCAATGCCCCAAGCCTTGTTACGTTCGAGTAGGTCGAGCTGCCGTGCCTGATGTCTATGAGAACGATGACTTTACATTTGAGATGGGTAAGGCCATCACCGTCCTTGACGGCACAGACGTAACTATCGTGGCAACTGGCGAGACCGTCTATCACGCCTGGCAGGCCGGTCTGCAACTGAAGGAACAGGGCATCTCAGCACGTGTGCTCGACATGTCGTGGATTAAGCCCTTCGACGAGGAAGCCATCCGCAAGGCAGCCAAAGAAACCGGTCACATCGTCACTGTCGAGGAGCACTCGCAGTTTGGTGGCTTAGGAGCAATGGTCTGTGAAACCATCTCAGAGCATCCCGTACCCGTCCGCATTATCGGTATCCCCGACGAGAATGTGGTGCATGGTACCAATGCCGAAATCTTCCACCACTACGGCATGGATGCCGAGGGCATCGTGAAGGCCACTCTCTCATTTATTGCCCACTAAGCCCATCAGACCCATGAGTAACTACATCATCGCTATTGACCAGAGTACGTCGTCGACCAAGGCCCTGCTGTTCGACGAGCAGTGCCGTGTGGTGGCCCGCACCAACGTCGACCACAAGCAATACTATCCCCAGACGGGTTGGGTAGAGCACGATGCCGAGGAAATCTATAACAATTTGATAACGGCTATCAAATTGTTAAGTGAAAAGTTAAGAGTGAAGAGTGAAGAATTTCCTACCGGGCAAATGACTGGCGCAAAAAGCATGGCGGCAGCAAATTCTTCACTTTTCACTTTTCACTTTTCACTTTGTCTGACCAACCAGCGTGAGACCGCCGTGGTGTGGAACAAGACGACGGGCAAGCCCATCGCCAATGCCGTAGTATGGCAGGATACCCGTGGTGCCGAACTGTGCCGTCAGCTTCGGGCTGACGGAAAAGCAGATATGGTAATGGCAAAGAGCGGCCTTTTGATTGACCCCAACTTCTCCGCCAGCGGTGTCAAATGGCTGCTGGATAACACAGCTGGCGCTCGCGAATTATGTTCGCGAGGCGAACTGCTGATGGGTACTATTGACACATGGCTCATCTGGAAGCTGACAGGCGGCAAGGTACATGCCACCGACTATACCAACGCTTCACGCACCATGTTGTTTAATATCCATACGCTTGACTGGGATGACGACCTGCTACAGCTGTTCGACATTCCCCGTAGCATGATGCCTGAATTAAAGCCTTGCGACGCCATCTATGGTGAAACAACCTGCGAGGGGTTGTTCCCCAACCCCATCCCCATTGCCGGTGTGCTGGGTGACAGTCATGGTGCGCTGGTGGGACAGATGTGTTTTGAGCCCGGTTCTGGCAAAGTGACCTACGGCACAGGCAGCAGCGTAATGGTGAATATCGGAGATGAGCCTAAGGCTGCCCCCGAAGGTCTGGTCACCAGCGTAGGCTTCTCGGCTTTCGGCAAAGTCTATTATGGTTTCGAAGGCAATATCTATAGCACGGGGGCTACGCTGAAATGGATTGCCGACCAGTTGCAGTTGGTGGGTCATCCTTCAGAGATGGAAGCCTTGGCAACCAGCGTCGCCGACAATGGCGGTGTGTATATCGTCCCAGCCTTCTCGGGACTCGGTGCTCCTTGGTGGCAAAGCGATGTGAAGGGGGCTGTATTCGGACTTACCTTCGCCGCGACAAAAGCCCATTTCCTGCGGGCTGCTTTGGAGAGCATTGCCTATCAGATTAAAGACTTGGTGGACGTGATGGCACGTGCTACCGGTGGCAGTCTCAAGGAAATCGCTGCCGATGGTGGTCCTACGAAAAACCAGTTCCTCATGCAGTTCCAGGCCGACATGCTCTCTACCCCCGTCGTTTGTACCGAGGTCGACGATGCCTCTGCCCTTGGTGCCGTCATCATGAATGGCTTTGCCCGTGGCATCTGGAAAGACTATACCGATGTCGTTGGTTTCCGCAAGGTGACAAAAACTTTCCAGCCTCAGCAAAGCCCACACAATGATGAGCTTTACCAAGGCTGGCGTGAAGCGGTACACCGCCTTATTGCCAAGTAACTTTACATGTTCAATCGCCAGGTGACACCATCCTTGGTGTCCTTGACTTCAAAGCCGGCAGCAGCCAGCTCATCGCGAATCTTGTCGCTGGTGGCCCAGTCTTTGTCGGCCTTGGCCTTGGCGCGCAGCTCCAACACCATATCAACGACCTTGCCAAAGGCTTCCTCACGAGCGGCATTATTTCCGCTGGCCAAACCAGCGGACGCTGTGGCCTTGAGGCCCAGGATGTCCTCGGCAAAGAGGTGCATCACCTCGCTCAGTTCCTTCAGACAATCAGCACAGATGGTAGCCTTGTGGTCAACGAGCTTATTGATGACCGTGCAGGCCTCAAAGAGGTTGCTGATGACCTGTGGAGTAGCGAAGTCGTCGTTCATGGCATCGTAGCACTTCTGACGCAGGCTCTTCACCACCTTTTCCGTTTCGGGGTCACATTCAGACGAAATCTGAATGCGCTGTAAGTCAGCAATGGCGTTCATCAGCTTCTCCAATCCCTTCTCGGCAGCTACAAGGGCTTCGTTCGAGAAGTCGACGGTACCACGATAGTGCGCACTCAAGACAAAGAAACGGATGGTCATCGGGGCGTATGCCTTCTCCAGCAACGGATGGTTGCCTGTGAAGAACTGCTCCAGCGTGATGAAGTTGTTATACGACTTACCCATCTTCTGGCCATTGATGGTCAGCATGTTGTTGTGCATCCAGTATTTCACGGCCGGATGACCCATCGACGCCTGAGCCTGGGCTATCTCACACTCATGGTGCGGGAAGACGAGGTCCATACCGCCACCGTGGATATCGAACTGTTCACCCAGATACTTGCGTCCCATGGCCGTACACTCACAATGCCAGCCAGGGAAACCGTCGCTCCAGGGTGACGGCCAACGCATGATATGCTCAGGCTGTGCCTTCTTCCACAAGGCAAAGTCGGCCTGGTTCTTCTTCTCACCGACACCAGCCAGTTCACGGCTTTCATCCTTGATGTTCTCCAACGAACGGCCGCTCAGGATGCCGTACTTAAATTTTTTATTATACGCCTCGATATCGAAGTAAATGGAGCCGTTGCTCTCATAGGCAAAGCCATTGTCCAGAATCTGCTGCACCAGCTGCTGCTGTTCAATGATATGACCAGTAGCATGTGGCTCAATAGAGGGGCGCAGCACATTCAGCGCATCCATTGCCTGATGGTAGCGGTTGGTATAATACTGTGCTATCTCCATCGGTTCCAACTGCTCTAAGCGGGCCTTCTTGGCAATCTTGTCCTCACCCTCGTCGGCATCATGCTCTAAGTGACCGACATCCGTGATGTTACGGACATAGCGTACCTTATAACCTAAGTGCTTCAGGTAGCGGAACACCAAGTCAAAGGTGATGGCAGGACGGGCATGACCCAGATGGGGGTCGCCATAGACCGTAGGACCACAGACATACATGCCAACATTGGGGGCATGCAACGGCTCAAAGCGCTCTTTCTGGCGCGTCAGCGTATTGTAAATAACGAGTTTTGATTCCATTTCTATGTTTTAAACACTGAACTCTAACCTAAAAATCGCTGCAAAGGTAAGCAAAATAAATGAGAAATGAGTCATGAGAAATGAGAAATTAAAAGGAAAAAAGAAAAAATTTTTCGTACAGAAGCAAATTTTTCACTATTAATTCTTCACTTTTCACATTATTTTTGTATCTTTGCAACGTCTTTCTCTAAAAAAATGAATAAGAACACTATTTAACATATCGTATTACTACAAATAAAACAAGAGAATTATGTCACAGAACAAAACAGTCATTCAAGGTTTGGAACCTGCTGATTCACCTAATCAAAACAGCGGTGGTGCCGCTTCAGGCTTCTATTCACGTAACAGCGGTGCTCGTCCTGCCGGACGCGGAACATACGTTCCTGGCATGTCGGACGGTCAGCCCGCAAGTATTAACCGCAATCCGAATGAGACTGTTGTCGAACAAGTCGCAGCTCAGCCTCGTCGTACTACAACACCTACTGGCAAACCTGTAGTTGGTTTCCTCTATTCCGTATCACGGACGGCTGCCGGTGAGTTCTGGCCCCTGCAAATCGGACAGAACACCATCGGACAAAGTGCTAACTGTGACATCGTATTACCAGAAGGTACAGTATCGTCAGAGCATGCTGTCTTGGTGGTTCGCAAGATGAAGAACCCCGAGAAGGTCATCGCTTCTATCAGCGACGCCCGCTCTACGAACGGTACGATGCTGAACGGTGTCAGTCTGGGCTTCACCGCTGAGGAGTGCAAGAACGGCGACATCATCACCATCGGTGAGAATTACGAACTGTTCTTGATTCTCGTTGACGCAGCAACACTGGGTCTTTCTGTTTCAAAAGACTTTATTCACGTCGAGACCGAGGAGCCACTCATGGATGGTGGTCCCCAGCCCCTTGCAGGCTATGGCCGTCCTGACGACCAGTTTGGTCCCCCACCCTTTGGCGGTGGTTTCTCGAGCAATGGCGGCACAGTGGGCTTCGACGGCTCTTCTAATGTAGACAAAGGCGGAACGATCGGAATGTAATGGCACAGACTGTCGTACAAAGACCCAACGACCCATATCTATATCTATATGTCATGGGTGAATGGTATTGCTACAACCCAGCGGATACCCCGCTGGGCAGTGGTGCCATGGGTGACGTCTATAAGGGTTATCGTTGCCGCGACGGTGCAGTCATTGCCGTTAAGAGGGTGAAGGATGCCTTTGCCAACAACAAGATGATTCGCGAACGTGCCCGTCAGGAGGCCTCATTGGCTTTCCGCCATCCTAATCTGGTGGAAATGGTGGGCTATTGTGAGTATGCTCCCGACAAAGGTCCCATCTTCATTCTGAGTCATTTCGTTCAAGGTGAGGACATCGACAAGTACGTCCGCGGCTTCGAGAATTCACCCCACCGCGTGGAAAAGATATGCAATGCCATCTGTGCCGTGCTTGATGCTCTGGACTATGTACACTCCCGTGGTGTCATCCATCGTGACATCAAGCCGTCGAACATCATGATTGAGAACGACTCAAATGTCCGACTCATGGACTTGGGTATTGCCCGTATGAATGCCGGCAATAAGTTTTCGTCATACGGTTTCATCGGTACTCCGGAGTATTCTGCTCCTGAACAGATGTTGCGTGAACAGAATGGTGCCAGCGTGCAAATCAATGCCACGACGGACATCTATGAGCTGGGCATCACCTTCTATGAGCTGCTCAACGGGTCGAATCCCATGTCGTGCAATACCGAGGTGGAGACCATGACGCGTCAGATGAAAGAGTCGCTGCCCGAAAGTGACCGTATTCCCAAGAAGCTGATGCAGGTTATCTGGAAAGCTACGGAGAAAGAACAGTCCAAGCGCTACCAAACGGCACTGGAGTTCAAACAGGCTATTCAGGCAGCCCTTTTACCTGATCCTCCCGCAACGGAACGTCTCATGGAATGGATCCAGGACAACATGATGCTGTTGTTGGGTATTGTCTTGGCCATTGCGGTCATCGTATTTGTCATTGTTATCATACTATTATGAATGAACTGCAACAACTCCAAATAAAGAACAGCAACGCATTCACGGGGTTTGCGGAATCCAGAATCGGCGGACGCCCTGAGAATCAGGACTCTTACGGTTACTGCGAGACCGACCGTGGTCTGCTCATCACCGTATGTGACGGTATGGGTGGCGGTCCTGGCGGCAAGACGGCATCGACCATTGCCGTTGAGGAGATTATTGCCGGTGTCACCGAAGCCAATGCCGACGAGGAGACAGCGAACGTCATCATCAAAGCCATCCGACGTGCCAATATGGCCATCATCGAGGCTGGCAATGAGACGCCCGCACTCCGTGGCATGGGGTCGACGGCAACTGTGCTGCTGCTCACTACCCAGTCTGCCTTCGTGGCTCACGTCGGTGACAGCCGCATCTACCAGCTCCGTGGCAAGAAAAAGGTGTTCCGCACCTTCGACCACTCAATGGTGTTCGACTTGGTGAAGCAAAAGGTTATCACTGAAGAACAAGCACGATTGTCTGCCCAATCAAACATCATTACCCGGGCCTTGGGCGTGAAACCCGACGTGGAGGTTGACATTCAGGAGTTGCCGTATGACAAAGGCGACCGCTTCGTACTTTGTACCGACGGCATTCATGGCACAATGCCTGAAAGCGACCTGCTGAAGATGCTAACCAATAAGGTATCCATTGGCACTGTGACCGACACCGTTGCAACCTTCGTCGATAACCAGGGACGCTTGAACGGCGGTGGCTACGACAATCTGACAATTGCTATTTTAGAAACGAATATTAACTCAAAGCTTCGTCCTACTATGTCAAAGCAAACAAAGAACATCCTGCTGATGCTGGCAGCTATCTGTGTCATCAGCATAGCCATCAACATTCTCCAAGCGACCCATCGCACGACTCCCGAGGAGATGATTGCCTACAAGGACAGTATCATTGCCAACTACCAGAAGAATGATACCGTGCAGAAGGACAGTATCAAGTTCTTGAACGACAGTATCAAAAACATCAATGCCAAAATAACAACAGCAAAGAAAGCATTAAGTAACTAATAACTAACAACAATATGAAAGTATATTCTATCGGAAGAGAAATGGGCTGTGACATCATTATCGATGATAATTCGGATGTTATCAGCCGGCGTCACGCAACGCTCAATGTGATGCCCTCTGGCAAAATGACCATTATAGACCTCAGTCATAATGGCACCTATGTCAATGGCATCAGGATAAACCAAAACGTACCTGTTCCTGTCACCCGCAACGACACGATCTCCTTTGCCCATGTGGCACAGCTCGACTGGAACCAGATTCCCAACACGCAGGGCATGATTGTCCGTTACGTGCTGTTGGCTTTGCTGGCTATCCTCTTGGTCATCGGTGGTGTCTGGGCATACAGCGCACTGACGAAGGATGCCAAGCCTGTTGAACCTCAGCCGACTTCTACTACCGCCGTTGACTCTACTGAAATCAAGAAGAAGGAAGAGAAGATGAAGGAGGCCGAGAAGGAGAAGCTTGACTCTATCAAGAAGCATGTTCAAGACTCGCTGAACAAGGTTCGCCAGCAGAAGAAAGCTGCCGGTGGCAAGGCTGCCGACAACAAGAACAAGGGCGGCGACAAGAACAAAGCTGGCGATAAGGGCAAAACCGACAACAAAAAGGCAGAACCCAAGAAGGAAGAGCCCAAAAAGAGATTCCATTAATTACTAACCTAAAATAATAAATAAGTATATGAGACTATTAAAGATTGGACGCGATGCTGCTTGTGACATCGTATTACATAGCGACAAAGTCAGCTCGCTGCATGCTGAGCTCACGTTGATGAACAGTGGCGACATCATGTTGGAAGACAAGGGTAGCCGTAACGGCACTTTCATCATGAACCAAGCCATCAAACCTGGCAAGCCGGTGAACGTGCGCCGTGGTGATGCCATCCGCTTTGCAGATGTTGAGCTGCAGTGGAGTCAGGTTCCCATGCCCGAAGACAATTCGGCCTACAAGGCTGTCTATGGCATCGGTTCTCACTTCAACAACGACATTCAGATTTCGGGTGGTACCGTCAGCCGCTATCATGCCACCATCAAGGTTGGTCGTGACAACAAGGTGTACATCATCGACCATAGTAAGAACGGTACAACGGTAGACGGTGCCAAGATTCCGTCGAACAACCCCATCCGTATCAAGAAGAAGAGTGCCGTAGTCTGCGGTGGCGTTCCTGTAAACCTCCAGAATACGCCTATCAAGTGGCCGAGCGAAGCCTGGAAGACCATTCTGCTGGCTGCCGCCTGCCTGCTGGTATTGGTCGGTATTGGATTCGGAGCTTGGAAAATCATCGGCGCCAAGGGTGGCGGAAAGTATGATGACAAGGAACTCTTTGCACGTTTCAACCACTCTACGGTCATCGTCAAGGGTATCTATCACTATGAAGTGTCGATTGGCGACCTGGATATGGAAACCGTTGAGGGTTTAATTCCCCAGAAGGTGTTATTGGCTGGTGGCATACCCATTGACGTTAGTAAAATGTCACAAAAGGAATTCATTGACAAGCTGAACGAGATTACTGAAGATCAGGGATTGTATACCGGTACGGCCTTCTTCATTTCTCCCGACGGCAAGCTGATTACAAATCTGCATGTCGTGAAGCCTTGGCTGTTCGACAATGCAGCAGAACAGTTAAAGAGCTATTTTGCCCGCTTGCTGGCACAGGCTGTAGCCAATATGGACTCTCGTCTGACATTACTCCGCAATCTTATTGGTGTTGGTAGTGGTGCCACCGATTTGTCTGCCTATATTTCACAGGTAAAGGTTGAGGGCATTCTGGACTATATTGCCCTGGTGCCACAGGGAGAAATCTTTGACCCGGACAACGTCATCAAGTGTCGTGTCTTGTCTGCCGGTGAAGATACCAACAAGGACGTAGCCCTGATTCAGACCATCACCAAGCAGTTGCCCACCAAGTTCTGTACTTATGTCAATGTAACAGACTCAATGGATGTTTCTGAAGAAACCCTGAAGGTTGGTGAGCACATCTTCACGATTGGATTCCCACACGGTATGAACCCGTTCATTCAGGTGAAGGACAACGACAAAGGTATTCAGGCCTACTCTGCCGGTGGAAGCATCACATCAGAACCCACAGAATTCAATTTCTCATTCGATGCCGCTTCCTATCATGGCGCCAGCGGCTCTGCCGTCTTCAACGACAAGGGTATGCTGATTGGTGTCCTGAACTCCGGCCTGGACAAATCTCAAGGATACAACAAGGCTATCAAGGCTAAATACGTAAAAGAACTGCTTGACAATCCATATAGAAAATAAGTATAAGTAAGCTATGAAACGATTATTATCAATCATACTGGTTGCATTTGCCACTGTTGCGGTGGCAAATGCGGTCATCGTTCAGAAAGTGATACTGAAGAACGGTTCTGTGCTGGAAGGCTATATCCAGTCACAGGACGGTTCAGGCAGGATGACCGTTCATACTGACAGAGCAGTCATCTATATCAGTAGCGACAAGGCTGACGTATTCGACAGAAATACGAAATTCATTGCCCTAAGTGACGACTGGAAGGAGTGGGCCGAGAAGCATGATGCCTTTGAGGGTCGTGGTGATGACCGTACCCTCATGCTCAACGACGTCTCGTTCAAGGATGTGACCGTCGCTGATTCCGTAGTTTCTGCCCCAGCACCCTTTAACTTTGAGAAATTTCTGACCAGCAGTATGCACAGCGTTTCCAAAGTCAAGGTATTAGAGCGTGGCGTCATGGTGAAGTATCTGGAACTGGCTCCCAACAGCTACCAAGTTTCGTGGGATGACATCCAGTCTATCAAGGCCGACCGCCGTCCGAAAAATGCCCTTTCAGGCATCGACCGTATCTATACACTGAGAAATGGCAAGACGTACGAAGGCCAGTATGCCGGTGAGACCGACAACTCGCTGAGTCTCTATATGCCAGGCGGTGTCGTCCAGTCGTTTAATACTGACGATGTGGTGAAATACGTGTTCCGTGGCATCAATCCCAATCAGGACCTTTTCGAACAGAGCGAGCTTCTTGATGTCATTAAGACCGCATCCGGTGCTACCGTCCGTGGCATCATCCTTGAGCAGAACTACGCCAGCAAGAAAGACGCTGAGAATCTGTTCCTCATCCAGATGGAGTCCGGTGCCATCCAGACCATCAAGGTGTCAGAGATTAAGGAGTTGCTGAAGGAAGAGAACAGCAAATACAATCCCAAGTTCGACATCATGCTGAACAACGGCGAGGTCGTCATCAACCGTAAGGCTACTACCTCTGTCAAGGTCGATGAGGATGACGACATCCTGGTGCTCAATGGTGTTGACAAGGTGGAGAAGAAAGTGGAAATCGAACGCGGCGGCAAGGGTCTCACTAAGGTTACCGTGGAATACCGCATGGACGGCAATGCCAATGTGGAAGTATTCAAATTGGTGAGAGTGACCCAAAGCAAGGTCAAGCGCGAGGATGTCTACAGCTTCAGCTACAAAGACTTGGTCAATGCGGTCTATCGTCCCATCAAGATGGAGACTAGCGTCAACGGCACGACAAGTGCTGAATATGAACTGTCTGGCACAGGCATGTTTGCCCTCTATGATGCCAGAAACAAGAAGGCTATTCCGTTTATCATCAAGTAACAAATGGAACAGATACAGTCACAGCGATATCAACTGCATGGCGTAGCCATATCCCAGCAAGGAGGTCGTCCTGAAAATCAGGATGACCTCGGCTGGATAGATACACCTCTCGGCTTCCTGCTGGTCGTCTGTGACGGTATGGGAGGTGGTCCTGGCGGTAAGACGGCGTCCTACATCGCCAAGAACGTCTTTTTGCGCGAGATGCTCAACAGCAGTCCGCAGGCCTCCCGTATAGAGGCATTGAAGAAGGCCATCAGCATGGCCAACGATGCCCTCTACGCCAAAATGGACGCAGAACCCGCCCTCCGTGGCATGGGTTCCACATTGGTGGCCGTCCTGATCAGTGAACAGTCGGCATTGGTGGCCCACTTGGGCGACAGCCGCTGTTACAAGATCAGGGGCAGTCACATCCTCTTCCGTACCAAGGACCACTCGCTGGTAGGGGGACTGGTACAGAACAAGGCGCTGACCGAAGAACAGGCCCGCGTCTCGCCACAGTCAAACGTCATCATGCGTGGACTGGGCAATACCAGCAATCATGTGCCGGAAATTGAGGAGTTGCCTTTCCGCAAAGGTGACCGTTTCCTGCTCTGCACAGACGGCGTCTGGGGTATCATGCCCCATGAAGAGTTGGCTCAGCGACTGACTTCCCAGCAGAATATTGCTTCGCTGGCCAGTAATCTCTCTGCCGAAGTCGACCAACGGGGCAAGACCACCGGTGGTCATTATGACAACCACACGCTGGCTGTCATTGAACTGAAGATGAATTCAATCTTAAAAGACAAGATGGATACAAAGACTAAAATCATCATTGGCGCACTGAGCGTATTGCTCCTGATCAGCCTGGTGTTCAACTTCATGAAACCTGCCGCCAACAACCAGCAGGCAACGATTGACGAGCTGAACACGGCCTTAACGGAGAAAACCAACCAGTTGGCCGAACTGCAGTCATACCAGAAACTCTACAACGACATGAAGGAGACTGGTAGCAAGGAGCTCATCACACGCATAGAAGTGCTCGAATACGAGAAAGCATCGCTGCAGGAGTATATAGACGGACTGATGGACAAGCTTGACGCTTTGGAGAAGAAAGTGGAGAAAGAGTCCGGCAATGGAGGCAATGGAAGCGCTGGAGGAGCCAGCGGTGCCTCAGCACAAGAGACGGCCCAACGTATCGTCAACCGTCTTGAGGAAATGAAGAACGTGACAGGTACGGACTTAGGCAAGACTGTCGGTAAGAAGGCTGAAATCCGTAACCGCATCATAGGTCTGCTCAATGAACTCGACGAGAAGACCAACCAGAACTATCATCCTCGCATTGAGGGTGTTGCACGTGAGCTGAAACATCCGAAGAGTGAGGCTCTTCTGGTACAGCGTACGGAAAAGAAGACCTACGAGTCAACGCAGACGGCTATCAAGAAAATTGACCAGCTGTCATCGAAAATCAAGGAAATCAAGAAACAATTGTAATTGATAATTGATAATTGATAATTGACAATTGATAATTGAATTATAAATAATTATAACTATGTCTTTAGTCAGATTACAAGGAGAAATTGAGAAAAAGAATGGTGTCTACTATCAGGTAGACTCTTCTGACGAGCCCATTGGAGTGGGCGGAATGGGACAAGTGTATAAAGGAATCTGCGTCAATGAACGCACAGGAGCAACACGTCCCGTAGCCATTAAGTTTATGTTCGACGACCTGCCGGCACAGGCCATTGAGCGTGCACGTCGTGAAGCATCCATACAGCTTCGCAATGACAATCTGGTAGAAATGCTGGGATTCATTGAGATTGACGAGCAGACACCGACAGGAGTGGTAAAGCACTACCACGTGGTGAGCGAGCTGCTCAACGGCGTATCGCTGTATGACATCTTCGAAGGCAAGACCACCGACCGCGACGGCGAGGACGTGGCGTATGCCGTGAAGCTGATGCAGGACTTCAAGAACGACCCCGAGCACTTCGCCAAGATCATCGTAGTCAACGTGCTGTCGGGTCTGATGGCCCTGCACGATGCCGGCTACATCCATCGCGACATCGACCCGTCGAACATCATGGTCACCAGCGACGGCCACATCAAGCTCATCGACTTCGGCATTGCCAAGCAGATGAATACGCTGACCACCAGCGACAAATCCCTGACCGTTGCCGGTAAGTTCATGGGTAAGCCCGAGTATGCCGCCCCCGAGTTGGCACTGGGCGACATCCAGCACCAGAACCAGACGACGGATATCTATGCCATGGGTATCCTGCTCTACCAGTGCATCGTGGGACACACCCCGTTCGAGGGTGCCCGTCACGACATTCTGGAGAAGCAGCTCAAGGAAAAGCTTCCGTTGGACGTCATCAAGAACAAGGACATGCGCGCCATCATCGCCAAGGCCTGTGAGAAGAAGCAGGAAGAGCGTTTCCAAACCTCTGCCGAGATGCGTGTGGCCTTAGAGAACCCCAACAGCATGAAGGGTGGCCTGTCAAAGCAGAAGAAGATGATGATGGCCGCTGCCGCTGCCGCCTTAGTGGTCATTTTGGGCATTGCCGGTGTGGTGGCCAAGAACAAGCAGGACGAGGCCAAGGCACAGGCTGAGAAGGCCCAGTTCGAGAAGAAGAAGACGCAGTTCATGGCAGATGTCAACTCCAAGCTCGACAAGGCCGACCAGGAGTCTGCCGAAGGCATGGACAAAGAGAACGACAACTACGAAAAGTCGCTGATGGCAGCTTACAAGGCTTATCAGGAGGTTGCCGACATGGTGGCCAAGGACAAGACCTACAAGGTGAAGGTCGACGTTGCCAGCCGTCAGCAGAAAGTCGTTGCCGCCCTACGTTCCGCTCAGGGTGAGTTGGCCGTACAAGCCGAAGCACTAGCCTCAAGTGGCGAAGAAGATTTGTCGAAGCTATTCAGCGACCGTGCCAAGGCTGTAGAGGAATTCCTTAAGGGAGTAAAGTAATTGAGAATTGACAATTGATAATTGACAATTGAGAATTTGGACAAAACAACTAAGAATATGAAATGTAATAAGTATTTCCGCCTGCTCGTCGTTCTGCTGATGGCCTGCATGACCATCGGTGTGAAGGCGCAGTCCAGTGGCGACAAGCTGTTCCTCGAAGGACAGAACCTGCAGCGAGTGATGACCATCCCTTCACAGAAAGCAGCTATCAATAAGTTCAATGCTGCCAAGGCTGTCTATACCGCTGCCGACAAGAAGAAGATGTGCGACAACCAGATTGCCGTCTGTAACAACAACATCAAGAGTCTCAGCAAGCCCAAAAATAAAGACAAGAAGGGTGACAAGACTTCCGCTGAGGAGAAACCCAAGCAGGAGGCTCCTGCAGCCAAGCCCGCCCGTACCGACGTCAAGCTGGAACTCTCTGACAACCGTCTGGACTTCAAGGCCAAGCCCAAGGAAGGTGCCACACAGAGTGTCAAGATTAACTGCAACTACGATGACTGGGTAGTGGCCGAAGTACCCGAATGGCTCACCGTATACACCAGCAAGGACAAGATTTCCGTCGAGGCCTCTGAGAACACCACCGAGGAGGACCGTTCCGGTATCGTGGTCATCAAGTGTGAGGACAAGGAGGCCAACCTCATTGTCAACCAAGACAAGGCCGGTAGTCTCAAGAAGAAGCTGGACAAGATCAATCCCTTCAAGAAGAAAAAGTAATTGAGAATGTGGAATGAGGAATGAGGGATGTGGAATGGTCGGCTTCGCCGATTAAAAATTAAGAGTTAAGAATTAATTGAGAATTCATCATTCAAACATCGCAGTGAAGCGAGAACAATTCAACATTCAACACTCAAAATTCAACACTCAAAATAATTTGGACAAAACAATAGAATAATCATGTACAATGTTTTGACTGCCGCAGAGGCTGCGGCACTGATTAAGAATGGCGACCACATCGCCATGAGTGGCTTCACGCCCGCTGGCGTGGCCAAGGCAACCACCAAGGAGCTGGCAAAAATTGCCATCGCCGAGCATGAGGCTGGTCGCGAGTTCAAGGTGGCCATCTTCACGGGAGCATCCACCGGACAGAGCACCGACGGTGACCTGGCCAACGCCCAGGCACTGCTCTACCGTGCACCCTACACCACCAACCCCGATTTCCGCAAGCACGTCAATCTGGGCGAGATACCCTACAACGACCTGCACCTGAGCCACATGGCACAGGAGCTGCGCTACGGTTTCTACGGTCCGTTGGACTGGGCCATCCTTGAGGTGTGCGACATCGAGGAGGTCGGCAACGACTATCACGTCTATCTGACCGCTGCCGGTGGCATCTCTCCCACGGGAGCCCGTCTGGCCAAGAAGGTCATTCTGGAACTCAACTCGTTCCACAACCCCAATGCCAAGTTCATCCACGACGTCTACGAGCCGCTGGATCCCCCTTATCGCAAGGCCATTCCCATCGAGCACGTCGGCGACCGCATCGGCCAGCCCTACGTCTCCATTCCCAAGGACAAGGTGGTGGGCGTCGTAGAATGCAACATCCCCGCCGAGGCCCGTGCCTTCAAGGACAGCGACCCCGTGACCGACAAGATCGGGTTCCTGACAGCAGAGTCCCT
>JAEEVA010000012.1 GCA_016286995.1 Prevotella sp.
GTTATTGCGGCGGGGTCCCACCTCTTCCCATTCCGAACAGAGAAGTTAAGCCCGCTTGCGCCGATGGTACTGCAATGCAATGCGGGAGAGTAGGAGACCGCCACTTTTATTTTGAACCCCGGAGATACAATAATCTTCGGGGTTCTTTCGTTATTATCGTATGCAGTGGACTGACAGAATCAGACAGGTGAAGATTATCCTGGTGGTGGCCGCGGTGGTGATTGCCGTCGCGTCACTGTTGGTGTCTCACTTTCTGGTACGTGACCTCTCTATCGAGGAACGCAACCGCATGGAAGTATGGGCTCAGGCACTGCATTCGTTGAATGAGGCTGATGAGAACACTGACCTGACGCTGGTGTTGAGCGTGATAGAGGAGAATAACACCATTCCTGTCATTGTGCTGAATAATGAGGGAGGCATTGATGACTATCGTAACATCAAAGACTCTCTGAATATGTTGGCCTATGCCCATCGGATGATTCGGGCGGGCGATACCATCCGTATTGACAGTCAGTTGGTGTGCTATGATGAGAGTATCATGCTAAAGCGCCTGCAGGCCTGGCCCTATGTGCAGCTGGGTATTGTGCTGATATTCGTGGTAGTGGCCATCTTTGCCTTGTTGTCATCGAAACGTGCTGAACAGAATAAGGTTTGGGTGGGACTGTCGAAGGAGACGGCTCACCAGTTGGGTACGCCGGTGTCGAGTCTGATGGCATGGGTGGAGATGCTGAAGGAACAGTATCCTGATGATGACTTGCTGCCCGAGATGGACAAGGATGTGAAGCGCCTACAGCTGATAGCCGAGCGATTCTCGAAGATAGGATCGTTGCCTGAACCTGTGGAATCGTCGATGAACGAGGTCTTGGAGCATGTGGTGAGTTACATGGACCGTCGCACGTCCAATCAGGTGCAGATGGTACGCCGATTCCCTGACCACGAGGTCATTGTCAAGATGAATGCCTCGTTGTTTGAGTGGGTTATCGAGAACCTCTGTAAGAATGCTGTCGACGCTATGGAGGGCAAGGGTACCATTACGCTGACACTGATGGAGGAGGAACAGCGTGTAGTCATCGAGGTGCAGGACACCGGCAAAGGCATTCGTAAGAAGGACGTGAACAATGTGTTTACGCCTGGCTTTACCACAAAGAAGCGCGGTTGGGGACTTGGCTTGTCGCTGGCTCGCCGTATTGTGGAGGAATACCATAAGGGTCGCATCTTCGTGAAGCAGTCGGAGGTGGGCAAAGGAACGACGTTCAGGATTGAGTTAAGAAGATAGAGGGAGATAGAAGAAGATAGAAGGAGATAGAAGGAGATAGAGGGAGATAGAGGAAGATAGAGGAGATAGAGGGAGTTTTTATGCACATGGTGATGGTGGTGTGTGCAAAATGAGAATTTTTTTAAGTGAGAAAAGCAAATATTTCTTAATTCTTATTTCCTAATTATTTATTTTTTAGTACCTTTGCACTCCAAAAGTGCGTATTATGTGTAGCCTGGAGATGTATAAGATTGATTTAAAAGGACTGCAAGAGGATTTAACCATCCGCGAGTACGACCTGGACGATCGTTTCTTTGAGTCTTTGCAGGACGCGCAGTTGGAACACGGTTCGTTGCACGTGTCGGTATCTATACGCAAGATGTCCGGCTTTTTTGAACTGTCGTTCCATACCGCAGGTTCTGTCACTGTCAGCTGCGACCGTTGTTTGGATGACATGGAGCAACCCATTGAAGCCGACAACCGACTGGTGGTGAAACTGGGATACACAAGCAGTGACGACGATGATACTGTGACTGTCAACGAGGACGAAGGAATACTCGACGTGTCGTGGTTCATCTATGAGTTTATTATGCTGGCCATACCCATCAAGCACGTTCATGCACCTGGAAAATGCAATAGTGCGATGACGCAGAAGCTCAATGAGCTGAGCGGCGCTGTCCGAAGCGGCGAAGAGGAGACTGAGGCAATAGACCCACGCTGGGAGAAGCTTCAACAATTAAGAATTAAGAGTTAAAAATTAAGAGTTGTTGGCTGACGCCGATTGAAAATTAAGAATTAAGAATTGTAAATCGTTAAAATAGTAATTGAATTATGGCACATCCTAAAAGAAGACAATCGAACACCCGTACCGCTAAGCGTCGTACTCATGACAAGGCCGTAGCTCCCACATTGGCAGTATGCCCCAACTGTGGTGCTTATCACATCTACCACACTGTATGCCCCACATGTGGCTACTATCGTGGCAAAATTGCCATTGTAATGGACGAAGCAGCTGAGTAAAGGTAAAAAAGTAAAAGGGTAAAAAGTAAATTGCTTTGAAAAAAATTAATGCGATAATCACCGGCATTGGTGGCTACGTGCCTGACTATGTTCTCAACAACGAGGAACTGTCGCGCATGGTAGACACCAATGACGAGTGGATTATGACCCGCGTAGGCATCAAGGAGCGTCGCATCCTGACCGAGGAAGGTCTGGGTACCAGCTACATGGCCCGCAAGGCCGCCAAGCAGCTGATACAGAAGACTGGCGTCGATCCTGATACCATCGATGCGCTCATCGTAACCACTTCAACGGCTGATTATAAGTTTCCGTCTACAGCCAGCATCGTACTGGGTAAGCTGGGGTTGAAGAATGCCTTTGCCTTCGACCTGTGGGGTGCCTGCTGTGGATTCCTCTTTACGCTCGACATTGCCGGTTCAATGATTCAGAGCGGTCGTTATAAGAAGATCATCGTGATTGGTGCTGACAAGATGTCGTCAGTGACCGACTATAAGGACCGTGCTACATGCCCGTTGTTCGGCGACGGAGCGGCAGCAGTTCTGGTCGAGGCTACAGAGGAGGAGAATATCGGTGTGATGGACTCGTATCTGCGTGCCGACGGCAAGGGACTGCCTTTCCTGCATCTGAAGGCTGGTGGCAGTGTCTGCCCTCCCAGTCACTTTACCGTTGACCACCGTCTGCACTACCTCTATCAGGAGGGTCGTACGGTGTTCCGCTATGCTGTGACCAACATGAGCGACGACTGTGCACTTATTGCCGAGCGTAACGGTTTGGACAACAGCAACATCCAATGGGTGGTACCTCATCAGGCCAATATGCGTATTATCGAGGCCGTGGCCAAACGTTTGGATGTTCCCATGGAGCAAGTGATGGTAAACATCGAGCACTTCGGTAATACGTCGGCAGCCACCATTCCCCTTGCACTCTGGGAGAACGAACATCTTCTGAAGAAAGGCGACAACATCATTATGACTGCCTTCGGTGCCGGTTTCGTACACGGTGCAAGCTATTACAGGTGGGCCTATGATGGCGTTTAAGGCTATTGGCAGTTAGCAGTTAGCTATTAGCCAAATGCCAAAAGCTAAAAGAAAAGATATGCACAAGGCTGGATTTGTAAATATCGTTGGAAATCCCAATGTAGGTAAAAGTACGCTCATGAACCAATTGGTTGGTGAGCGTATTTCAATTGCGACATTCAAGGCGCAGACTACGCGCCACCGTATCATGGGCATTGTCAATACCCCTGACATGCAGATTGTGTTCAGCGACACGCCAGGTGTGCTGAAGCCCAACTACAAGTTGCAGGAGTCGATGCTGGCTTTCTCTGAGTCAGCATTGCAGGATGCCGACGTGCTGCTCTATGTCACTGATGTGGTGGAGAATCCCGAGAAGAACATGGACTTTCTGGAGAAGGTTCAGAAGATGACAATTCCAGTGCTGTTGCTCATCAACAAAATTGACAGCCTCACCCCTAACCCCTCTCCAAAGGGCGAGGGGAACATGAAGGGCAATGGGGCTAATGGACATAATGAGGCTTTGGGTGACATCGTCGAGAAGTGGCACACGCTGCTGCCCAATGCCGAGATACTGCCTATTTCAGCCAAAAACAAGTTTGGCACCGATATGCTGCTGAAGCGCATTCAGGAGTTGCTGCCCGAAAGTCCGGCCTATTTCGATAAGGATCAGCTGACGGACAAGCCCGCCCGTTTCTTCGTGTCGGAGATTATCCGCGAGAAGATTCTGCTCTACTACGACAAGGAGATTCCCTATTCCGTCGAGGTTCGTGTGGAGCGCTTCAAGGAAACGGATAAGAACATCCACATCAATGCCATCATCTATGTGGAGCGTGACTCGCAGAAAGGCATCATCATCGGTCATCAGGGTGTCGCCCTGAAGAAGGTGAGTACGGAGGCTCGTAAGACGCTGGAGAAGTTCTTTGACAAGCCCGTTTACCTTGAAACCTTTGTGAAAGTCGACAAGGACTGGCGCTCCAACAAACGCGAGCTCGATGCCTTCGGTTATAATCCAGAGTAAACACCTCTTCCTTTTCACCTCTACTTTTTTTGTCCTTTTGTTTAATAATTTTTCGTAAAAACGCTAAATTATAAAAAAAAGTTGTATCTTTGCAGCGTTTATAGTAACTATGTGTTAACGTTTAAATGTACAAAGATATGAAAAAGTTGTTTTTTTTGCTTTGCTTGGCAGGCATGTCATTAGCCGCTTCAGCAGAAGATTTGAAACTCACGGTACCCGAATTGGAACCCAAGTTGATGTGTGGTGAAACGACGGACTACAGTTCGGCGCTGTCACTCGACGCTTCGACTCCGGACGTCATGCCGGCTGTGAATGCCTGGAAACCCGACTTCGACTTCTTCAAGTCAAAGACTGCTCCTGGTGTGAAGCCCTATAAGTTCATGGATGACATGACCTTTGTGGGTATTCCTCTGTTCATTGCAGGCTGGGCCATCAAGGGCGACAAGGCCATGTTCCGCGTCAACAACAAGGACGGCAAGAAGAATACGCAGCTGCTGACTGACTTCAAGACCGGTGTTGACGACTACCTGCAGTTCTTTGGTCCTGTGATGACCGTGGGTCTGAAGTTAGGCGGCTATGAAGGCCGTAGTGACTGGCCTCGCCTGATGACCAGTGCCTTGCTGTCGTATGGTATCATGGCCGGCTTCGTCAATGGCATCAAGTATACTGCCAAGGAGATGCGTCCCGACGGTTCTACAGCCAATTCGTGGCCTTCAGGACACACGGCAACGTCGTTTGTCGGTGCTACCATCCTGCATAAGGAGTACGGTCTGACCCGCTCGCCCTGGTTCTCTGTCGCTGCTTATGGTACGGCTACTGCAACGGGTGTGATGCGTGTGCTGAACAACCGCCACTGGGTGAGCGACGTCATGTCAGGTGCTGGCATCGGTATTCTCTCGACAGAGCTCGGTTATGCTTTGGGCGACCTCATCTTCAAGGGTAAAGGTCTGCTGCACAACGATATGGAGATAGATTCCGAGAATCCTTCCTTCTTTGGCATCTCAATGGGTGTCGGTATCGGTGGCAAGGACATCGATTTCAACTACTTTGGCGACATGCAGGACCCCGAATCTCACGGTGTCACTGCTGAAGATGTTAAGGAATGGGCCAGTGAGGATACTGACGTCAATATCGACTTCCGTGCAGCTACCGTCGTAGATGCCGAGGGTGCCTATTTCTTCAACAAGTATATTGGTGTCGGTGGTCGTTTCCGTGTCCGTGCCATGTCTGCGAAGTCTTTCGGCCAGTATGCCAACATTTCCCCGGAAGATGCCAACTACATTTGGGATGATTATATTACCGATATGTATCGATTGGGCGGTGTGACGCTGACCCCTGAGATGTTTAACGAGGGTGGCGCCCCCATTACCGATTTGAAGGGTATTGTCAAGAGTGACCACTTGGCCGAGTTCTCGGGTAGTGTCGGCTTGTACCTCAACCTGCCGTTGACCAGCCGCCTGTCACTGGGTACGAAGGCCTTGATAGGCCGTTCCATTACTCAGGAACTGGACATCGACGGCTATGCCAAGGGTAACGTGAAGGATATTCCCTACTACATGCTCATCCAGGATGGTCGGGTTGCTAAAAACGAGGATGACGGTTCGCTGCTGTTCCTCCCCGAGTCTCCCAAGAGTACGGGCGATACCTACGAGACTGAGTGGGACTACCTGAAACTGGGTTCTGAGACTTCTACGACGTGGGGTACTGGTCTGTCGCTGACCTATCGCTACAAGTCGAACTTCTCTTGGCGTCTGTATTGCGACTATGACTACTCTGAGAAGAAGTACACGCTGACCTACGATCCCTACTACTTCCTGCATCAGGCCTTAACGCCAAGCACTTACACGTTGCTGTCGAATCCCGACGTGTCGTCACTGGCTTACGATCTGTCACCCTATGTCTTCAAGAAAAAGAAGAATATGCACTACGTCACCATCGGTCTGTCGTTCCTGGTTAATTTTTAGAAAATGAGTAATCTCGTAGCAATTGTCGGACGCCCGAATGTAGGCAAGTCCACCCTGTTCAACAGGTTAACCAACAGCCGCCGTGCCATCGTCAGCGACGAGGCAGGTACCACCCGCGACCGCCAGTACGGCAAGTGTGAGTGGAACGGACGCGAGTTTTCCGTGGTCGACACGGGCGGATGGGTTGTCAACTCTGACGACATCTTCGAAGAGGAGATTCGCAAGCAGGTCATCGTGGCCACCGAGGAAGCCGATCTCGTGCTCTTCCTGGTGGATATTCAGAACGGCATGACCGACCTCGACCAGGATGTGGCACAGATTCTGCGCCGCTCGAAGCTGCCCGTTGTACTGGTGGCCAACAAGGCCGACGATGGCAAGCATCTGTACGACCAGTACGAGTTCTACAAGCTGGGACTCGGCGACCCCTTCTGCGTCAGCGCTGCTACGGGTTCCGGTACGGGCGACTTGCTCGACTTCGTCGTGTCGAAGTTGAAGACCGAGGAGGTCGATGACGTGGAGGACGGCACCCCCCGTTTTGCTGTCGTCGGACGTCCTAACGCCGGCAAGTCGAGCATCATCAACGCCTTTATCGGCGAAGACCGCAACATCGTGACCGACATTGCCGGAACGACGCGCGACAGCATCTATACCAAGTACGACAAGTTCGGCTTCGACTTCTATCTGGTCGATACCGCTGGCATCCGCCGCAAGAACAAGGTCACCGAAGACCTGGAGTTCTACAGCGTTATGCGCTCCATCCGTGCCATCGAGAACTCTGACGTGTGCATCCTCATGATTGATGCCACCCGTGGCATCGAGGCACAGGACATGAACATCTTCCAGCTCATTCAGAAGAATAACAAGTCGCTGGTCGTCGTTGTCAACAAGTGGGACCTCGTCGAGGACAAGTCGCAGGTGGCTGTCAAGACCTTCGAGAATGCCATCCGCGAGCGCATGGCCCCCTTCGTTGACTTCCCCATCATCTTCGCCTCTGCCGTCACCAAGCAGCGCATCTTCAAGGTACTCGAGACCGCTAAGCAGGTCTACCTGAACCGTAAGATTAAGATTGGTACGTCGAAGCTCAACGAAGTCATGCTGCCCATCGTCGAGGCTACGCCGCCCCCCAGCATCAAGGGCAAGTACATCAAGATCAAGTACGTCTCGCAGGTGCCCGACACGCAGATTCCCACCTTTGTGTTCTATGCCAACCTGCCGCAGTACGTCAGGGAGAACTACCGCCGTTTCCTCGAAAACAAGCTTCGCGACAACTGGACGCTGACGGGTACGCCGATTAACGTGTTTATCCGTCAGAAGTAAACCACGGAGTTTTTTTGAACACAGATTTCACGGATTAAACGGATTGACAGATTGATGCGCAGCCCTCGTTTCGCTTTTGGTTTTGTAGTCAGCTTTTTACTCCTTTGCGCCTGTTCCGGCGTCACAGAGGAGTGGCGGGCAGCCAGTGCTGCCAAGGACTACTACGACTGTCTGGTGGAAGGCAACACCACGGGATTCCTGGAAGGCAAGGCCGGTATCGACGATTTGCCCGATGCCTATGCCGAGCAGTTGCTGAAGGCCGTCGAGCAGTATCAGGCAGACATGCAGCAGAAGCATGGCGGACTGCGCGAGGTGCGCATTGTCGACAACCACTACCTGAACGACCATCAGGACATGTACCGTGACACCACTCTTCACTACATCTACGCCTACCTTCTTCTCTGCTACGGTGACTCCACACAGGAGGAAATCACCGTACCTATGGTCAAACAGGACGATGACTGGCGCATGAAGTAGTATCTTTTCCCCTGTGATGATGCAACAAAAAAAACGGATTGATTACCGTTACGGTGATCAATCCGTTTCTTACAATACAGCGTGGTAGTTATACATTCTTGCTACGTTCAAGCAATACTCTGTGTAAGCCTCGCTCTTGAGCCATTTGTTTACTAATTTTTTCATCATCTTTTTACCCTTTCTTTTACTTTACTCGGAACGGTGTGTTAATCCGTCCTACTTTAAACAATGTTATCCAATCAATCTTTTTTGTTATCCTGTTGACTGCCTCATTCGACAGCCTTTGTTATCCTGTTGACTGCCTCACTTGGCAGCCCGTTTGTTCCTTTTAACGGTGCAAGGACAGTGCAAACCGAATGCAGAAGAACTTATTCTTATGCTGAGGTGCAGCCTGTTCTCGCAAATGCGTTGCAAAGGTACGACGTTTTTTCGGACTATGCAAGGAAAATAGCAAATTGTTTGCGTTAACAGCCCGATTTATTGATGCAAGTCAAAAAGTTAATATATATCAAGTAAGTCTAAGGGGATTCAAATCTATCGCTCAAAAACTGTATGTCAATGCAGGGCCTTAAGATACTCCTCACGGGCCTGCTTGACCAGCTGACGGTAGTCGGCATCGGCATGCATACGCGCCAGAAGGGCTGCGGCCAGCAGACGGCCGGCATCGATGTCTGACGCCCAGTGGTAGCCCACAATCTGACGGTCGTAACCGTAGTCGTAGCCTATGCGCAGCAATTCGTCCTGACACTCAGGAGCCACTTCGACCAATGCCATTGACAGGGCCCAGCCCAGATTGGAATGGTGAGAGGCATAGCTGCTGCTGCCGCGTGCCGATGTCTCCCAGGCAGGAACGGCTGTCGCCTCATGCAGCTGCACATAGGGGCGTTTACGGAAATAGACACGCTTCAAGTCCTTGGCAGACACATTGCTCTGCTTGTCGACCAGTTCCATCAGTGCCACAATGGCGGGTGTCGTCGACCTGTTGAGCTTGACGCCCATGGCGGTGCCGTAGATTTTCATCAGATAGTCGATGGTCAGGTCGTCGTTCAGCACGGCCAGCTTGCCACGATAGCCAAAGCGCTGCTGCTTGGCTTTCCAGTAGCGGAACAGGTCGCCCATGTAGCGATAGCTGGCTGTGTCGACAGGGGCGTTGAGAATCTTACAGCCTTGGGGCAGTCCGGCATGGGCCACGGGGTCGTAGTCGTCAGGCAGTCCCTTCAGCCGCTTGTATTCCGCACGGGCTGCCTCGATGTCCTGCTGGTACTCAGGATGCAGGTGGGCCCGGGCAAAGGCCGCCGAGGCACACAGATAGCCTGCCGTGACGTCGCTCTGGTAGTGGGCACCGGTGATGATGCGGTTTTCACCAAACTGGAAACCACGGCGCATGATGGTGTCCTGCAGCTCGGGCCACATCTCGGCAAAGGCCAGTGCCGTACCCCATCCGAGCGAGGTGTGTCCGGAGGGATAGCTGCCATTGGTGCGCAGGTAGTCGGTGTCGTACTCGGCCCAGGTGTCCTCGCCCATCTGGACAAAGGGTCGTGTCCGCATGTACAAGGCCTTGGCAGCCGCCGTACTCTTGTTGCCGGTGTTGTAGGCCCGTAGCAGAAGTCGTGCCAGAGCGGGGGTCTTCTCGGCACAGATGGTGTCCAGCCCCAGACACTGCGACATGACCGACTCCATGATGGAAGGCAGCCAGGGTGACTCCATGTTGGCCTGTCGGCCACGTGGGGTGTTACGCTGTGTCTTGCCCCACTGCCACTGTATCATGTCATCGACAAAGTCCATGCTGGCAGTGTCGGGCGGAGCGGGCAGGTAGAAGCCTGCATTGGGCATCTCATAGGGTTTGACATACACGGTGTCGCTGCTGACGGCCACACGACGAGGTTTCTGGCGGGCCGGCATGTTGACGGCCACCATACAGGCGGCCAGTAACACGAGGATTTTAGGATTCATCTTCATAACATTGATAATTGATAATTGACAATTGATAATTGAACATTGATGCTTTTCCTTTTTTATTTTAGACATAATATCATATTAACATATTAATATATTGTTATTTTGTTAATCTGTCTTTTTCTATTCTTCAATTTTTAAATTTTTAAATTGTTTAATTTTTAAATTTTTTATTGTAATGCCACAACTCTAGGGAATTGATGATGTTCTGCCACAGCACGTAGCAGCCGGCACCGACGGAGGCCATCGGATTCAGATAGGTATAGGCCACCCAGATGCTGAGGGCCGTATTCTTCTGGAACGAGGCCTGACCGCTGTTGATGGGGTCGCCCAGATGGTGGCCCACGCTACGGCCAATGGCAAACAGCACGAAGCATAGTACAAGGCTCAGCAGGGCTATCATCAACAGCAGCGGAAGTCCTGCATCGCTGTGGACAATGTTGCGCACGGTGACTCCTGACGTCACGCTGAGCTGGGCTGCCCACAGGTAGAACGACAGGTCGGGGATGGACACTATCCAGGCACACACGCGCTTGGCAAAATGCTGCATATACCACCCTAATGCCAAGGGCAGCAGCAGGACGATGGCCAGCTTCTCGAGAATGATGAGAAAGGCACTCCAGAAGTCAAGGCCTGCACCACGCTCCAACAGCGGAAATACCGCAGGGATGGTTAGGGCCGAGACAAACGACGAGAGTACCACGAAGGCCGTCATGGTATGGATGTTGCCGCCAATCTTGGCTGTCACCACGGGGGCTGCCGTTGCTGCAGGACCGATGATACAGGTCAATACAGCTTCCCACAAGAGAGGTGAGGCTATAATTGATAATTGATAATTGACAATTGAGAATTGAGAATTAGGAGTCGGGCATCGCTTCAACCATAGGACGACAGCCACACAGGCCGCCGTCAGCACCAGCTGCGTGGCAATGGTGCCGAATTGCCAGCGGTGTGGGCGCATCTGGTGGAAGTCGATGCGACAGAAGGTGGAGAAGAGCGTCGAGAACACCATCATGGGGAAGACGGCATCGACGACCTCCCCCAGAGCGTCACCGACGGCGTCAAGCTGTGGCACCCAGTAGAACAGCAGATAGACCACTATGCCTACAGCGATGGCTACAGGCAGCGTCCAGTCCTTTAAAAAACGTACGACATTCATATTTTTGTGCAAAGATAGTGATTTTTAAGAAAAAAACACTAATTTTGCAGCTAAAACTATACATATTATGCTAGTTAAGACGTTTTGCGCTGCCGTCAACGGCTTAGAAGTCCACACCGTCACCTGCGAAGTGAGCATGTCGCGTGGCGTACAGTTTCATTTGACGGGACTCCCCGATACCGCCGTCAAAGAGAGTTACGACCGTATCAAAGTAGCCCTCAACAATAATGGGCTGAAGATGCCAACCATGGAAATAACCTGAAACGACTTCTAACACCAGCATACATGAGTAAACTAAGAATACCTAAATTCCCAGGAACATCCGATAACAAAGGAGTTCCAGGGAATTTTCCTTCCGAAGAATCTGACAAAACCGAGCTCGTATTTCCCATCAAAGTCCTCAAATTCCAAAGGGTTAAGGCTTACGATATGTTTTAGCCTGAACTTTGAAAATATCCATTCACTGCTACCATCAACTTTCATGCCATTGAGGTTTTATACAATCTACCTCTAACGGCATAAACTTAGAATGAAGGCATAGTGGTAGGGGTGATTGCCATCGATGGTGTATTGAGGCAAGGTTCGTTGTCCCCAGGTATCGACACCGCCCACGCCGTGGATGTTCAGGTCGATATTAAGATTGACAAAACGGCCACGCTGGATGTCTTGCGGATGACGGGGAGTAGCGTCAAGATCCTCTTCTCCGTAGTCCCAGGCACGGATGCAGAGAGGCTGGAAACCGTCGATACGCACTTTCCCAGAGTCGGAGCCTATCTCAAACCAACGGATGTCACAGCGGTTGCCGTTATCCTGTGGGCGGATATATTCTGTTTCATATTCGCTGAGCGACATCTTGTATTCACCGAGGAAAGCAGAACGCTTGCGGTCGGGATAGTTCTCCCACGGGCCGCGACCGTAGTAGCGAATCTGTGTGTAGTCGGCAGGCAAGCGCATGCGCATACCGAACTTAGGCATCAAAGGCAAATCGGTTGCCGTGGGCTGGTAGTCCATAGCGACAATGATACGACCGTCGGCCTTCAAGTCATAAGTCAATGTCAGGTCGGCACCTATGGGTAACGACATCTCTGCAATGACCTGACGACCCTCCACACGGATAGACTTGATGGTACGTCGGTCAGCGGCATCCTTCCAAACGGCGGTACGCTCGGCGAAATGGGCCGCATGCTGGTTGTCGTTCTCCGGTTTCCAGAAATATGGCTCCAGCGGGGCGTGGAGCATCTCCCTGCCGTTGACAATCCATGAGACAAGGGCACCGGTCTTTGAGATGGTGATGGACCCGTTCTCCGTAGGAGCAACAAACCCTTCGTCGGTTTCCTCCGCTACGGTATCCCTGCCGGCAAAAGCCAGGAAGAACTCTTCGGGCTTCAGCACAAACTGCTCGCGGGCCACCACAAAACCTTTCTTTGCCCAGGGGGTGTTGTGACGCAGACGGGCATAGACATTCAGCACCGTCTCACCGTCGTATTTTATAGTGTCGCAGGTAATTTCGTACTCGTCGATAGCAGTAAAGCTGTCGCGATTGACGATGCGGATGGTGCCGTCGTGTTTGTCACGCTTGAAAGTGAGTGGCTGATAGACGTATTGCACCTCATAGTAGTGGGGATGTGGTTTGCGGTCGGGGCCGACGAGACCGTTGATGTTGAAGTTCCCGTCATTGGGCTGGTCGCCAAAGTCACCGCCGTAATTCCATTGAACATTGAACATTGACCATTGAACATTATTTGCTACCGCCTTGTTTTGCGCAGCTGAATGGATTGGATAAAGTCCCTGGTCCACCCAGTCCCAGATGGCAGCACCGGCGATACTACTGTCGGCGTAGATCACATCCCAGTACTCCTGAAAGTTTCCCATCGAGTTACCCATGGCGTGGGCATATTCGCGGGCAATGAGGGGCTTTTCGGTTTCCTTCTCGGCCTCGGTCTTAAGTACATCGGGGGTAGGATAGCCGAAGTCGTGAAGAGCAGAATAGCGCGGATGACAGTCGTAGAAAGGCAGACGGGTGCTGTCGAGGGCGACGACCGTGTCGTACATCGCCTGGATATTCGGGCCGACGCCACCCTCATTGCCGAGACTCCAAAGTATGACGCACGGGTGATTATAGTCGCGTTTCACTAACGACTCGGCACGGTCCACATGAGCGTCTTTCCATGCAGGGTCTTCGCCCATCTCACGATTGGCATAACCGTAGCCGTGCGACTCCTGATTAGCCTCATCCATGACGTAGATGCCCCAGCGGTCACAAAGCTCATAGAGGTACTCGCGGTCAGGATAGTGACTGGTGCGCAGGAAGTTGATATTGGCCTGCTTCATCAACCGGAGGTCCTGCTCGTAGGTGGCATCGTCCACGTAGCGCCCTGTGCGGGGATGGTGATCGTGACGATTGACGCCACGGAGTTTCACGTTCTTGCCGTTAATCTTAAACACCTCGCCGACACACTCCACGCGCTTCACGCCAAAATGGTAGTCGAAGTGCTCGATGGTGTTACCCTTTTTGTCCTCCAGTTCCACGCTGAACGGATAGAGATTCGGCTTTTCAGCCGACCACAGGCGCGGATTCTCCAGTGTGTAATGGAATACATAGTTAGTGGTGTCGCCGGCGTTGATCTGTAGTTCCGCCCTATCGGCAGATAGTTCGTCTATCATCATGACAGGACAAGCCGTCGCCTTTTTCTTTCCTGTGTTGCATATAGAGACAACTGCTGTCACTTCCGCTTGCGAGTAGTCAGCATTCGGCACAGCCGTCACGCGGTAATCTGCGATGTGTACCAAGGGACGCACCCACAGCTGCACTTCGCGGAAGATGCCCGACAGGCGCCACATGTCCTGATCCTCGAGGTACGAGCCGTCGCACCAGCGATAGACCTCAACGGCAAGCTTATTCTTGCCTGCACGCATGTATTTGGTCACGTCGAATTCTGCTGGCGACATCGAGTTCTGGCTATAGCCTACCTGCTGTCCATTCACCCAGACATACATCGCCGAGTGGACACCACCGAAGTGGAGGATGAGATTCTTCGAGAGCATCTCCTTCGTCACATCAACGAACGTCACATACGAACCCACAGGGTTGCGGTTTTCGTAGGCCGTCCAGTCCTTCGGCGGCTCGGTAGTCACGCTGGGCCGGTTGCGCACGAAGGGGTAATTGATATTAATATAAATCGGCGTGCCATAGCCTTGCGTCTGCCAATTGCCAGGCACGGAAATCTTGTCCCAACCGCTGACGTCGTAGTCCTCCTTATAGAAGTCCGCAGGTCTTTCCTCGGGATTCCGACTCCAATGGAACAGCCATTGTCCGTCGAGACTCACAATTTCCTTGCACTCCTTCCATTTCGACGGCAGCTGTAGCGTCGCATGGTAGGGCAGTTTGTTGATGCCCAGCACTGCGGGATTCTCCCAGTCTCTCGTTTGTGCCGAAGCACCAAGAGTAAAGAGCCAAAGGCCAAAAGCTAAAAGCCAGTTTCTTTTCATATTTTACTTGATTTCTATATCTCCAAAGGCCATGCGCTCACCTTCTGCCAGACAATCGGCATCCAGACGTAAGATCTTTGCTTTTGTTGGAGCAAACTTGATGGTTTGCCAGATGGGGTTGTTCACAATGTTCGAGAACTCTCCAGAGGCCAGCTTTGTCCAGTTAGCCCAATCGGTCGATCCCCACAGCGTATAGTGGGTTACCAATCCTTCGCGAGTGTTTTGTGGCGGCAGATAGCGGAAAGCAGTAATGGTCTGCTCTGTATCCCAGTCTATCATCATTTGTTTGGGACTACTGAAGAAATAATGAAGTCTCGAAGATTTCTTCTCGCCACTATTAGGGATATCGGCTGTAAGTTCAGGAGCGATGTAAACGCCTATCCTCTTTATGATTGGTTCCTGTTTATAGCTATTGATAGTAAAACGCAGTTTTGTGGCTTTCACCATAGGGAAACAGATGATGCGGCGGTGACCGATAGTGGTAAGTCCGTCGCCATTATCTACTAATTCATCTTTTAGTGATTGCCATTTGCCATCAACCATAGCCTCGAGCGAGAACTTGCGCACACGCTGTCCTTTGGCGATATCTTCCTCAGCAAGAAAGCGATTGAAGGCTGTAGGATGTTTGAAGTCGATAGTAAAGACATCACCTTTGTGGGCGGTTTTAGCCTTGTCGACGAGGTTATCCTTAAACACCTCGTCAATCATCTGCTTGAAGGCGATGCCGCGCAGGCTGTCCGTAGGATGAATGCGTCCGTTAGGTGCGATAGGGAAGTTGAGAAGCAACGTCGAGTTGCGACCTACCGATTTATAATAGGTGTCCATCAGCCTCGACAGACTCTTTACGTGCTCATTTTCGGCATCATGATAGAACCATCCTGGACGGATACTGGTATTGGTTTCGCCAGGACACCACACGTCGCCCGTCTCCACACCATAGTGTAACATGTGCCAAGGCGTGTCGCCTTTGCTCGGCATTAGACTCCAGTTCGTCTCTCCTACATTGCCAGCCTCAGTACCTACCCAGCGCAGGTCGCCACGGTCGCTACCATCATTCCAGATCAGGCATTTGGGTTGCAACTGGCGAATCATTCTGTACGTCTCAGGCCACTCATAATAGGTAGTGCGGTCTATCTTGCGTGTCTCATTAGCACCGCCATACCAGCCGTCGCCACCGTTGGCCCCGTCGAACCACACCTCGAAGATGTCGCCATACTGGGTGAGCAGCTCACGAAGCTGATTGCGGAAGTAGGTGACGTATTCGGGCTTGCCATAGTCTTTATGGTTACGGTCCCACGGCGAGAGATATACGGCAAACTTCAGTCCCTCCTCGCGGCAGGCGTCGGCGAGTTCCCTCACCACGTCGCCCTTACCGTTCTTCCACGGTGAGTTCTTTACGCTGTACTCCGTATAGGCCGACGGCCACATACAGAACCCGCAGTGGTGCTTGGCGGTAAAGATAATCCCTTTCATCCCAGCCTGCTTACATACACGCGTCCACTGCCGACAGTCGAGATCAGCGGGATTAAAGAGTTTTGGGTCTTCATTGCCGCCCCCCCATTCCTGGTCCGTATAGGTGTTCAGCGAATAATGTATAAAGGCATACATCTCCATGTCCTGCCACCGCAATTGATTCTCCGTTGGCACAGGTCCGCAAGGATTCTCTTGCGCCCACGCCGTCATTATCAGCAACGACGCTAACAATGATGCAACTATATTTCTCATATGGTTCATTATTTCTTATGATTTGGCTACAAATATAGTAATTCTCTTTCAAATTAGCAACAAAGGGAGCCAATAATCATCAAAAAAACGATGATAACACAAAAAATAATTGCATAATTGACGGAAAAAAAGTAATTTTGTGGCACAATAGTAACAATAACGAGATATGAAGAAATTATTATCATTAGGTCTGATGCTGTTCGCCTTTGTGATGGGTACAATGGCACAAGACAGGTTTTGTATTGCTTCGAAAGGTAGAGCAGCAACCATTGTTGTAGACGAGAACGACTGGAAGGGCGTGATCCGTGCGGCAAACGACCTGAGCGATGATGTTCGCAAGGTGACGGGTACAAGCGCCAAGGTAATTGTTCAAGGAGGCATCATTAGTTTTTCGTCAGCAACGCCGAATATCTATGTGGGCACTATCGGTAAGGGTAAGATGATTAATCAACTCATCAAACAGAAGAAGATAGACGTGAAGAAAGTACGCGGCCAATGGGAATCGTATCTGATAGACGTGGTAGATGGCAATCTGGTTATCGCAGGCAGCGACAAGCGCGGCACCATCTACGGCATCTACGAAATAAGTCAGCGCATTGGTGTATCGCCTTGGTACTATATGGCCGATGCCCCTGTGAAGCATCAGGATGAGGTGTGGTATGATGGCGGCAGAATAGTGCAGCCCTCGCCTAAGGTGAAATATCGTGGAATTTTTATCAACGACGAGTGGCCATCGTTTGGTGGATGGTGTACCAACAAGTTTGGCGGCGTCAACTCGAAAGCATACGCAAACATCTTCGAACTGTTGCTGCGACTGAAGGCCAACTACTTCTGGCCAGCAATGTGGGGCACGAATTTCAATGAAGACGATCCTGAAAGTCCGCGACTGGCCGACGAAATGGGTATAGTGATGGGCACATCGCACCACGAGCCCATGATGCGCAGCCATCGTGAATATCTACAGCGCAAGGAGCAGGTAGGCCCTTGGGACTATGCATCGAATAAGGAGCGCGTGGACCAGTTCTTTCGCGAGGGTATGGAGCGCAACAAGGCCTACGACAATCTGGTAACCATAGGCATGCGTGGCGATGGCGACGTAGCAATGGGCAAAGGCGATGACCAGGAGAACATAAAAACGCTGGGAAAGGTTATCGAGGGTCAGCGTAAGATTATCAAGGACATCTACGGACGACCTGATGCTGTACCGCAGTTGTGGGCTATTTTCACTGAGGTACAGCGCTACTACGACGCAGGATTTACTGTGCCCGACGATGTGACGCTGCTGTTCTGCGACAACAACTGGGGCTACATCCGCCGCAAAGGTACAGCTGCAGAGCGCAAGCGCAAAGGCGGACTGGGGCTGTACTATCACATCGACATGAATGGTGGCCCGTGGAACGACCGTTGGGTTAACACCACCACCGTACCCAAACTGCGCGAGCAACTGAACCTGGCCTATCAATCAGGTATCGACCGCATTTGGATTATCAATGTGGGCGACCTGAAGCCCAAGGAGATGCCGATAGACTTCATCATGCACTACGCATGGAATCCAGACGCCATACAGCCAGGCGATGAGCAGGCTTGGCTAGAAAACTTTACCAGCAGCATCTTCGGCGAGGAATACGCTAAGGAGACGGCCGACATCATAGCCAAATACTCTAAGTACAACCTGTGGCGCAAGCCTGAGGTACAGGTGCCAGGACTGTTTAACTACGAAGAGATGCTGCACCTAAACAATCTGTGGCAATCACTGGTATTACGTTGCGAGGTGCTGAAGGAGCAGGTACCAACCGAGGCGCAGGACGCCTTCTATCAGTTGGTGTACTATCCTGCTGTGGCCAGCGCAGGTGTGGCTATGATGTACAACGCTGCCACTATGGGCGACAGCATCACCATCGACCATCTGATGGCGAAGGACGCCAGACTTACGGAGTATTATAATAAGGTGATGACTGGTGGAAAATGGGACGGCATGATGCGGGACAACCACATAGGCTACACCATGTGGAGCATACCTGATAAGAATCGCCACCCAATGACATTGGGCTACAAGGTAGCAAACGATCTTAGTGCTTCGCGCAATACAAAAGAGTATTCCATTTCAGCCTGCGACTACACACGCAAGGATGATGGGTGGACAACGCTGCCCGACCTGGGTCGCGGCAAGGGCTGTATGGGTGCTAAGGACGTTATGAAGGAGTGGTCCCCAGACGGCAACGGTCCAAAGTTGGAATATGAGATTGAATTAGCCCACTCTCAACTTTCTGTTGCCATCGGCATACTGCCTACGCAAGATGTGCTGCCAGCCCGCGGTCTACGTCTTGGCGTACAGATAGACAACCAGCCTATGCAGGTTATCGATGCCCGTCAGGGACTGCACGACGAGTTCAAGGAATACACACCTCAGAACCTTGCTCAATCGAAGGTTTTGAAGCCCCTACCTCAGCACAACAATCTGCTACTAAACGGATGGAAAGATGGCTGCAAACAACTTCGCCGCGATGAGGTATTTGACAACATGCGTTGGCTGGAAGTTCCCCTTAACGTATCGTCAGGCCGCCACACCCTAAAGCTGATAATGATCGACCCCGAAGTAGTAGTAGAGCAAATCGTAGTCAATCCAGACAACACCCGCTACAGCTACTTCGGCGCCCCTGAAAGAAAGTAATTATTTCAGTTCCTTACCGTTTACCCACAGGCGGTGACCGTTGAGCTTGATGCGCGAAGCATCGCCTGTGAATGATGTGATGTTGGTATCGGCGGTGAGGTTCCATGTGCATCCGTCGCCCAGCGTCACATCTACCTTACCAGTCTCAGTCGATACAGTGTTGCCTGCGGCATTGGTAATGTTGCCGCTGATGCAGCCTGTAAAAGTGGAGCCTTCAGTGAGCGTGAGTATCAACTCCGAGCCACTTCCTACCAGGATAGTACCATTCAGTTGCTGGCTCGCGGCATTGAATGTAGCCTTATTTGAGGCTCCTTTCCATCCATCAGCACATACGGAAAGAAGTATGTTTGAAGGGTCTTCGTTCACCAGCGTAACGCCTTTTAGGGTGATGATGGCATTGGTATTAGTGACGTGGATAAGATGTCCTTGACAATTCTTTAATGTACCGCCGTTCATGGTGAAATGAGAGTTGCCGCTGTCGGCATCGCCTGAGAACGACTGGTATATCATAATGCCGTCGAGGAACTGCGCATTACTGTTGCGACGGGTATTACTAACAGTCATCTGGCAGTTGTTAAGCGTAATACTGTTCTTGCCTTCGATGACAGCACCTTCCGACATCGTAGATGTGAGCACAGCATCGCTTACAGTAACATCGGCTGTAGAATAGATAACGGGAGAACCCTGTCCATTGCTGGTATAGCTGCCACCCTCGACGGTTACTACGCCGCCACCACGATCTGTACGTATCGGAGCCGACGAACGACCGCTGGTGTTCACAGTCAGGTTCTTGGCCTTAGTTATACCACCACCTGTAGTCATGATACCGCCAGAACCATTGCCTGAAGTAGTAATCTTGGTGTCCTCGATGATAACTGTGGTACCATCACCATCGCTACCGTTTCTACCGCCATTTCCACCGTATGGGAACACACCGTTGGCGCCTGTAGCGCTACTAGAAATAGTGCCATCCTTGACGGATGTGGTACTGCCGCCCTTAACCAGCAGTGCAGCATTCACACCATAGAAACTGCAATTGTCGCCACCATCAGAGTCGCCTGTCTTACCAATGGTAGGTTGTGAAACGGTCACAGACCCTTTTGTCGAAATCAACAATGCACTTTCATCCGTTTTACTGCTCTCATAGACTTTACCAGTTTCAATAGCTGCAGTCTTCAGGGTTGTTGCTCCTGAGTACTTAATATCCTTTTGCTGTGATCCTTGGCCACCAAAACCACCTGGAGGCATACCCATCTCACCGTTCATACCATTTCCTCCTATCAGAAATTCACGAATTTTGCGCTGTGAGTAGAACTGTGGTTTCAGCTTCAGATAGCCCTCGTACTGTTCGTCGGAGAGTAACTTACGCATCTGCTTGTCATATTTAGTTTGCTGCTTGTTGTAATCGTAGCTGGCCTGCTGCTGACCACCCTCACCAGGAGGCATACCTCCACCTGGGCCACCCTGCATACCACCACCGTGACTACCCATGCCGCCGCCAAAGCCACCAGCACCGCCAGGGCCACCCATTCCACCGCCAGGCATACCACTGCCAAAGCCGCCACCGCTGGGTCGACCACCACCACGATTACCGTCAGGTCTGCCCTGTCCCATAGGAGGTCGCTGACCACCCTGCCCTTCTTGGCTTTCACCTTCGATGAGTTTCTTGTATTTCTTGTTTAGCTTCGTCACTTTCTTAGTCTGTTTCTCGTCCAGTTTCAGATCACTGACCATCTTTGCAGTCATCTGTTCCTGCGTCAATCTCTTCATCCGCTGGGGCCTCATCGTCATTTTCGAAGTTCCGTCTGTACGTTGCGCTTCGTCAGTACTCTGTGCCGTTGCTCCAGCAGTAAGCATCAGGGCGAAGGCCATCATCATCAATCTGATTTGTTTCATATCGTTTACCTATTTATATATGTTACAATTAATTTTTCACGCTGCAAAATTATCTATTCTCCGCGGTTTCCTGAAAATTTTTCAATCAAGTGGCCGATTCCTTCAGCAAATCCCGGCAGCAGGCATTGAGACTGCCATAACACAACTATTTGCTGAAGAATAAGTGTAGTTGGTTGATAATATTTGCAACGAAACTATTCTTTTTATACATTTGCACCACAAAGCATAAAACTACTGCATTATGAAGAAAGAAACATTATCGTTGTCAATGATGGCAAGTTCATTATCACAAATGGCTAAAAATTATCCTTATCTGACGATTGAGATGAGAGATGGTAAAAAAGCATCTTTTAGCACGGCATCGCTGACGTTTTTCATTCAGGATGGCAAACTGATGGCTGGTACGATGGAACTCACAGTTGCAGTTTTGAGCAAGCTACATTTCTCAACCCATGACGAAACGACAAGAACCTCGTAAAAAGAATTAAATACGGTGTAACCCCTATAAAATTCAGACAGAAATAAAATGAGATATGAAAACATTATGTCTTTAAAGATATTTAGCAAGGCTTGAAATATAAATTAAGGTTGGGCAACATTCTACTCATATTCGCTGGCTTACCAAATCATTTCAGGTTGATTTCTTAAAAAATTATATATTCCTGCGCTTATAATATCATTCTTTTGTTGGTTCAGAGAAAAATGATTATCTTTGTCGGATAAAACTAATTTATTATGCTTGCAAAGACATATACAGTAGCAGTTAACGGTCTGGAAACCACGAAAATAACTGTTGAGGTGAACATAACTAGAGGTGTGCAGTTCCACATGACTGGACTGCCTGATTCTGCCGTAAAAGAAAGCTATGATCGTATAAAGGCAGCCACGCAAAATCAAGGTTTCAAAATAGGAATGGGAGATATCACCGTCAATCTGGCACCTGCAGACATCAAGAAGGAAGGTTCAGGCTACGACCTGCCTGTGGCCATCGGCATTCTGGCGGCCAATGGAAAGATTACGAGCGACCAGCTGGACAAATACATGATGGTGGGTGAGCTGAGCCTCGACGGACGTCTGCAACCCATTCGCGGAGCATTGCCCATTGCCATTCGTGCCCGAAAGGAGAAGTTTAAGGGACTCATCGTGCCTCAGCAGAACATCCGCGAGGCTGCCGTCGTCAATCAGCTGGAAGTCTATGGCATGGACTCGCTGATGGACGTCGTACGATTCCTGAATGGTTCCGAGACGTATGAGCCGACCATCATCGATACCCGCAAGGAATTCTACGAGCAACAGAACCACTACGACCTCGACTTCAGCGACGTCAAGGGTCAGGAAAGTGTTAAACGCGCCCTTGAGGTGGCGGCAGCCGGTGGCCACAACCTCATCATGATTGGCCCGCCAGGCAGCGGCAAGTCCATGTTAGCCAAGCGGTTGCCCAGCATCCTGCCACCCTTGTCATTGGCCGAGAGTTTGGAAACCACCCAGATACATAGTGTGGCTGGCAAGCTACATCGCGACACCAGTCTCATCAGCCAGCGACCCTTCCGTGCGCCCCATCACACCATCTCCCAAGTAGCCCTTGTCGGCGGCGGCAATAATCCGCAGCCTGGGGAAATCAGCCTCGCTCATAATGGCGTGCTCTTCCTCGACGAGATGCCCGAGCTGAGCCGCAGCGTCCTTGAGGTGCTGCGCCAACCCTTGGAAGACCGCAAAATCTCCATCAGCCGTGCCAAGTATAGTGTGGAATACCCTTGTGCCTTTATGTTGGTAGCGTCGATGAATCCCTGTCCCTGCGGCTATTATGGCGACCCCACACATAACTGTGCCTGCACTCCGGGCCAGATACAGCGCTACATGAACAAGATCAGCGGTCCTCTACTCGACCGCATCGATATCCATTGCGAGATACAGGCAGTACCGTTTGCGCAGCTCTCGCAGATGCAGCCGGGCGAACCGTCTGCTGCCATCCGCGAGCGCGTCATTCGTGCCCGGAACATCCAGACAGAACGCTTCAGCTCCCTCCCGAAACAGGGAGGGCAGGGGAGGGTCCACTGCAATGCCATGATGACCGAGCGCATGCTCCATGAGTTTGCCGAACCCGATGCCGCCTCACTTGATATGCTGCGTATGGCCATGGAGCGCCTCAAGCTCTCCGCCCGTGCCTACAGCCGCATCCTCAAAGTCGCCCGCACTATTGCCGACCTGGAGGGTTCTGAGAAAGTTCAGAGCCAGCATATTGCAGAGGCCATCGGGTATAGAAATCTTGATAGAGGCGATTGGGCTGAGAGAGGGATATAACTCCACTTTACTGACCTTACAAAGCTGAATTATGCTGCCTTTGCAAAGATTAACAAAAAATCTTTGTAAAGGTGACGTGTTTTTTGTACCTTTGCCTTCGTGACTGAAAATCCGTCATAGACATGACATAAGAAGTGTATTGAATAGGCTCACACTTTTTTGTTGTCTTCAATAATTATTAAGCAATGATTACAAACCTAAAAATGATTGAATTGTTGAAAGAAGTCAATTGTATTGATATTAAAAATAATCAGTATTTAATTGCATGTTATAATGCCATGAAATATATTGGTGAGAACTACAAATCAGTTATTACTAAGACAATAGAAAAAAGAAATGATGAAATTGCTATAGAGATTTATGAACGCAATTATATAATCTATTTAACTTATGTAATAGGTCTTATACAAGGTAAATGTTCTAATGTGTTAGAAAAAGAAGACTTCATAAATGGAGAGATTTATAAGGAAATTGAAATATTGCCAGATGAAAGTGCGAAAAAAGCTTATCATCAGTTTCTGGAAATTAAGAACAAAAAGGAGATAAAGAAAAAGGATAATTGTTCAGATGAAACGGCTGTGATTTCGATGAATGAACATATTGGCCAATTGATTCCTGATTTTCTTATACATATATCACACAAAAAAGATAATGACTATCGTGGGCAGAAGTTTATAATTGAAGCTAAAACAACATCAAAATTACAAGAAATACCATTTTGTTGGGATTTGCTCAAACTAAATATATATGTTAATAGTTTGAATTTTGATAATGCTGCATATATTATACTAAACTCGTCAGTTGAAAAAATCAATACATTACTTGCTTACTATATATTGAATATAGACTATTATGAAGAAGCCCTTGATAAAATATGGTTTTTTGTGCAGAATTGGGATTCGAAAAATGAATCATTATTAAGCCCTAAAATTTTCAAATTAGATAAAGAGAATATTCTGATATTTAGGGATCGTGTGTCACATCAAGCTCACAAATAATTTGTGATGTACGAAATCTTGAAATAAATAAGGAACGTTTATGAAAATATTTGAACCTAATATTAATACGTCGAAGAAAAGAGGTGCGATAGATATATACGATCACGATATTAGCGCGCTTACTGATTTCCATGATGAGTACGATTTGCTTCATGATTTATTCGAATCCATTATTTGTGTAGAAGGAAAATATCTTTTGTACACAGATAAAGCAACAGGAAAAGAACAGAAGCATTTGGAAAGAGTATTTGCTTATGAATTATATAGGCAGTGGGCAAATCGGATTCAAATAAAGTGGGGTGACAAATTGGTGATAAATGGAGAAATAGGAAAGGAACCCCAAACGTTTGATCATTATAAATCTAAGGTACATAAGTTCCCAGATTTGGTTTTGCATAGTAGTCAAGGGGATTGTGATTTCCAAGGTATTGTTTGTGAAATAAAAACCTCACATGTTACACCGTCAAGTTTTAAAGAAGATATAGACAAATTGAATTGCTTTGTCTGTTGTGAAAATGAAAAATATCGATTTATGTTTGGTGTTTTTATTCTTATAGGAGATGATATGAGTAAAATACTAGACATAATGGATGGGATGGAGGGTGACGTTTTCAAAGCTACTCCAAATGAGTATATAGATAGAATCATTTGTGTTACTTATAATCAAAATCATCTTAAAGCGGTTCGTTTTGATTGGTTAATCAAAAAAGAAGATAGAGAAGAATTACGTAAACAGTTAAATACATAAGGTTATGTTTTGTACTAAGTGTGGATATCAGATAAAGGATGGATATAAGTTCTGTCCGAAGTGTGGGACTCCTGCGTATGTTGCACGGGAGGAGTCAAAGGTTGAAGTGAAAGCAGAAGTTGATGAGGTTACTAAGGAGGAAAATGGATCAGTAGATTCAGAACCTGTAGTAAAGACATATACAACAAAGAAGACAGCAAAGGCGAATACTGCATCCGAATCCAAGAAGAAAAAAGCAGGTTCTACACCTAATAAAAATTATCCTCCAAATCCTTTGATAGCTGAAGAACTTGATATTGAAGGTGTCATGAAGAAGGCTGAGCAGGGCGATCGAGAAGCCATGCTTAGACAAGCCTTCAGATATGAAATGGGCATTGGTGTTGAGAAAGATATAAAGAAAGCTGAAGATCTGTATAATAAGGCGGGAGGAAAGGGATGTATAATTACTTCCTCAGCGTCAATGTACGTTTTTGGTGTTGAGTTAAAAGAAAATTTGAATAAGGCTTCAAAATAAGGGTTATGGAAGTATTATCATATGTAAAGGATCTGTTGTTGGATTATGCCAGCAAAAAAGCAGAATTGAAAAGTCATGGTGAATCAAAAAATAAGTATGAAGTTTTAGATAAGGAATTTGTATCGAATATGATGGTATTGCGAGACAGATTTCCTGAATATCTGTTTGTCAACTATGACAAGAACATTACTGAAGAAGAGGCCAAAGAGGTGTTCAAAAAGATAAAAGCAAATGTTTCAAATCGATATTTCATTCCTTATTTTCCAAAGCCTCAGTTTATGCCTGTTAGTATTGATGGAACAAAGATGGAGATTCCTGGCATAATAGCAAACAGTATGGAAGACAAAGGGACTCTCTCTATCTATTATACAAGTAAGGATGAAAAACGCAACTGTATAAACCAGTTTCTTATCCATTTATTGGTGTCGATGCCAATTAAGAAAATTACTTTGACTTTTGTTGATTTAAAGGGAGATTATGATTCAGAGTTGTTGTTACGACATCTACCTCCCTCAATTTATCATTGCAAACCAATTACCACCGAGCAGGAACTGGAAATCATGCTTGATGGATTACAAAAGAGAAAAAGGGAAGTAATAACCAGATATGGTGACATTATTAAGTATAGCTACCAAAATAAATCTATCCCAGAACCTTATGAAGTAATTGTTGTTTATGATGACATGGAGATCTATGAAACTAAGGTAGTTAAAAAAATAAGTGAAATCATTAAGGATTCTTCAAGAATTGGTGTTTATTTTGTTTTCTCCCGTTTTAACTGTTCGAATAGTTTCTCTACTTCTACAGAGATAGATCCTCATAACAATTTGTTTTTTGATGAGAATAGAAAGGTCTTGTCTATTAATTCAATTGATGCCAATAAATACAAATATATAGATTTCGGATACACAGGTTTGTTTTTTGAGAGAAATGAAATTCCCGGCATATGTATCAAAGATGGTTTTGGCGAATATCAGGTATATGAAGTTAGCGATAATTCAGCACCCAGTCTTTTGACTACTTGCCAAACGGAAGGATTGGCTTATAGATATATTGATCAATATTGTAAGTTATATAATTATCCAACTTGCGTGAAATATGCACCACCAATAGAGTTCTTCCATGCAAATGCGGGTTTCTTTGCTACTAAGTGTGCATTAGAAGTGCATATACAAAACGATGGAAAGTATCCGTCTTTTGAAGAAGATTTATCTTTCTATTTTTCACAGCTTGGATTTGATATGAAATTACAATCAAGGTTTTTAAGTCTTTTAAATGGTACTTTAACATCAAATAATTCAAAAGAAAAATTGTTTTATGGCGGATTTGAAAAAGGGTTTAGTAATAGTGAGCCCCAATTTCCTATAACATTATTCCTAAAATATTGGCCTACATTCCCTTCATACGATGAATCGAAAATGTTTGAAAAGAAACTATTATCGCAAATAGATAAGAAAGCAATAGAAAAATGGGGGAAATATTATAAATATAATCATATTCACTTCAAAGAAGATGATTATAAATGGGACTATAGATTCAGTGATAGACACTTGATAGTACAAAAGAATAAGCATATCGTTATTCCAATAGAACATTTTGAAGTATCCAAGAATGATGGAATCATAAATTACACCCCTATCACAAGCAATGAGACGCTACTAAAGGCGTGCTTTGATTACATTAGAACTGAAGCAGAGGCTAAAGAAGAAATGCAAGTACAAACTCTGGACTTTGGTTCTGCAGCAGAAAGTAATTATGAGACGGACCTGTCAATGATTTCAATTCCTGTAGGTAAGGCAGAATCTAAGGATGCTGATTTCCGCATGGACTTGGTGAGTCATGTTCATTCGTTCATCATTGGTCAGTCTGGTTCTGGTAAGTCTGTGTTCCTACATAATATAATAGGTGGTGCGATGCTGAAGTATGCGCCAGAGGATTTGCAACTCTATCTTCTTGACTTTAAGCTGGGTGGTGTTGAGTTTAATCGGTACAAAGGGGCAAAACATGTAAAGGCTCTGTTGGTAGATAACTCTGACCCACAAGTGACATTGGAGATTCTGCGAGAATTACTAAGGAGTATGACTGAACGTGGGAAGACTCTACAAAGGGCTGGGTGCACCAAAACTGACGAATACAACAAGCTTCATCAGCAGGACAGAATGCCTCATGTGCTGGTAGTGGCTGACGAATGTCACGAGATGTTCAAGGCTGATGATTCTATTCCCCGACAGGTGAGAAATGAGATTTCTGATATTGTTATTAAGATAGCCAAAGAAGGCCGTAATCAGGGCGTTCATCTGGTATTCGCTACGCAGACATTGTCTGGTACGGAAATCTCGAGTGAGATCATTAACAACGTGGGTGACTTCTATCTGTTGAAGTGTGCTCAGACGGATTCAGAGCGACTGGTACCCAACAGTTCTGCTATCACTTCAGAATTGTCAACGGGTCAGATTTACTATCACCATGTGGATGAACAGGTGAAGTTCCAGGCTTACTATACGGATAAGGAAGCTGCGGAGAAACTGATGGCCGCCATTGTGGAGAAAGCCAAAGACCATAAGAGTAATGGCGAGTTCTACTTTAATGGTGCTCAGATGTTCTATCTGGATGATAGTGTGAAAGAGCAGATAGAGACAGTTAAGGGTAAGTCGCCAGTAGCATTTATGGGTAAGGCCATTGACATCAGCCAGAAGGATTTGTTTATCAAGTTGAATGAAGACTTCAGTGAGAATGTGCTGTTGTTGGGACTGAACGATCAGGAGCAGGTGACTCGTACTACGATGAATCTGTTTGTATCGTTGATGATGTCTGCCAAACTGAAACATAAGGATATTGCCTTTAAGGTGATAGACTGCCTGAACAATGAAGAGGGTGAAGTGCATGAATTGATCTTCGATTTAGAGAACGAAGGCTATTGTGAAATTATTGAGCGCAGGCAGCGCAGTAGGTTCTTCAAGGAATTGGCTCAGAGTGTTCTGGATGGAACAGCTGAAGAAACTATCTTGCTGATATTGGGCCAAGACAGATTCAGAGAGTTGAAGAATAATTTGCCGTTAGAGGATGGGGATACGGATTTAACATTATTAAATGATGATAAGATAGCAAATATTTCGGCTTTCTTGGATGGTGATAGTGAAGATTCTTATTCAACGAATAAAATGGAATCAAATATTAGGTCCTATCGTGAGGCTCTGAATATAATACTTGATAAGGGACCTGATTATGGCGTGCATACTTTGCTGCAAATTGAAAAGCCAACGAATCTGCTCTTTGGTGATCTTACACCAAAAGAATTGTACCAGAAGTTCAAGCATCTTGTTATGTTAAGGAGTGACGAAAAGAGTAACTATAGCCTTGGTTTGAACGATGACATTCGTTTGGAGAAACTGAGCAGTGATTGGGAACGACTCCGTGCATATTACTATGCAGAGGAGAGTGACAGTTATACGCTGTTCACGCCCTATATGCCCTCGAAATCGAAAGAAATTATTAACTTATTAAAAAAAATATAGATATGGCACAAGAAGTAGGTGTAAGAAGTGTACAGGACTTAAAACAGTTTGGTAGTGATTTAAAGAGATTGAGTGAGCAACTCTCAGCAGCATTTCATGCAGCAGAGAAGAAGATGAACCGCGTGTGTGAAGGTTGGAATGACGTATCGAATCAAAAATTCATGAATGCATTCCAAAAGGACGCTAAGCAAATAGACGAGATTGCAAACCGTATAGTGGAGTATGCCAAGTTTATTGGTAAGAGTGCAGAAATCTTGGAGATGTATCGCAGTAATAGAATCTGATAGATTATGGCAGAAGATGCAAAGGTCTCACAAGTCAGTGAGTTGACAGCATACGCTGGGAAGATGCAGGGCTTCATGGAATCTGTGTCTGGGAACTGTACGGCTCTGAACAACTTGATGGTTCAGAAGTTGGATGGTCTACGTAAGAAGTTGAAAAAGGCAGAAGAGATGGAGGCTGAGGCTGTGGCAGAGTATAATGAATTGATAAAAGCTATGGCCTATACAGCTAATGATGATGTCGAAGGCAGAAGGGCATTGCTGGCAAAGAAATCGTATCTGGAGAATAGAAAAAATAAGGCCAAGAAGATGCGAGAGTATGTTTCATTGCAAGTGAAAGTGGCCCAAGGTGCTACCAATGCTATCATTGATGCTACAAAGTCTTTTCAGAATAAAGTGAAAGGTAATGTTGATAAGGGGCGACAACTTCTCAAGAAGTCTGTAGCTCAGTTGGATCAGTATAACGAAACGAAAAAGATAATATGAATCCCATAGGAATATTGAATAATGACATGTCGACTTTTATGATGGCAACACAAAAGGTCTTCGAGGCTTGGAATGATAGGGTGGCCGAAGGTTTTAAGAATCATTGCGTGGATCAGATTCAACGAGACTGGAACGCCTATTTGCAGGAGATGAATATTCGAATGAATATATTCATGAAGGCTGAGAAGACGATAGATGATGAGATTGCAAAGTATGAACGAGAATATAACAGGAGTTAGTGCTATATGAAAGAGTGTCCAAAGTGTAAAACTCAACTTGAAGATGACGAGTTGTTTTGTCACGAGTGTGGTACAAAACAAGAGGTTGAAGAGGTCGTTCAGACTGAAGAACTTGTAGCTACAGAAGAAAAGTATTGTGTCCATTGCGGAAAAGCCATGGAGGCAGATAGTGCATTCTGTCCTTTCTGTGGAAAACCGCAAGACGTAGAGGAAGTAAAGAATGAAGAGCCTCAGAAGGAGGTTGAAAAAGAAGAGCCTAATCAAGAACCTGTGGAACCAGAACATGTTCAAACAGACGATCAAGGTACCGTTCCGCCGCCTCAGCCTGAGTCATCGGAGCAATCGGAACAGCCCAAACAGTCAGAGACTGAAGAGCGTCCAACAGACGAATGGGAAGAGGAAAAAAAGCCAAAGACTTGGCTTTGGATACTGTTGGTATTGTTGATTGCAGGTGCTGCCGGGTGGTATTTCTTTATTAAGGATTCTGGAAATACCATGTATGAGTCACAGGTGGATACAGATAGTATAGAAGAAATAGTGGATTCCATATATGATGAGGAAGCTTATGATGCATTTTCTGTTGAAGGTATACAGGCTAGGCTTAACGATATCTTATCAAAGGCATTGATGATGCGTGAAGATGACGCCGTCAGAACATATTTCTCAGAAGAGTTCAGAGGCCTTTATGCAAGAGTGGCCGAAAAAGACAGTCATCTTGATGGCCCAGGATTCTGGAATGGAAACATCTGGGACGGAGGACAGGATGGTGATCCTGGTAAATATACTATTATCAGGGTTGGCTCTCCAAATGATAATAAGGCTGATGCAGGTGTTAAGTTTTCATATGATATGGTAGACTATCATTCTGATAATCTGATAACGATTGAATTAGTTTTTGAAAATGGCGATTGGTATATCGATGATGTAGATGCAAATAAACAAGGAATGATAACTTATCTCAAAGATGAAGACTCTTCATCTGATACAGATGAAGTCAACAATTCTCAGGATTCAGAAAAGAGTCAGCTAAGAGGGAATGAACTATCGATTCGTAAGTTGACAGAAAAAGATATCGAAGGGTTGTCATCTGGAGAGTTGGAAATTCTGAGGAATGTCGTTTATGCCCGTTATGGTTATTTGTTCCAAAGAGAGGATCTTCGAAGATTCTTCTTGCAATACAGTTGGTATCAACCAACAAATAAGGATGCCAATGAAATCTATGACAACTTTACAGAAATTGAGCGATATAATATTGATTTTATAAAGAGACATGAATGAAGAAATCGCCACTTGGACAGATGAGTTCGGGGGTGTTTATACAGCCGATAAAAAACGGTTGCTGATGGTGCCGGATGTGAAACGGTATCGGATAGTGGAGGGATGTGAGGCGGTGGATGAGTACGCCTTCGACGGCTGTGATAAATTGGAGGTGCTTTATGTGCCTTATACCTTTAGTGAAGAAGAGGTCGACAGGGTGCTGTATATCATGCCGGAAACGGTGGGGAATGTCTGTACTTGGGACAGGCCTTACGTGGATGAGGTGTACGACGTTAACGAGTACTGGCACGAAGAGAATGACACCATAATGGATGCATACGGAGTGGTGTATGCTAATGGTGGACGAAGGCTGCTCATGATGACAAGGCCTGAACTGATAGGTAAAGAGTATATGGTGCCAGATGGGGTGTTGACCATCTGCGATGGAGCATTTGAGGTCTGTAAGGATTATTTGGTATTGTCTGCACCAAGGAGCATCAAGGTGATTGGTGACTATCTATTTGGTGAGGACGGAGGGAAAATTGTAATACGCGATTGATATGGAAGGGAATACTTTTAGGTTTAGGATTTCGTTAGGATATGCAGGGAATATCGATTTGTGGATTGAGATTCCCATGGAGCTACATGAGCGAATTAGCGATAGCGCTGGAAAGAGCAAGATGGAACGATTTGAATTCGGATTCAAATTCGCAGATATCATCAAAGAGAAGTTTCCTGAATTGGATGCATTGATTCATCAGGAGATTGAACACTGGAAGGAAGAACATCGTGATGTGGATATTCCAGATAACGTACTACACTTGTATGGTCTTACGTCGTCTTGGTTTGAAGAATAATACGCAAACAATTATGAACGAGATTAAAATAGTAGTAGGGGACATCACTAAATTGAAGGTGGATGCTATAGTGAATGCTGCCAATAAGACGCTGTTGGGCGGTGGTGGCGTAGATGGTGCTATTCATCATGCGGCTGGTCCGGGATTGTTGAAGGAGTGCATGACACTTGGAGGTTGTGAGACTGGCCAGAGCAAGATGACGGATGCCTATAAGCTGCCTTGCAAAAAGGTGATTCATACGGTTGGGCCGATATGGTATGGGGGTAACAACAATGAAAGGGAACTGCTGGCTTCGTGCTATGATACTGCCATGAAACTGGCTGAGGAGAACGACTTAAAGAGCATAGCCTTCTCATGTATCAGTACTGGTGTTTATGGCTTCCCGAAGGCTGAGGCTGCCGTCATTGCCAAACGAGTATTAGCAGAGCATATTCAGTCTGGCTATCAAGGAGAAGTATTCGTATGCTGCTTCACGGAGCAAGACGCGAAATACTATCAATGATTTCCCCCCCCCCCAGTCATTTTCACAGGTACAGTAAATAAATAAGGTGCGCAATACCTAAAAACGAGGTTTTAAGCATTGCGCACTTGCGAAGTCCTGCAAAAGCAGGTTAATCAGAAGTAGGTATTCATTTGATGTATTTCACCTTCAAAGCATCGCGAGGCTTTGCGTCGGGCTGCTCGTCGATCTTTTACAGTAATTGGGCCAACGGTGCCAGGGGTAGATTGAAGACTTCGGCAACGGCCTTGTAGACCACCTTGCCATCGACGATGTTCAGGCCCTTGGCCAATGCAGCATCGTCGCGACAGGCTTGCTGCCATCCCTTGTCGGCAAGGGCAAGAGCATAGCGCAGGGTAGCATTGGTGAGTGCCTGCGTTGACGTGTTGGGCACGGCGCCAGGGATATTGGCCACACAGTAGTGAACGATACCATCAACGGTATAGACTGGCTCGCTATGGGTGGTGGGATGTGACGTCTCGAAACAGCCACCCTGGTCGATGGCTACGTCGACGAGCACGGTACCGGGCTCCATCAGATGCAGCATGTCCTTCGTAATAAGATGGGGCGTCTTATCGCCTGGAACGAGCACACTGCCGATAACGATGTCAACGTGGGGCAGTTGCTGTCGGATGTTGTGTTCGGAAGAATACAGAGTATGAACGTTGGGCGGTGTCTCTATGTCGAGCTGACGCAGACGGGGCAACGAGATGTCGGTAATGGTGACATCGGCGCCAAGACCGGCAGCCATCATGGCAGCAGCCTCGCCGACTACACCGCCGCCAAGGACTAGCACTTTGGCCGGACTGACACCTGGCACACCGCTGATGAGCTTGCCCTTGCCACCCTTAGTCTTTTGAAGGTAATAGGCTCCGTTGAGAGTTGCCATGCGCCCTGCCACCTCACTCATGGGCTGCAACAGGGGTAGGGAACCGTTTGGCAGTTGAACCGTTTCGTAAGCCAGGCAGACGGCGCCACTTTTGAGCATGGCTTCTGTCAGTTCCTGCTCGCAGGCAAAATGGAAATAGGTAAATAGCAATTGTCCTTTGCGAACCAACGAATATTCTGGTTCAATGGGCTCCTTTACCTTGACAATCATATCGCTTTCGGCATACACTGACTCAATGTCGGGTAGGATGCGTGCTCCGGCCTGCACATAGGCGTCGTCGCTGAATCCGCTACTCTCACCAGCCGTATGCTGCACATAGACGTCGTGGCCACGACGTGTCATTTCAGCTACTCCCGCAGGGGTCATGCCCACGCGGTTCTCATTGTTCTTAATCTCTTTGGGAATACCGACTTTCATAAGCTTACATTATTAGTTAAACGATTATTCGACTGCGAATATACGAAAAAAAAGTGAAAAGTAAATAGTGAATAGTGAAAAATTTGCTTCTGCTACTAAAAATTGTCAATTCTCAATTCTCAATTCTCAATTATTTTGTATCTTTGCACCCAAAAGAAGAGTTGATAATTGAAAAATTGAAAAAGACAGATTAACAAAATAACAATATATTAATATGTTATTATGTCTAAATTGAAAAATTTAAAAATTAAAAAATTAAAACAATAAAAAGTGCAATGAAAAAAAGTTGGATACTGATGACGGCAACGGCTATGATGCTGCTGACGTCGTGTGGAGGTACGTTAGGTGAACTGTCAAGTGACTATTTCAAGGTAGACCCCAATCCGTTGGAGACTGACGGAGGGGCTGTGACTGCAACCATCAACGGAACGTTCCCGCAGAAATACATGAAGAAGAAGGCCGTGGTGAAGGTGACACCCGAACTGCGTTTCAGAAAGGACGGCATTCCCCAGACCGTAACGGGACAGCCGGCCTATTTCCAGGGTGAGAAGGTGCTGGGCAATAACCAGACCATCAATTACGTTCTGGGCGGCCACTACACCATGAAGAGCACCTTCCCCTACCAGGATGCCATGCACAAGAGCGAGCTCTACCTGACCTTCGACGCCCACATTGGCAAGAAGCAGGTGAAGGTGCCTGAGGTAAAGATTGCCAATGGCGTGATAGCTACCAGTGAACTGTACCGTCAGACGCTGAAACAGTCACAGGGTTCGATGGCTCAGGACGGATTCCAGCGTGTGGTGGCCTCGAAACAGGAGGCTAACATCAAGTTCCTGATTCAGCAGGCTGAGTTACGCAAGAGCGAGCTGCAGAACGGTTCCGTACAGGAGTTTGTCGCTCTGCTTAAACGCATCAGCCGCGACCGTCAGGGACTGAACCTGCAGAATGTGGAAGTATCAGCCTACGCCTCGCCGGACGGCGGCTATACGCTGAACGAGAAGTTAGCCAGCAAGCGTCAGGAAAATGCTGAAGGCTACGTCAAACAGCAGATGAAGCAGGCTCAGCTGAACGAGCCCGTCGAAGCTAACTACACCGCTCAGGACTGGGAGGGTTTCCAACAGCTGGTGCAGGCTTCAAACATTCAGGACAAGGATGTCATTCTCCGCGTACTCTCCATGTATAAGGATCCCGAGGAGCGTGAACAGCAGATCAAGAACATGAGTGAAGGCTTCCGTGAACTGGCCGACGGCATTCTGCCCGAACTGCGCCGTGCACGTCTGACCATCAATTATGAAACGGTGGGACGCGACGACCAGCAGATCCAGCAGCAGCTGAAAGAGGATGCCACGAAACTGAGCGTCGAGGAAATGCTGTATGCTGCCACGCTGACTGACGACAGCAAGGAGAAGGAACAGATTTTCCTGACTACCACCAAACTGTATAAGAATGATGTACGCGCATACAACAACCTCGCCGTGCTGGCTTGGCAGAAAGGCGACTACGAGACTGCCAATCTGTGGCTGGAAAAAGCCAGCAGAGTGCAGAACAATTGTGCCGAACTGAATGCTAATCTCGGCATGATGGCTCTCAGAGAGGGTGACCTGCGTACTGCAGAGGAATACATCGGCAAGGCTACCAATGCCTATAATCTGGCTGAGGCACTGGGTAATCTGCATCTGGCTCAGGGCAACTATGCACTGGCAGCACAAGACTTGTCGAACACCATCTCGAACAGTGCCGGACTGGCTCAGCTGCTGAACAAAGACTATGCCAAGGCTGCCCAAACGTTGAAAGCCGTCAAGAACGGCGACGGCATGACGGACTATCTGCAGGCCATCATCTGTGCCCGTCAGGGTAACGACGGCATGGCAGGCTTCTTCCTGCGTCAGGCCGTGGAGAAGGATCCTTCACTGGCTGAATATGCTAATCAGGACCTAGAGCTGAAAAATGCCAAGTAAAGTATACCTTCTGCTGGCTTCGCTATTCGTCCTGACAGCCTGTGGCGTCGATGGTGACCACTTCCGCATGGAGGGGCGCCTGCGCAACATGAACCAGGGAGAATTCTGGGTGTATAGTATAGATGGCGGTATTGACGGCATCGATACCATTAAGGTGCGTGACGGTCGCTTCATTTACGAAACGCCGTTGCGCATGCCCGCCACCTTCGTTATCGTGTTCCCCAACTACTCGGAACAGGCCGTTTTCGCTCGACCAGGCAAAACCATTACCATCAAGGGTGATGCCTCTCACATGAAGGAGATGACCATCACGGGAACGAGTGACAATGACGACATGACGAAGCTCCGCATGGAGCTGAACCGACTGATGCCCCCTGAGGTGCCTGGTGCTATAGAAACATTTATCAGGGAGAACCCAGAGTCGCAAGCCAGTCCATACCTGCTGCAACGCTACTTTCTGCAAAACAACAGCCCCGACTACAAGAAAGCCTACGAGCTGGTGGAGATGATGCTGAAGGAACAGCCCGACCATGGTATGCTGGTGAAGTGGCAACAGGAACTGAAGGGCTTGCGCAATAATGCGAGGCAAGGGAAGCTGCCTGCTTTCTCGGCTACCGATGTTAAGGGACGCAGCGTGTCGGTTGCCGACCTGAACGGAAAGGTAAATGTGCTCACTGTATGGGCATCGTGGAACTTCAATAGTACGGACACCCAGCGCCGTCTGCTGAAACTCAAGAAAACCTACGGCAGCAAACTCGGTGTGGTCAGTGTGTGCATGGATGCCAATGTCAGGGAGTGCAAGCGGACACTGGAGCGTGACTCGGTGGCATGGAAGACAGTCTGCGACGGACGTATGTGGCAGTCGCCCATTGTGGGGAAACTGGGCATAGGCGACGTCCCCATGAACTGGCTGCTCAACGAGAAGGGCATCATTGTGGAACGTAACTTAAGTCCGCAGGAGATGGAAGAAAAGATTAATAAACAATTTATAAATTAAAAATTTTAACAATTTAAAAATTAAAAAAATTGAAGAAGGTGCTGAAATGGATAGTGAGAATTGTCTTAGGACTGGTGGTGGTTGTCATACTGCTGCTGGCAGGTGGTTTTGTACTCATCAATACACCTTCGTTCCAAAACAAGCTACTGAAAAGAGCCACAACGATGCTGGCCGACAAACTTCAGACTAAGGTGGAGATTGACAGCGTCAGTATCAATCTGCTGACATTGGATGCCGAGCTTTATGGACTCGAACTGGAGGATCGTCAGCAACGCAAGATGCTGTCGCTGGAACTCTTGCAAACCGATGTAGATTTGTGGCCTCTGATAAGAAACGACGAAATACGCATCTCGCAGGCTACTATCAAAGGTGTCAGGGCCGAACTTCATCACACACCTAACGACACTATCGACTCGATAGCTAACTACCAGTTTGTCATCGACGCTTTCAAGAAGGATAAGAAAAAGGGAAAGGCAAAGAAGGATTCTGTCGCAAAGAAAAAGAAGTTCTCAGTGGCTCTCAAAAAACTGAGAGTCGAGAACATCGACGTGACATACAACGGTTACGGAGCCAAGTTAGGCAGGCTGCTATTCAGTCAACCTGACGAGAATACCATGAAGGTCGCCATTGAACAGTTGTCTGCCCAATGGGAACGCACCAACAAGAAAAAGGGTTATCAGGTGTCGGATATGGCGGCCATCGGCAGACTGTACTATCAGGACCTTAACGGCAGGCGTACCGTGGATATCAGCGACCTGCGCTATAAGAACGACAACCATCGTCCCCGTAAGAACGTTGGAAAACCCAAACGAGGATTCTTCGACCACGAACATCTGAATGTGACAGCGCAGCTGAAGGCTGTCATCGACCATGTGGGGAAGGACACACTGCATGCCACGCTGAAGGAGATGACCGCTACCGACCCCATCACCGGCATTGACATCCGTGATATACATGGTGGAGTCGGCTACAACAAAGATGGACTGCAGCTGGAGAATTTTGTCATCAGACAAACCAATACCACGCTCAGTTTCGATCGAGGACATATACAGCTGCCCAGCAAGAAAACTGGCAGAAAACTGGCCTACAGCACATCAACTATCAAGGGCCGTACGCTGCTGCAGGACATTGCACGGCCTTTTGCCCCTGTGCTTAGTAAATTCACGCTACCCCTGAACCTGAGTGTCTCCATGAGTGGTGACGACAACAGCATGATGTTCAGGAATGCGAAGGTGTGGACAGACGACAAGATGCTGACTATTTCCGCCAAGGGACACATCAACAATCTGAAGGATGCCCATCTGCTACGCGTACACTTTGACGTCGACCAGATGGTGGCCAAAGGCGGTATCAAGGAAAAAATCATCAATCAGTTCCCTGTCAAGAAGTTCATGATGGAGCAGTTGCGCGCACTGGGTACCATCCAGTATCATGGTTTCTTCGATGTACTCTGGAAACGGGAGGAGTTCCAAGGGCTGCTGTCCACCAAGGCTGGCAATCTCAATTTCAAGCTTGCTCTCGACGAAACCAACAAATATGTACTGGGAACGGCATCTACGCAGGAGCTGAAACTGGGAGAAGTGATGAATATGTCAGCCATAGGACCCATATCAGCCAAGGCTGACTTCAAGTTCGACATTTCCAAGCCCCGTACTGCCATGATGCGACGTAAGAAGGGCGGCAAGCTACCTATCGGTGAAATACAGGCTTTTGTAAAAGAGGCATCCTATCGGTTCGCCAAGGTCACAAACCTCACGGTTAATATCGTCAGCGACGGTGCCATTGCAGAGGGCAGTTTGCATGACCCCGGCAAGTATGTTGATCTCAGCTGTACCTTCACGTTTACCAATACCAATGAGATGCAGAAAATGAAGGTCAAGCCGTCCATGAAGGTACACAAACTCATAGACACCAAAAAGCTGAAGGATCAGTTCATGGGTTTCTTCAAATCCGACACCCCTGAGGAGGAAAAGCTGTTGAAGAAGGCAGAAAAGGAAGCTCGCAAGCAACAAAAGGCTGAAGAAAAGGCAGCACGCAAACAGCAGAAAGCCGAAGAGAAAGCCCGCAAGAAGGAAGAGAAGGCTGCCCGTAAGCAACAGGAAGCAGCGGAAAAGGCAGCACGCAAACAAAAGGCAGCCGAAGAGAAGGCTGCCCGTAAGTCTGAATAGGAATTACCGGTTTTACTTACGTCCAAAGTCGGCAGGAACCTCACCCCACTTCTGCGTTTCCCACTTGATGATGGGATTACGCCATTGGTGAGTATTCAGCCAATGTTCTGCCCGCTCGATAATCTGATAGAGAGGCTCTGTTTCGGGCGTCCGTTCCAGCTTGGTCTTACATTTCCGTTTGTTGACCCACAAGATGGCATTATACGAATCAGAGTAGATGATTTTCTGGTGCAGTCCATGTTGCCAGCACAGTGCCAAGGCGTGGACAATGGCCAGAAATTCACCTATATTGTTAGTACCCTTCATGGGTCCGAAGTGGAACACACGATAACCCGTAGTGAGGTCGATAGCCTGATATTCCATGGGACCAGGATTGCCACTACAGGCAGCATCCACAGCCCACGCGTCTGCCCGTACCTCCATGGGCAAGGGCAGTACGGTGTCGTGTCTGTAATCAGGAGGGGATACTAAGTTCATAGTTCACTGATTCTTACATGCGCTCGGGTACCTCGATGCCCAGCAGGGCCATGCTGTTCTTGATGACCTTGGCTACATTGCGGGCAAGGACAAGACGGAAGGCACGCTTCTGCTCGTCGGGCTCGTTGAGAATGCTATAGTCATGATAGAACTGGTTAAACACCTTGGTGAGTTCGTAGCAGTAGTTGGCGATGCCTGAGGGCGAGTAGTCCTTGCTTGCCTGCTCGACAGCAGCACCATATTCGCTGAGCTTCTGGATGAGTTCTATTTCCTTCTCTGAAAGTGAAGAGTCAGCACTGGAACTCTGTGCGGAAGCAAATTCTTCACTCTTCACTCTTAACTCTTCACTCTTCCGCAGAATACTACGGATGCGGGCGTAGGTGTACTGGATGAAGGGGCCGGTATTGCCATTGAAGTCGATGCTCTCCTCAGGGTTGAAGAGCATGTTCTTGCGGGCATCAACCTTGAGGATGAAATACTTCAGGGCACCCATACCCACCATGCGGGCTATCTCGCGGCGCTCCTCTTCGGTCATATCATCAAACTTACCCAATTCCATAGAGGTCTTGTAGGCATCGTCGACCATAAGCTGCATGAGGTCGTCAGCATCGACAACAGTACCCTCGCGGCTCTTCATCTTACCATTAGGCAGTTCCACCATGCCATAGGAGAAATGTACGAGTTCCTTGCCCCACTTGAAGCCCAGACGATCCAAGAGAATGGAAAGCACCTGGAAGTGGTAATTCTGCTCGTTGCCTACGACATAAATCATCTTGTCAATGGGATAGTCCTGGAAGCGCATCTCAGCAGTACCGATGTCCTGGGTCATATAGACGGAGGTGCCATCGGAACGCAGCAGCAGTTTCTGGTCGAGACCTTCGTTGGTGAGGTCGGCCCATACGCTGTTGTCGTCGTGACGCTCGAAGAGACCTTTGGCAAGTCCTTCCTCAACCTTGGCCTTACCCTTGAGGTAGGTCTGCGACTCGTAGTATATCTTATCGAAGGAAACACCCATTTTCTGGTAAGTCTCGTCGAAACCAGCATAGACCCAGGAATTCATTTTCTCCCACAAAGCACGCACCTCAGGGTCGTTCTGCTCCCATTTCACCAGCATTTCGTGGGCCTCCTTAATGAGGGGAGCCTCTTGCTTGGCCTTTTCCTCGTCCATACCCTGGGCCACGAGTTCCTTAATTTCATCGCGATAATGCTTATCGAAAGCGACGTAGTAGTCGCCAATGAGGTGGTCGCCCTTCTTGCCAGAGGACTCGGGAGTCTCACCATTGCCCCACTTCTGCCAGGCAAGCATAGATTTGCAGATGTGGATGCCTCGATCGTTGACGATGTTGGTCTTAACAACCTTGTTACCATTGGCAGCCATTATCTGTGCCAGCGACCAGCCCAGCAGATTGTTGCGGACGTGGCCGAGGTGGAGGGGTTTGTTGGTGTTGGGGGAGCTATACTCAATCATCACAAGGGGTGATCCTTCTTGAGCAAGACGCTCGCCATAGTGGGCGTCAGCATCGACGGCAGCAAGAAGCTGGAGCCAGGCGGCATCGGCGATGCTGAGGTTCAGGAATCCCTTCACCACGTTGAATTTGCTGATGGCATCGCAATTGGCCACGAGATAGTCACCAATCTCCTGTGCTGTCTGTTCAGGAGACTTACGGGCAGCTTTCACGAAGGGGAAAACCACGAGGGTCAGATTACCCTCAAACTCACTGCGCGTTTTCTGCAGCTGCAACATTTTTTCGTTGGCTTCCAAGCCATAGAGTGCCTTCACGGCGTCGCCTGCAGCCTTACTGATTAATGCTTCTATATTCATTTCTTTATCTATTTTATTCTATTTTAGTCGGATTATTATCTGTTGTTCTCATCATATTTGTCAAGCTTCTCAAGACAGTAGCGACGGAAGTCGGACCAGTGGTAGTAGGGTGCACAATCGGTCTGAATAGGCAATGTTGCCTCCTGCTCGTTGAGGAGCACCTTGAACAGCACATCATTGTCTTTCGGATTATTACGATAGAAGATGAACTGCAGGTTGGAACCCATGGGGAAAACGCTGGAGCACCACCATCCACGCTCTTCCAGTTCGTTGAGGTTGTCAGTCTCAAAGTCATAGCCGTTGATGCCGATAAGGCAAACCAACGGCAGCAACACAGTCTCGTGGCCAAAGCGCAGTTGTGCACCCGGGCGGTCCAGGTTGATGCAGCTGTCGGCATCGGCAATGATCTGTCGCAACAAGTAGCGCTGCGTGTAAGGCTGTCGGCCTCCGTTGAGCTTGCACGCTCCGTGCTGGATGTACCACAGGGCATTGTCAATCTGCCACATTCGGTAGAGCTCATCGGTCTGGAAGAGGCTCCGCAGATAGGTATTACTCCTGAGGTGGGTGTTGAGCAGGAAGAGTCCCATCTTCATGAGGTAATAGTTGAATTCCGTCTCGTTGACGATTTCCTTGACGATATCAGGATTCTTGAATATCAGCTCCATCAGACGGCTATTACCAGTAAGTGGCGCAACATATGTGTCATAGGCCTTCTTTGCCTCGGGGGTCATATAGTTCTTGCGCAGTACCGGATCCTGATAATTCATGTAGTGCTGATAGCGCTTGCTCGACTCCATCTTGATCTGCAGCTGCGGATTGGTCTGCGCCATCTCAAACATGGCATAGCCCATAGACACCATGCAACGTGGCACCACTGTGCTGAGTGCACTAATGTGAGCATCGCCCTGGAACACCTCGGGGAAGCGTTGCAACATGCGCCTGGCAATCTGCCGATGCTGGTCTCCACCCAGATAGCTCAGTTCACCCCAGCGGTCCTCGGTATCGGCCATCACGAGTCGCATCTCTTCAAGCACTTTCTTGCCTGTGGGTGTCAGCTCGTCGACACTCTCTGCCTGGGCCATCATTTTGTAGGGTATGTCATAGCCTTGTCGGTTGCTGATATAGCGTGAACCATGACGGCCATAGTGAGAAATGTAGAAGGGACGCTTACCAGCCGGTGCTGGTGTCAGATTGTCAGGAATGGAATCAGGATAGATGTTATAGTTGCAGGAGGCGTATGCCGGATACTGCCTGATGATATCTACCACAGGCTGGGCTGATAAAGGTAAACAGGTAAGAAGGTAAAAGAGTAAAAGACTCATTACCCGTCCCATTCCCATGAAGATTATGTCATATTTCTGTTTCATGCTCATCCTTTCTTACTGTTTTTCTTCAGTTTCCTTACTACGGCGGGTCTTCTCGTAACGGTAGAGTTTACGAAGATAATAGCGCTTCACATCTTTCCAATGGTAATAGGGCGCGCAGTCGCTCTTGAAGGGCAGACGGGCCTCGTGTCCATTGAAGAGTACCTTGATGAGCGGGTCGTCATCGTTTTTGTCACGACGATAGTGTATCATCACAATCCTTCCACCAGGAGGTGCGATGTGATTGTCAATCCATCCGAGGGCTTCGAGACTGTCGAGATTCGAGGTACGGACACCACAGCGATCCAGTTCCATCAGGCTGGCCAACGACAGCAGCACGCCTTCGTTGGTATAGCGGATGTTGAATACGGGGTAGTCGACCTTCATGATGCTGTCGCCCATGTGGAGCATGTTCCAAAGGGGCTCACGCTGCATGTAGGCCTGATAGCCGCCATTCAGGCTGCAGTTGCCATAGCTGATGTAGTTCCAGGCATTCTGACGACGCCAATGACGATGTCTCTCCTCGGGTGTGAAAATGTCGTCGAGAGTGGTATTACCTGCCAAACTGGTATAGCGGATATTCTCAGAGAGGACATACAACTGCCGGCTCAGTTCTGTGGCATCGATATTGGCCACCACATAGTTCTGGTCGTTGAAGAGCGACTTCATCAGACGCGTGTCGCTGGTGTTAAGCATAGCAAAACGGTTATAGCGCGCCATCGTCAGCGAGTCAGTACGCTGGGCCAGGAGTTCCTTATCCTGTGGATTCATCCATGTCATGTTCCTTCGCGAGGACCTTGCGCTCATCCGCTTGGAACGGCTGTGCCTGGCTATTTCCACAGCAGCCTCGTTAGCCATCTGGATATTATGGTTCTGAATGATGCATCGAATGTCAACGAAAGTGTTTTCGGTCATCATCTCCGGAAAACGTTTTACCATCTGCTGTATCTGGCTTCTCACCATCCTGCCTCCCTCGTCCATCATCTCGCCAGAACGCCCCTGGGCATCCTGTCGCAGCAGGTCGAGACGGGTCATCACATCGCGTCCCAACTTCGTCAGCTTTCCCTGGTGATAGGCCTGAAGAAAAATGGCATAAGGTCCTTCATAATCAGCGGGGTTAAGCAGATAATAAGGTGTCGGGCAACCATAATGATTGACGTAGAAGGGTTTCTTGCCACCAGGAACGGGAGTATCCGTCTGTGCCAAGGCATTGATGGGAATCATCATGCTCAACACAGCCAACAGACACGACAAAAGCAGTCTTTTGGCAGTACTCATATCTCTCATTTTTTTGTTTCCGGCTGCAAAGGTACGAATAAGTGAGCGAAAAAACAAATTTATTTGGACTTTTCCAAGCGTAAGTACGTACAAAAGAACGAGAAATGAGGAATCAGAGATGAGAAATTTCTTTCACCCCATAGGTCTGATATACCATATAGTAGTTGTCGGCAAAGAATGAGAAGCTGTCGCCAAGGGCTTCGTTCAGGGTGCCTTGCCACCATTCGTCATAGGCATAGCTGTTCCATCGCAGCCCCTCTGAAGTCAATTGCCGACAGCCGAAATTAAAGATGCTGACCTGCTTGCCTTTCTCCGATTGGAAAGTCCGATTACCATAGGCGGGAGTGAAGAAGCCATAGTCTGTAAACATGATGCCCTCGACGCCCATCTTCCGATAGTAGCGCATGAGCAGGCCGATATTGCCCAGGGTGTGGTCTTCGCGCAAACCTGTGCAGCCCAGATATGCAATCCTGTTCCAGCCTTTATCCAAGCAATAGCGTGTGGCCTTGGTCAGGTCGTTGTCCTCCTGCTCGTCAATCTGGAAGAGGCGATTGTGGTATTCTGCTGGAACGCTGTCACCGTCGCCCACCACAGCTTCAGCCTGTGGTACATGGCTGATGGCTCCGTCGCATGCCACAATATGGCGAGCATGCTCCAATACTTCCAAAGGAATGCGGTGAGTAGGGAATTCACCATTGGCTACTATGACTACGTCGAACTGTTCTGTCATGACTTTTCTTTATGATGATAGTTACTGATTGCTCTTGACCACCCTGGCCTCTCGCCTCCATTTGAAATAGCCTGCTATGGCAATGACGTTGTAAAGTCCGTAGAGGAAGATGTAGTAGGGCATGTCTGTCTGTGCGTAGACGATACAGCTGATGGTATTGGCTACTATCCAGAAGAACCACTGTTCCAAGAACTTGCGCGACAACGCCCACAATCCTACAATTGAGACGGCGTTGGTCAGCGATTCCAGCGTGGGCGTGGGAGAATCGGTAAACCTGACGAGGACATAGCATGTAACGCCCCAAAGCACAAGGATAACAGCGACGACAGGGAGGTAGAACCGTCGTGGCATGTAGACAATGGGCAACGGCTGGTGTGTTTCCCTTGTCTTCCTGAATTTCCATACGGCAAGTCCGTAGAAAGCTGCCGCTGTATAGTAGCAGGTCAGGGCTACAAAGGCATAGAGACCGTGACTCCAATAGAGATACACCTGCATGGCAGGCATGACGATGCCTACTACCCAAAGCCAGATACTGGCTTTGTACTCGAGCCAGATGTATATCAGCCCGAGTATCGTGGTTACTATCTCTAACCAGTTGGAAGCCAGATAATCTGTCATATTCTCTCTCTGCCCTCCTGTTCCTTAGAAGTTCAACGACAGGTGCGCCATCATGTTGAAAGGTGCAGAAGGAGCGAAACCTGCTGCTCCGCTGTCACGTATGCCCCACTCATTGACGGCTTTCACTGTGCCACCTTCGCTGATGAGCTGAGGTGCTGCCCAGCCATTATTGTCGAACTTGGCACTGAAGATGTTATAGAAGGTGGCTCCGACTGTGGCCGACTGCAGCCCAATCTTCTTACATGTGAAAGTGTACGACAAGTCTATATTCGTAGTGAAATGGTTTTTCAGCTGCAGAGTTTCCAGAGTCTTATTACCCTGCTCGTCCATACATTCCATATCCTTGAATCCGGTATTGGTCAGATATTGGTCGCCCACATACTGGCTTTGGACACTGGCTTTCAGGCCCTGCCAGGTGAATGTAAAGATGTTGTTGGCAATGAGGTCGGGCGAGAAAGCCAGCGGCTGGTCGCCCAGGTTGACATTCGTGCCGTCAGTCAGGGTCACCACCATATCTTTCACGCGATTCCGACTCCACGTGGCGTTGATATCCCAGCGGAACCACTCTACAGGCATCCATGCTGCTTCCAGCTCTATACCCAAGCGATAACTCTTATCCAAGTTCTTTGTCAACGCCTCACCAATGGCATTCAGCTCACCTGTCAGCACTAATTGGTCCTTGTAGTCCATCCAGTAGAAATTGGCTCCTGCCGAGAAGTGAGGGCTTTGGTATTTGTAGCCTACCTCTAAATCGTTCAGTCGCTCAGCCTTGGCAACGACATCCTGACGGTCGGGGTTGGCAATTTGCTGCATAAAGTTATTGCGTACTGGTTCTTTATGACCTATACCATACGAGGCATACACCTTGTGGCGGGTATTGATGTCATAGTTGAAACCGAATTTGGGGTTAAAGAAGTTATAGTGGTTATCAATAACGTAACGCTTGTCTGCATTCACACCATACGCCACTGTGGGGTCTTGCAGCTTGTAGCCTACATGGCGGTATTGCAGGTCGAGGTAGGCACGCAGGTTCCTGACAAACTCGTATTCAGCCTTTCCATAGATATTGAAATCTGTCTTGCGCGAATGATTGCGATAGTATTCGAAGTCAGGAGACAGCGAGGCCGGCTCCGGCACAGTAGTTTCCACGCCTGGCTTAGCCCACACAATGTGTCCGAACTGGTCACCTGAGTATCTGTTCCATGCGCCTCCGAAAACGGCCTGCAGGTTCTTGCGATTGTTATAGTTCAGCGAGGCTACAATACCATAGAAATCGTTGTCCATTTTCTGCTGATCAGCCAAATCCTCCTGAACATTATTGTCAATGCTCAGACCGAAGGTCTTCCACGATGTTCCATACAACATCTGGGTGGATGCACTCTGGTATTGTTGGTAGTAGCCCTGGCCCTTAGTGTAGTGCAGTCCTACGTTCGAATTCAACTCGTTGCTGATACGCTGGTTCCATATCAACTGGTAGTTTTGCTGATGGTAGTTGTCTGTCTGGTCATTGTAATAGCCTGATGGATTGCCGTTGTCATCATAGCCCATCACACCACACGAGTTATAGCGACGACCATAAAGGCTCTGCTCGTATTTGGACGTATAGTTCCAGGCGTGGTAGGTTTCTTCGATGCCGTTCCAAGTAATGAGTTTCACTACTGTGTTGTCGCTGAAGTAACCACCCTGAATCAGATAGCTGTTCAGCTTAGTAGAGGCGCGCTCCAGATAGCCTTTCGAGCCGATGTTGCTGAGTCGGCCCTGTATGCCCCAATGCTCGCCCAGTATTCCAGTGCCAAAACGCAGCGTCTCCTTATGGCTGTAGTATGAACCGCCACTGAGGTCAAGCCCGACAAACGGCTTCATGCCGATATTCTCAGTCTGCATGTTCAGCGTTGCACCGAATGCTCCGGCACCATTTGTTGACGTACCCACACCACGCTGTATCTGCATGGACTGCACACTTGAGGCAAAGTCGCCCATATTCACCCAAAACACAGTGGCACTCTCTGCATCGTTCAAGGGAATGCCGTTGGCAGTGATGTTGATGCGGCTGGGGTCAGTACCTCTTACGCGCAACGAGGTGTATCCAATACCATTGCCTGCATCTGAAGTTATTGTGATGCTCGGCGTCAGCGACAGCAGGTACGGAACGTCCTGTCCGTAATTCACTGCTTTCAGCTGTTCCTTACTCATGTCCGTAAATGCAACGGGGGTTTTCTTCGAAGCACGCGTAGATACTACCTGAACATTCTGCAGTTCCACTGTTTTCAACGTGTCCAACTCGTCGGCCTGGGCTGTCAAGGTGCCCAATAAAGCCATCATCATCAATCCTTTTTTCATTGTTTCTTTTTACCTTATTTATTAAAATATAAAAATAAGGGGCTTCTGCTACTCTATCATTCCTACGCCGGCATTACCCGTATCAGGTTCGAGGGTATCATCTCAGCTGCCAAACAGGACAGCACCCCTTGATAACATCAAATTTTAAATGACAGCAGTGCCGCGAGCGGGACTCGAACCCGCACAGCCTTTATGGCCAAGGGATTTTAAGTCCCTCGTGTCTACCATTCCACCATCGCGGCAGCAGACTGCTTCATGCAAATCGGGTGCAAAGGTAGTGTAAACCGAGCAAAATGCAAAATAAATTAAGAATTATTTTCATTTATCAAAAATAATCACTACTTTTGTGGCATCATTTCAAGAAAATAAGCAATTAGAAAACTAAATAACCCTCAAAACAGCAACACAATGAAAAAACTATTTCTGATGGCTACGGCAATACTCACCATGGCCATGACAAGCAACAATGCAAGTGCAGCCAATGCCATCAAGGCTACCATTCATGCCGACCAGCCTGGCGCAAAAATCAACCGTGAAATCTACGGACAGTTCTCTGAACACCTTGGCTCGTGCATCTACGGAGGCCTCTGGGTGGGCGAACAATCGCCGATTCCCAACATCAACGGTTACCGTAAGGATGTCTTCGAGGCACTGAAGGCGCTGAAGATTCCCGTCATGCGCTGGCCTGGCGGCTGCTTTGCTGACGACTACCACTGGATGGACGGCATCGGTCCGAAGAGTCAGCGGCCGTCGCTGCGCAACAACAACTGGGGCGGCACCATCGAGGACAACTCGTTTGGCACCCATGAGTTCCTGAACCTCTGCGAGATGCTTGACTGCGAGCCGTATATCAGTGGCAATGTCGGTTCCGGCACGGTGAAGGAGATGGCCCAGTGGGTGGAGTACATGACCAGCGACGGCGACACGCCGATGGCTCGTCTGCGTCGTCAGAACGGCCGCGACAAGGCCTGGAACGTCAAATACTTCGGCATTGGCAACGAGGCCTGGGGCTGTGGTGGCAACATGACGCCAGAATACTACTCGAACGAGTACCGTAAATTCAATACCTACCTGCGTGACCAGGGCGACAACCACCTCTACCGCATTGCCAGTGGTGCCAGCGACTATGACTACAACTGGACCAAGGTGCTCATGGAGAATATCGGCAACCGCATGCAGGGTGTTTCCCTACATTATTATACATGTACGGGCTGGGACGGTCCCAAGGGCTCTGCCACCAAGTTTGACAACGATCAATACTACTGGGCATTGGGCAAGTGTCTCGAGATTGAGGACGTCATCAAGCGCCACAAAGCCATCATGGATGAGGCCGACCCCCAGAACACTATCGGACTGCTCGTCGACGAGTGGGGAACGTGGTGGGACGAGGAGCCAGGCACCATCGCCGGCCACCTCTACCAGCAGAATGCCCTGCGCGACGCCTTCGTGGCTTCTCTCTCGCTGAACGTGTTCCATCGTCATACCGACCGTGTCAAGATGGCGAATATCGCACAGGTCGTCAACGTCCTGCAGTCGATGATTCTCACCGACCAGGAGGGTACTGGTCACATGGTACTCACGCCCACCTACCACGTCTTCGAGATGTATACGCCGTTCCAGGAAGCCACCTACCTGCCCGTCGACCTCGACAGCGAGATTTTGCAGGTCAGCAAGGCCTATTTCAAGGAGAAAGAAGGAGCCCGTGATGCCGGCTATCGTCCCTGTCCTTTGCTGTCGGCATCCGCTGCCAAGACCAACGACGACAGCATCGTGCTGGCCATCACCAATGTCTCATTAGACAAAGACCAAGCTGTCGACTTCCAACTGGACGGCTATCAGGCCAAGCAGGTGTCAGGACGCATCCTCACCTCGAAGAATGTTGCTGACTTCAACGACTTCCAGCATCCCAACCTTGTGCAGCCTGCCGACTTCCGCGATGCCAAGGTGAAGAAGGGTGTGCTCTCTGTCAACATCCCTGCCAAGTCAATCGTCGTACTCACCATCAAGTAGTAAGCGGAACAGGAAGCTGATATGAAAACGATTCTGTTATCCTTGCTGATGATGTGTGCTGTGAGCGTCTCAGCACAGGACCATGTGGAGAACCGTGGTTTCAAGGCGCTGTTGAATGGAAAGATTGCCGTCGAGGTTGCCTTCCAGACTGCCTGTCACAACGGCGAATGGCGTACGGCCGGCTATATCTACTATCCTAAGGCCAAGACACCAGCTCCCATACTGATTGTTGAGAATTGGGGCAAGGAGAAGCCTGTCGTTTCTGACGAGGACAACGTGTTTGACAACCGTTTCGTAGAGTATCAGCCCGACGGTGAGACGACGGGCATACTCTATCTGACGTATGCAGAAGTGGAGGGTGACTTCCAGATGCAGAAAGGCTCGTGGAAGAATCCCACCACGGGGAAAGTGATGAAGCTGTCCCAGTTCGAAGAGATGCGTGAACTGCCCAGTTGGTGGCCAGGGTCACCCGCGGTACTCACGGCACCTGGACGCGATGCCTGGACATTCCTGTACAAGTTGGAAGACAAATACGACGAGACGGGCGACAGCGAGTGGATGAACTCCATCAGCGTGACCTTCATGGCAAACGACAAGGAGCAGTTCAGCTTCGAGGAGCCACTGAATGGAGCCGTCGACAGCTCCATGGAGGAGTCGTTGACGTGGATTACGGAGGATGACATCAACTTCGACGGCATCTCCGACGTGATGATCTACCTGGGTCTGACCATCAGGGCGCAGTCGCTCTACAAGGCCTTTGTGTGGAACCCTGTCACCCGCCAGTTCTATGAAGTCAAAGCCTTCGAAGAAATACAGGAACCCGAATTCGACAAGAAGGCCAAGACCATCACCAGCTATGCCCGCGACGTGAACGCTCTGTACATTGATACCTTCAAATGGAAAAACGGCAAACTAACTCAGGTATCCAGCAAGAAAGAAACGCTTGAATAGTGTCTGCACAAGAGAAAGACGCCATCATAAACCCCGCTGCTCATCACGAGCAGCGGGGTCATTTTTGGAAGCATTGTGCTTTGATGAGATGACAATCGTTCACGCATCGCAGCTAAAAAATAAAATAAATATATATGATTGCACCCAATCATCAATGTAGACATAGTAACCTTTCTTTTTAGACATAATAACATAATAACTTTTTTAGACATAGTAACATATTAACATGTTGTTGTTTTATTCTTTATCAACGTTATGAATATCTTGTTATTATGTTAATCTGTCTTTTTCCGTTAATTTGTCCCTTTCTTTGTTAATATGTTAATCTGTCTTTTCCCGTTAATTTGTCTCTTTCTACGTTATAAATATCTTGTTAATATGTTAATCTGTCTTTTTCCGTTATTCTGTCTTTAAAAACAAAGCCCTTCGACCCATCGCAGGCCGAGAGGCCCCTTCTAACTATAAAATTCATTATGAAATTGGGCCCTGCGCACCTCGCGGTGCCGTGCTTTTGTTGGCCCGGGATTAATTTTTACTTAAACCAATAATTATTATTAAATGGGCCTTGCACCTCACGGTGCATTGTCATCGGCCTAAACGTTAATATCTCATTTCATAATCTTTCTTCATCTTACATCTGTTTTAGGCTTTTCAATATCGTTTAAGATACTGCCTTATAACAGATAAGCTTTTTGATTCAAATCCAAATTCAGTGAATTTGCTGACCAAATTCAGTGAAATTGGTGACCAAATTCAGTGAATTTGCTTTGTAAAATGAGTCCATTCACATTGTAATATGAATCGTTTTACTTGCTTAGAGTTTATTAACCACCGCCCAGAGAGGCTGTCCCCTCTGAGCGGTGAGAGTTATTTACCAGTCTTCGTCCTCGTCTTCGTCGAAGTCGAAGCCATGACCTAATGCATCACCAGTGGCATTACCACTTTGAGGAGTGATCCTACCGCCACTACTTCCATTTATCTTATTTAAATAAGACAGTTTGCCACGTGCTTCGACCTTGTTTGCTACGTACTTCAGCCCTGCTTGCTACTGGGCGGACAAGGTGTATGGGTGGTCGGCATAAATGTTATGTAAAGTTAAGTTTTGTCATAAAAAGTGCTTTATATTTGGCCATGTAATATAAAAGCGTTAATTTCGCGACAGAAACAAACTATGTAGTTTTTCCCAACACAGAATAATGATAATGGAAACAAGAGTATTACGCGAGATTACGCCGCTAGGTGACAATGACTTCATGTATGTGGCTGACCGCCATAAAAAGGAGTTTGACTATCCCATTCATGTTCATGACGTACTGGAACTGAACTTCGTGGCTAATGCTGCGGGGGCACGGCGCGTGGTAGGCGATTCAAGCGAAGTGATAGACAATCTAGACTTAGTGCTTATAACCAGTCCCAATTTGGAACATGTGTGGGAGCAACATGAATGCAAGAATGATGACATCCACGAGGTGACGGTGCAGTTCAGACTATATTTCGAAATGCCTACATCGCCATTCAGGTATAATTCGCACAAGTCCATCTTTCGCATGCTGGTCAGGGCGAAACGTGGATTGGCTTTTCCTCCTGAGGCCATTATGCTGGTCTATCACCGTCTTGTCAAGCTTTCCTCTATCGAGGAGAGATTCTTGGCCGTACAGGAGTTTTTCTTTATACTCTATGAATTGTCTAAGTTTGACGATGCCCGTGAACTGGCTACCACAGCGTTTGCCAAGGTCGAGGTGGAGAGTGAATCGAAACGAATCTTGAAGGTGAAGAATTATATTGACGAGCACTACAAAGAGGAGATGAGTCTGGAGCAGTTGGCCGGCCTTGTGGGAATGACATCTACGGCCTTTAGCCGTTACTTCAGGCAGTCCACGGGAAAAAACCTCTCAGAGTATATTATCGATATTCGTCTGGGGCATGCCTCCCGCATACTGATAGACACCGCCGACAGCATCAGCGAGATTTGTTGGAGAACGGGCTTCAATACGCTCTCTAATTTCAACCGTCTTTTCCGTAAGCGCAAGGGGTGCAGTCCCACGGAATTCCGTAGGAAGTACCAGAAGACAAAGGTTATCGTTTAAGTGAAAAGTGCCAGCGATGAGGAAGTTTGGATTAATAGGAATCTCAACTATAGTAATGGTTCTCTGGGCTGTTGCTATTTGGTGCTTCTTTCAGTTTTGGTATCCTTACCACTTCTTTTTTCAGGAGCAAAACCAAATCTTCCTTTGTTCGTGGGATTATATCTCCACCTATTTTGATAAGTCTGGCGGATTAGCCCGTCTCGCTGGCGATTTTCTCACGCAGTTCTATTATTATCTCTACCTCGGAGCTATTATCCTTGTATCCTGTCTGCTCCTTATGGGTACCTTATGGTACAAGGCGCTCAGGAACTTCAAGGTCAGAAAGTCCGTTGTCCTGATAACGGCATTAGTGATGATGACTTTCGTGGCTGTCTGCCATTTCAGCATAAGCTACCGTCTCTCATCTACCATTTCCATCATAGGCTGGACGTTTCTATTATGGCTGGTATCACTGATGTCTGGATGGAAAAGGCGACTGGTGCTGCTGGCTCTCGCCGTGCTACCTGCCTATCTGCTTTTCGGTCTGCCAGAGGTCAAGAAAATACAGGGACCAGACATGGTGCTGGAGAAAGACTTCGCCGTGGATTGTGAATATTATTTTGGCAACCATGATAAGGTTATCAAGATGGTGGAAAGTGAAAACAAATGGACGGACCAGATGCTCTTCTTCTATAACCTTGCCCAAGCCCAGCGTGGCAAGCTACCCGACCATCTGCTGGATTTCACCCAGAACTTTTTAGGAACCTTCGAACAGATAGGTCCAGATACACCTTTGCTCACCATCCGCAACATGAACGAGCTCTACTGGGCCTTAGGCGACATGACCTTTACGGAACGGGCAGCGATGATGACCAATGTTTTCTCGCACAACAACCGAAATGTGCGTATGATGCGACGATTGGCAGAGTGTAACATCGTCAGTGGCGATACGCTGGCTGCAGAAAAGTACCTGCGCATCCTTGACAAGACACTCGTCTATCGTTCATGGGCAGACCGTCTGAGGCAGCATGGTAAGGAGATTTACAAGGAGAAAATGAAGATGGTAAACCGCCGCGACACAATTACCATCAGCGACAATGCCCATTTCCTGATGATGCAGCTGCTCGATGCCAACCCAGACAACACTGTTGCCCTCGACTATATTCTCTGTAGTACCCTGTTATTGAAAGACATTGACAACTTCAAGCGCGACTACGACCGCTATTGTATTGAGACTGGCAAACCGCGTCTGAAGCCTCTCTATCAAGAAGCATTGTGCATCTGGTTGGCTGGCTCAGAAGCCTCCCAGGAAGAGTGGCAGCAGTATATCAAGATGAACGATGTCATGCAGCGGTTCATTGAATATAACAATCAGCGAGGTAGCACCAAGTTCAAGGGCTCTTATTGGTATTATTTCGATAAGACAAAAGCACCAGAGATATGAGAAAACTTCTTGTCTATATAGGATTCATAGGACTAATTGTTTCCTGCACGCCGACGCCAGAGAACGTGCAGAAGAGCGACGCGCTGCCTCCTATCTATCCTGACTATTGCGATGTGACCATACCCGAGAACATCGCTCCGCTAAACTTCTTGCTTCGTGCTGATTGTGAAGCCATTGAGGTAAAGACAGGAGAACTGACGCTGAACGCCAGCGGCAATGAGGCTGTGTTCGACATTGACGACTGGAAGACGTTGATGCAGCAATCGACTGACAAGGAGGTAGAGGTTACCGTGACTGCCCTCATAAACGGCACATGGACACAGTATCGATCCTTCAAGTGGCAGGTGGTCAAGGACAAGATAGATCCCTATCTCACCTATCGTCTGATAGAGCCTGACTACGAAATTTGGAACCATGTGCAGATTCAGCAACGCTGTGTGGAAAACTTCGATGTGAATGCGCTCGGACATTATGAACAGTTGGAGAACCGCTGTATGAACTGTCATACCTATGCCAATCAAGATCCTCAGCTATCGATGATGTATGTCAGAGGACCTAGCGGTGGTGCCATCCTGAATCAGCACGGCCAGTTGAGCAAGTTGAATATCCCTGGAAGCGTCTATTTCGGTTTTAGTCCTTCTGGACGCTACATCACTTATTCCACCCAGAAGATTATCCCCGCTTTTCATAGTCTGGCCAGCAAACGATTGGAGGTTTACGATGCTGCATCGAATGTCTATGTGGCTGATATGCAGGAGCATCGTGTTATCTCGTCACCTTTGCTTTCTGATAGTTTAAAGTTCGAGACCTTCCCCTCGTTCTCGTCCGACGGCAAGTACATCTATTATTGCAGTGCCGACACTGTGAGTCTACCACAAGATATCAAGAATCTGCAATACAGTCTTGTTCGTATTCCTTTCGACGAGAATACGGGCACTATTGGCACCAAAATTGACACACTTTTTAGCGAGCGGAGTGTTTGTCATCCTCGCATCTCGCCCGACGGAAAATTCATTCTCTATACCGTAGCCGACTACGGCACCTTCCCCATCTGGCATCCAGAGGCCGATCTGCAAATGATGAATCTACAGACGGGCGCTGTTGATACCCTTGGCATCGTGAACAGCCCCAAAAGCGACACATACCACTCCTGGTCGTCAAACAGCCGCTGGTTTGTCTTCGCCTCTAAGCGCGACGACGGACTATACGGCAAACCTTATTTCTGCTACGTAGACAAAGACGGCAAGGCCCACAAGCCATTCTGCCTGCCACAAAAACATCCGACATTCTACGATAATAGTCTGAAATCGTTTAATGCTCCAGAAATCGGTAAAGGGAAGTTACCATTCGACGTGAATGACGTGGTAAAGGCCATGAAACAGGAACCTGTCACATTCGAATAAAAATGGCGGCCAATTGTGCCGCCATCTTTATTTCACTTTTGTCTCTATGCGCTTATCCGACGCTATTTCGCGCCCTGCCTCGTAGGCATCAAAATCCACCTTCGTCATCGTGAAGTCTGGTGTATTGAATGAATAGAGGCTCTCGCCATAGTATTCCTGAGGATGGCGCTGAGGCAACAGGAAGGGTTTCGAGAAACGGCCCTGATCGTCGACACTCGCCAGATAGAGACGACTGTAAAGTCCGTCGTCACGTCGGCTGGTGAAGACAATCCAGTGGGAATTGATGTTCCAATTGTGATAGCTGTCGGCCTTCAGACTATTGATTTCCTTTATCTCACGGGCTTCTCCTGTCTGTAAGTTCAGCAGCCACTGGTCGCTCTCGTTATGCCAGATGGAGAAATATCCGTAGTCTATCAGCGTAAAGAGAATAAACTTGCCGTCATAGCTGGGACGAGGCCAGGTGAGGCTCTTACCCATAGCCACAGCGTTGAATAGCGTGTCCACCTGATTGCCAAACTTACCTGTCTCAGGATCGAATGCTATCCTGCAGAGATTATACTTCTCGTCTTTATAATGCATGGGGTAGTCCTGCTGGCGACAGGTCATATAATACAGTGTCTTGCCATCAGGAGAAAAGACCGGGGAGTTCTCGCTCCAATCCTTCGTAGAGAGCAGCGAGTCCTGAATAATCTCATGGGTAGCGGGGTTATAGACGAAGACATCGCTTGAGAGATCAAACACTTCGATACGTTCATTGGGGACGACATGGAATCCCTGACGCGTCTGATTGGTGGAGAAAGCGCAGTATTTACCACTCGGATGCCAGTAGGGATAGACCATCGAACCGCCGAGCATATCATTTTTCGCCTTCAGCCATTCGCGCTTCCCGTCTATCTGAAACATGGTGGCACCATGGTCACCACGAACGTGGAAGACAAACTTCGAGGGATCGGTCTGATGGGCTGTATGGCAGTTGACGCACATGCCTGGCACCTGGGTATTCTCGATGATGGCATATTCATCAAACGTCGAGAGGTCACGCTGGTAGAGCCCCATCTTGCTGAACACCTCGTAGCCTGGGGCGATACGCCGATAGGTCAGCCCCCACTCGTCGAGCGCATAGGTGCTGACGTAGACCTTGAAGTCCTTGTATTGCTTCCACTGGCCGTCCTGCTCTGTGCAAACGGTGAAAGTAAGTTCGCCGCCTTTGTTCTGGGCAACAAGCTCATGCCAGTCAGCTATATTGAAGTCGGCATAGCCACCCTGCGCATGCAGTGCTCCGCCATTACTGCCCTTCACCACCACATCCATACAGTCGATGATCTCGTCAGCAAAGTTGAAGTTCAGCGGTGCAATCTCCGCCGGAATCGTCACGCCGACATAATCAGGATATATCTCCGGCAACGCATCAACCATCGTAGGATTCACAGGTCTCTTCTCACACCCAGCAAACCCTAACATCGCTACTAACCCTGCTATTCCTAATAATATCTTTCTCATTTCCCTTCCATTAAATAGTACCAAACCGTATTCTTATACATTTCCAGTAAAGCATGATTACGATATGCCTGCGAGAACTGATTGAAATGTTGTAACACCGACGGACTGACAGCTCCTTGCGGGGGTTGCTGCTGACGGCTGGCATAGGCAAAAGCCACGGCCTCCTGACAGGAACGCGGATTATACTGAGTCCGTTCTGCCACAAATGACTGGTAATTCATAAACTTATTGATGTCACGCTGCAACAGGGGATAGAGCAGTAGATACTGCACAGCCACATGATTCGTGCATGACTGCATGACAAGCTGACCGCAGATTTTATCTATCTCCTTATCACTGAACAGCAAATCGTCAGTCAGACGCACCGTACGCATATGGCCGTAAAGAGGATGTTGGTTAATCGCCTCCTCGTTGCCCAACAGATTCATGGTACGACGAGCCCACTTGCTGTAGAAGAGTGTTTTCTCCAACATCTTCAAGTATTTGCGTGCCACGTCGTATTGCCCATTAATGAGATTGGTCTCAGCCAAACGACGTATGCAGCGAGCACTCTTTTCACAATTGGGAATGGCTTCCATAGCCTCGAAAGCAAACCGCTGGGCGGTATTAACAAGCCCCAATTGAAAGTAGGCTTCGCCAGTAACCAGTAGCGAGTTGAAGTTTCGCTCAAACTTAGGCAGGAGTCCCACAGTACCGTTTTGATAGTAGTCGAAGGCACGTTCACCCAGTTCGCCTTTCATGGCCAGTGCCAGATTATTGGCACAAACGCTCATCGGCAGGTCGGGAGATTTCTGGTCAGCCTTGGCTATGATGTCATCCCAGCGGCCTTGACGCACCAAGTAATCGTACTCGATGAGTTCATAGGTACGTGCCTTGTAACCCTTAAGTGTAGGAATATTTCCCTGAAAGCGGTAGTAACCCAAACCGCCCCACAACACACGAACGGGATAAGGCGACACGAAGCTACTCAACCAGACGACGACCGGACAGACAATGACAGGCAGAATTGTGTACTTTTGTGTATACAGGCTAAGACCAGCTACCCAGCATGCCAAAATGACAAACAACGGTCCTGCTATCCAATAGGTGATGACAATAAGTAGTATGTTCCACCAGATATTGAGCCTCAGGCTGAGAAGCATGACAGCCAGCACGATGTCAAGGGATACGACAAAGCCTAACAACAGATTCTCATCGCCCATCATATACCATACGAATAGCGCAGGCAGGAAAGATAATGGATAATAGAAAATGGATAATGGATTATGGACCTTGCTTCTCATCAGTCGCCAAGTGATGAGTTGCATCAGTACAAGCAGCACGGCAATGATAGCCGCCCCGACTACCACGACATTATAGAACTGCACTAGAAATTCAGCCACATAGCGTGCCAGTCCACTCGGTTCAGCCATGCGCGACATGAAATAGTCATCGTCGAGCAGAAACAGTTGGAATTGCTCCTGATAGCTGAGTGCAAATGGATAACGCAACCACCAGAACAACCACACCACAATGCCGAAAAGCAGTGTCAGCCCTATCTTCCAGACTTTACTCAGGGATTTCTTCATTTGTGTCTGCATTCATCGTGACAATTCGACCGTCAGGAAGCTGGCGCTTATATGTCAGCGGATAGAGGCTCTTCAGGAAATCGCCCAATACACTGCCTTCCATGTTTTTTGCCAGCTGGCGGGTATAGTTCTTATACACCAGATGGAAGCTGTCGGCACGCTGCTTGATAGCCTTGGCCTGTAGGCTGTCGCCTCGCTTCTCCAGATTCTCGATGTTCCTTCGCATCATGACCAATTGTTCGTTATGGGTTTCCGTCTGGATCTTCCACTGCTCAAGTGAGTCGTTCTGAGGCGTTCCTATTGCGTGGCTGATGCTATCAATGGTCACTTTGACAACACCTGGTTCACCGACGACAAGTAGCGGCTGAAGACCTAGGCGATAATGGTAGTCGAGCACGATTTTGTACATCTGCATCGAATCTTTCGTAAAATGGAACTTCCCATTAGTGATCTCCATCGAATCAACATACTCTGCCGTTTTCTTGCCATTGAAGGGTACAATGAAAATTCGCTTCCCCTCATACTGTTCTCCATTCACAATGCCCTCGATATGGCATTTTCCGTCATTGTCCTGCTGACAGCTATAGAACATTGTCGCAGCTGTCAAAGCGGCAAAACATAATAGAATCTTCTTCATCTTTATCTAATCTTTACTTGTTCTCGTTTATTGTCATACACCTGCCTGTAGGCTTCATGTGCATCCAGCTCAACCCTCGTTCTGGTGAAATCAGGACAGTTATAGGCATCCATCATCTCCCGATAGAACTTCCGGGGATTGCGCTGCGGCAGGAGGAAGGGCTTGCTGAAACGACCCTTATCGTCAACATGCGCCAAATAAAGCTTGGTGTACATACCATCCTCGCGCTTGCTGCTAAACACCGTCCATCGGCTGTTGTCACTCCAGTTGTGGAAACTCTCAATTTGTGGACTATTCAGTTCATCCAGTTTACGGCTTTCGCCCGTCTTCAAATCCATCAGCCATAGGTCGGCATCGTTCTGGCTCACGGGGAAATTACCACGACTGCTCACACAATACATCAGCCACTTGCCATCATAGCTGGGACGCGCCAACACATAGCTCTGATCCGTAGCCGGACCATTCAGCAGTGTATCCACCACCTCGCCAAAGGTGCCTTTCTCCGCATCGAAAGCAATCCGACACAGGGAGCACTTCACCTTTTCATACTCCGCTGGTACCCGACAAGGCTTCGATGAACTATAGTAGAGCCAACGGCCATCGTGCGAGAATGCGGGAAATATCTCTAAGTCGTCAGTCTGCAGCAGAGGCGAGAGAATCAGTTCATTGGTACGAATATCCAGCACCTCTACATTGCTGAAGCGATGATACACCTCGATGCGCTGAGCTGTTCCTGTGAAGAAACTCTGATGGACACTATTGACAGCCAAAGCCAAATAGTTGCCGTCAGGATGCCAATAGCTATAGGAGCCAGCAGCCTTGGTAGAATCAGTCTTGGTGTCCAACCACATCTGATGTCCGTCCTTCTGTATCATGGTGCCACCGCCTTCGCCACGTATCTGCATAGAGAGACGGTTGGGATTGGTACGGTTGGCTGTGTGGCAATTGAAGCAACGGCCAGGCACAGCAGTCTCTGTGAGTATGGCATATTCATCGAAGGTATTCAGTTCGCGCTGGTAGATACCGATATCGCCACCTACCTCGTAGCCGGGTTTGATACGTCGGTAAGTCAGACCCCACTCGTCGAGCTGATCTGGGCTAACGAAGACATCAAAGTCCTGATACTGAGTCCATTTGCCATCTTTCTCAATGCATACAGTAAAAGTAATCTTTCCGCCTTGATTCTGCGTTGTCAGCTCACGCCAGTCGTCAATGTCGAAGTCTGCCCAGTCGCCATTGGCATGAATCTTACCACCCTTGCTGCCCTTTACGACCACATCCATACAGTCAATATCCTCGTCGGCAAAGTTAAAATTCAGCGGCGCTATGTCCGCAGGGATTGTCACCCCGATATAGTCGGGATAGATGTCTGGCAGCCGCTCCACCATCGTCGGATTTTCAGGTGTCCTACTGCACCCTAATAACGCTACTATTGCAATAATCACTAACAAGAATCTCCTCATTGGCTCCTCCTTTCTCCCATCATCCGTTTCACGTAACTGGCATACGGCGAACCAGGCGCATTGCCCTGCATCTGGATACAGTGCATCACGTCCTGATAGCCCAATGGCATTTGGCGGTAGCCGCCATACTGCTGGGCGAGTCCTAAATACTGCCGGAAACCTTGTAGATTTCCTTTCAAGAGCATCTGCCCAAAGAAGTAGTCCAGTGCCATCTTATTCTGGTTATTGTTCATAAGCAGTAGCCCCAGCATCTTGTCCATCTCCTCATAGCTATAGAGGAAGTTCTCCTTGTACCTCAGTTGGCGTAGTCTACCATATAGAGGGTGCGTATTGATTTTCGTTTCATCTTTTATCAACGCCTCAGCATCCTTAGCCCAACTGCGATAAAACAGGCTCTTTTTCAACAAGTCGAGCTGCTTGGCCGCCGTCTGGTAATGTCCGTTTACAATCATACATTCGGCAATGCGCTTCGTACAGCGCCCGCTCTTCTTTCCATTCAGTATCGACTCCTGTGTGTCGAACATATAGCGCTGTGCCGAATTTACCATTCCCAGACGCCAGAAGGCCTCTGCCGATGGCAGCATCGAGGTCAGGTCTCTTGTCCTGGGCATGATCAACGCATCCTCTCCGCTCTGGTAGAAATCAAACATCCGGTCTGCCAACAGTCGTTTCTGTGACAAGGCCAGATTCACGCAGTTCGACCAGAAGGGTGTCCTGACCTGATACTCCCCTGCCCGCTTCACAATGTCATCCCATCGTTCGTTCCTCACGAGATAGTCCTGACGAATCAGTTCGTACATATCCTTGTCGTAACCACTCCACTGGGGATAGTGCAGGGGAATACGGTAATAGTTCAATCCAGTCATTGCCTGCTGCAAAGGCCATTGGGGCAACAGCCAGGCATACACCATCAGCTGTACAGCCACTAACCAGCCCGCAGTCCAAAGATGTCTCCATCCTATTTGAATGGCCTGTATGATGACATACAGCCATACCGCCGGACCTATCAGCCAATAAGCCACAGGCAGAATCAGAAAATCTATCCATGAGAGGGACTTCGCCAGACGAATATTGGCTAAAATCAAGGCCAATACGACAGCCACTGGCAGCGACAACAAGACATTGATATCCCCCATCAACCACCACATTACTGCAACGGGCAACACACTCAGCCACCACCATGTCTTTGGCAACAGTCTGGCTGTCAGCCATTGCAGCACCATAAATAGTAGTGCTAACGACAGCGTCCCAAGCCACTCCACATAATAGAACTGTACGATAAACTCCCCTAACCAATCTGCCAAACCTCCAGGCAGGCTGATCTTTTCCAAGAAGTAATCCCCAGTCCAAAGGAACAGCTGATACTGTTCCTGATACGACAGGGCATGAGGATAGTATACATACCAGAACAGGAACATGCCGATGCCAACCAGCACCGACAGCCCCCAATTCCAGTATCTCTGTATTCCTATCTTCATAATCGTTGCAAAATTACAACAATTCTCTGAGACTGCCAAACAATCTTTCGAAAAAGCGCCCTGCGGCAGAAGAGCTGCAGGGCGGTGATTTAGAGAGAGATTGAAATGCTCAATGTTCAATAATCATTATTCATTCTTCAATGTTCAATCGGGATTACTTAGCCTTGAAGTGCCAGAAGGTAGCCTCACCCCAGTTGCCAAGTGAACCGTAGTCACCCTTGTCGGGATATACGAGCGTCATCTTTTCGTTGGTAACGTAGACAACCTCGTACTCTCCGGGAATCGGGTCCACACCGTTATCCTTCCAGTTAATCTGATACGGCCACAGGATGGACGTGGTATACAGGTCGTACTTCTTCCAAGCGTTATCCTTGACAGGCTTGAATTCATAGGTTCCTGAATTAATGACACTGCCATCGGCCTTGTAACTGGTTAGGATACCATCGGTACCGAATGTCATATAAGCATCAAGGTCGCCATCACCATTATTCACACCATTGTGAGAGTGCTGCAGCTGACCGTTGAACTCTTCAGTGCTGGTGACACCCCACCACTGGCCATTACCAGACTTACCGACATCTGCACCGTCACCGCCGCAGTAACCCATGTTACCCCAGACGGCACCTGTGATTGAGGGATCCCATGTCCAATCCTTACCCTTCTCGTAGCCAGCAACCATGCCAAGGAGATCGCTGTCACTGTAGAAGTGCCAGAAGGTAGCCTCACCCCAGTTGCCAAGTTCTCCATACTTACCACCATCAGGATAAACGAGGGTCATCTTATCAGAAGTCAGGTAACAAATCTCATAGGTTCCAGGAATAGCCTCGTAGCCATTATCCTTCCAGTTAATCTGGTATGGCCACAGGATGGCATCGGTTACAAGGTCGCCAACCTTCCATGCATCAGGATTCGAGTTGTCATAGCCTTCAACCTTGAAAGAGTTTTTACGAATGACATTACCTGCCTTGTCATAGCTGGTGACTGTACCGTCCTCGTTGAATACCATGTAGGCATCGAGATCACCGTCACCATGGTTGGTGCCATCCTCTGTATGCTGCAGCTGATTATTGAACTCTTCTGACGTGGTGATACCCCACCACTGTCCGTTACCGCTGACACCGACATCTCTACCTGCACCGCCGCAGTAACCCATGTTACCCCAGACAGCGCCTGTAATAGAGGTATCCCACTTCCAGACCTTTTCACCGTAGTCGTTCGAACAGAGCAGCTTCATCTCGTAAGCCATGTCGCTGGGCACGGCAACAGTAAAGTCCTTGTAACTCTGAACACTCTTACCATCTTGGTTAGTGTAGCGGAAGATAACAGTCTGATTGGGACTGGAACCACGACGTGGCATCAGTATGAACATACCACCACCAGTATAAGTGAAAGTACCCGTCACTGCATTCTGAAGCATCTTCTCAGAACCATCTTCATTAAGCGTAAAGATATTCAGACCTGTAACACCAGGAATATTGAACTGAATATAGTTACCGTCAGCAGCCTCGGTATAGCCAGTCACGTTACCATTCTCGTCAACAACAGCAGCAAACTGCTTGAAGGTGGCATTCGCCAAGAGCTGGTCTTCCGAGATTTCTGTCACGCTCAGGCTCTCGTCATCCTTGATGGGATTACAGGAAGACAGGACGCCCAGTGCTACAGCTGCGAATATAATAAATGATTTTTTCATATTGTCTATAATCGTTAATAGTTACACATTAATAAATCGGAGTACCACTCATGTTGGCATCAGCGACACCTGATCCCCAACCTGCGTTCTGCTTCAGGACTTCAGGATTGTTGGCAATACTGATCTGTGCAGGAGGAATCATCAGGAAGCCGTCAGTCTCAGCATAGCGCTGTTTCCATGAAGACGTAGCGTGTTTCATTCTGGTCCACTTCATGGTGTAGTTCACCTCAGAACCATTCTGCTTTTCAAGCATGGTGGCAGCCAAACAGCCCTCGCCACCGTCCTTACCCGACCAGCGGCGCAGGTCGTTGAAACGGATACCCTCACCGGCAAGTTCCCAACGGCGTTCGTTCTGGATGTTCGCCAGCGTAGCATCAGTCTCTGTCACACCGGCACGACGCTGTACCATATTCAGATAAGTACGGTCACCCGTCAGCTCGGCATGCATCAGCATGACATCGGCCAGACGCAGCAGAACCATGTCGGCATAGTGCTCACCCTGGAACGAGTTACCGTTGTTCTGGGCAATCTCACCACCGCCAATTTGTTCACGCAGGGCACCCCACCAAGTATAGCAGGTGTTGAAGTCACTCCATGTGGAAGCAGGACTTGTGATAGGCATCCACTTCTTGTTGTAGAGACCGGCATCCTCAGAGCACGAGGTCGTAAAGACAAAACTGGGAATTTCGGGAGTATCGCCGAAGTGGTCTGTGCAACATACGATGGTAGCTCGTTTACGCGGGTCACTGTCGGGCCATTCGAGCCACAGGTTGGCATTGATGGTACCCTGACCCCAGCCTTGACCGAAGGGCAGCTCATCAGCATCACCGTTCACGTGACCGGCACCGTCGTCATCACAACGCAGACCGCAGTAGAGTGAAGCCTGGTTGGTGAATCCCATGGCAATGTTACCATTCCATGAACCAGCGTTCATATACTGAACCTGGAACATTTCCTCCGTGTTACCATTGCCTGCCCAATACTTACCTGCTGCAGCAAGGTCAGCGACGAAAGAATAAGCAGGAGCAGAAAATTCGTTGGTATACTGCCACAGCAGTCGGAAATCCTCTACCAGTTTGTAACCGCTGTTCTTGATAGCATCTTCAACGGCAGCAACTACCTGAGCCTTGCTCAGTGATGTGCCGGCACCCTCCTGCTCGAAGCCGAAAGCGACTTCCGCGGGACTAGCCTTGGTCATATCGCCAACCTTCTTGTAGAAGCCCTGATAGAACAGATAGGCACGCGCCAGCATACCGGCAGCGGCACCACGTGTAGCATGGCCGTCGCCAAACTTGGTAGCTCCGTTGCTCATCAGGCTGTATGCACTGTAGAAGTCTGCCAGGATGTGCGGGAAAATTACTTCATCGGCACTCTGCTGGGGACAGGGATCGGGAGCTGCAGCTGCCCAGTAGGCAGGGATGTCACCCCAGAACTGTACGCCCCACAGATAGAACAGACCACGCATGAAGTAGGCCTCACCCAGCAACTGGTTGCGCACCTTCTCCTGACCAGTCCAGTTCATGGCGTCGACCGCATAGATGATGGCATTGGCACGGGCTATACCTACGTAGGTATTATGCCAAGCATTGTCAAAGAGATTTTCCTTGTTCGCTGTCAGATGACCGATAGCGTGTGACTCTACGTCACCCGTACCACCGGCACCATTGGCGTCGTCAGACATAATATAGTTCACGAACCAAGGCGTCTCCAAGGGAGTAGTGCTCATTTGGTTCATCACACCGTAGAGGGCTGCCAGCTCGCTGTTCAGGTCGTCTGCCGTAGCAGGGAAGTTGCTGGTGTTGGCCTGGGTGTAGTTAGAGCTATCGAGCGCATCTTCACAAGAAGCGAAGGTGAAGAGGGCTGCGATGGCCAGTAAATATATCTTTTTCATAATCTTATATACCTTATTATATTATATTAGAACTTAATGCTTGCACCAACAATCCATGTACGGGCCGAGGGATACAGACCGACATCTATGCCACGAATGAAGTTCATGCTGTTTGCAGTCTTACCACCGTCAGAAGCACATTCGGGATCAACACCAGTGTAGCCTGTGAAGGTGTACAGGTTCTGAGCCTGGACATAGAGACGCAGCTGCTGGAACGGAGAACCCTTCCACAGCTTGTTGAAGTCGTAACCAAGAGTGATATTCTGAATCTTGAAGTAGTCAGCATCCTGCATATAGCGGGTAGAAACCCACTGGTCGTTAGTGTGACCGACAGTCAGACGGGGCTGCTCATTGCTCGTGCCTTCACCATGCCAACGGTCGAAGACGTCGGTGGTGTACTCATTGAACGGGTTAGCCAACAGAGCGGTACGGTAGCACTGCATGATCTGCTGACCGAATGCGCCGAAACCGGTGACACCGAAGTCCAGGCCCTTCCAGTCGAAGCCAAGAGTGATACCGAGGGTCACCTTCGGATGGGGAGAGCCAATCTCATGACGGTCTAAGTCGTAGTTGATAGTGCCGTCACCATCGTAGTCGTCCCAGATGGGATCACCGGGCTGTGCTGTGGCAAGCACGGCCTGTCCATTGGCACGGGCAGCATTTATCTGATCCTGATTCTGCCAGATACCGCTATAGGACATACCGCTGAAGTAACCTACAGGGTGACCTTCCTCTACGAGAGAGACGTATGACGAGTTCTGGAACAGCGTGCTGGCGTAAGCACCGTCAGTACCAATCTTTCCACCGGCAGCAGCCAGACGGGTCACCTCATTCTTATTAGTAGCGAAGTTGACGTTAGCATGATAGTTGAAGTCGCTACCAATCTTGTCGCGCCAAGAGAGTGCTATTTCAACACCAGTGTTCTTAATGTCACCACCGTTGATCATGGCAGGTTCCTCGTAGCCCAGAACCTCGTTCATAGGAGCCTGTACCAGCCAGTCCTTCGTCTTCTTGACATACCAGTCGAAAGCCAGTCCGAGACGGCCGTTCAGGAAGCGGGCATCAAGACCGATATTGGTCTGTTCTGATGTTTCCCATGTCACATCCTCGTTGGGAACGTTTCTGGCGTAGGCACCGGTATTGTAGTCACCATTGACGGTAGCGGTCAGGTCGTTGCTGAACTTATAGCCATAGTCTTTATAGTCCGTCGGAGAGAAACCGATGTTCGACAGGTAGTAGAAGTTACCGATATTACAGTTACCATTCTGACCCCAGCTAGCACGAATCTTCAGGAAGTCCATCCAACTGCGAGTGCCTTCCATGAATTTCTCGTTGGTGATAACCCAACCAGCAGATACTGAGGGGAAGTATCCCCAGCGCTTGCCACGGGCAAAGTTGTTCGAACCGTCGGCACGGATGATAGCTGTCAGCATGTATTTCTCGTCATAGTTCCAGTTGGCACGGGCAAAGAACGATGCGATGCTACCCTGTGTGGGGTTGTCATAGCCACCATAACCAGTCATGGCAGAGGCGGGGAAGTTCGACGGTATCGTGTAGTCCCAGCCATTGTAGACCAGCGAACCGGGTGAGGCTGTTGAGAAGTTCATTGACATGCCGGTGCTCCAGTCAGAACGCTCGTACGACTGACCCACCAACAGGTCGATGGTGTTCTTGCCAAGCTGAGGCAGAACATACGACAGGGTATTCTCAATCGTGAAGCTTGAACTCTGGCCTTGACTCATGTTCAGGCCATAGTTGATGCTTGCACTCGTACTGCTCGAGTTATAGGGCAGGCTGATACTGCGGCTATTGCTGGAGCTGTAGCCCGTATTAAACTGTCCACGGTAGCGGAGGTTCTTGATAGGCTCGACAATCCAGTAGAACGTAGCGCCAACACCAAAGTCGCGGTTCTTGTTGATAGAGTTGAAACCGCCAGCCAGGAAGTGGTTGAGCGGGTTGCTGTAAATCATGCCGCTATAGCCATTGTCAGGAGAATAAGAGGCAATGGTACCGTCAGGATTATAGGGCTTCACCAGCGGAGAGGCCACGTAGGCAGCCTGCATGATGTTCCAATAGCCGTTGCCCTCAGCCAAGTCATGGCTCTTATGATACCAGTAGCTCACGTTTTCACCGATGGTAATCAGGTCATGCTCCTCACCCAGCAGGTCTTTACCCTTGAGCAAGACGTGTTCCGAGTTGATGCGGCCGCCATAACGCTTGTAGGTAGAAGCGTTGTCGCCACCCATGATACCCTCGTTGGAGCTGTAGTTCAGCGACAGGGAGAACTTTGAACGGTCGGTACCACCATTGAGCGTTACAGCGTGGCTGAACTGCAGGGCATTCTTGTTCTCGTACTCCTTGAACCAGTCAGTACCCTCCCAACCGTTGTTAACCTCGTCGAGAATAGACTGCGGAACCAACGCATTCCATTGCGGCAGCTGACCGTATGTATTCATATATGTCTCATTGATAACCTGCATATACTGCTTGGCATTCAGCGTGCCGGGCACCTTATAGGCATTCGACCAACCCACGTAACCGTCGTACTGGATAGACAGCTTGCCAGCCTTACCCTGCTTGGTGGTCACCAGGATGACACCGTTGGCAGCACGGGCACCATAGATGGCTGCAGAAGCAGCATCCTTCAGCACGTCGATGCTCTCAATATCGTTCGGATTCAGACCGTTCAAACCATTATCGGCCGTACCGGCATTGATACCGTCGATAATCAGCAGAGGTGAGCTCTCACCGATGGTACCCACACCACGGATGTTCACCTTGAAACCCTTACCTGGCTGTGTAGAACTTTGGGTGATGTTCACACCAGGAGAAGAAGCCTGCATAGCCGTCAGCGCATTGGTGGTGTTCAGCTTAGCAATGTCCTCACCCTTCACCTGAACGGTAGCACCCGTCACCAGCTTTTTCTTCTGCACACCATAACCCACAACAACCACCTCTTCAAGTGAGGTATTGTCCTCCTTCAGCGTGATGTTGAACGTTGACTGGTTGCCAACGGCAATTTCCTGAGTCACATAGCCGATGTACGACACGACAATCGTAGCACCTGGCGACACCTTGAGAGAGAAGTTTCCGTCGAAATCAGTAATGACACCGTTTCCGGACTTACCTTTTTCAACTACGCTGGCACCGATAACTGGCCCCTGCGCATCGACTACAGTACCTGTAATCTGCTTCGTAGCCTGCCGAACCTCCTGAGGAGCCCCTGCAGCATTGGCATCCGACGAATATCCCAGTCCCAACAGACCCAGGACACCCATCATCAGCGCTGTCTTTCCAAAAGTTTTAATCATAATAATGTTTTAATAATATTGGGTAAATTGTTTTGGTTTGTCAATGTCTTCGTTTTCACTTGTTTTGATTTTCGGCTGCAAAATTAAGTCCTTTTAACGAAAACGAATAACTCTATTTTATCAAAAACCGACACTTTCTTTTCAGGCAAGCAGCTTTTCCTGTGTTCCCCAATATGTCATTATAAATATGATAGGAAATGAATGCCATGATAACCATCATTTGCTCATGAAAGAAAACTCTAACTTTGCAGTATCATTGAGATTGGTGAGTACTCGTTGAAAAAATATCAATGACACTGCAAAGTTAGAGTTTCTAATATCCCCTTTGGGTTTATTGTTTCACTCTATTAGTTTTTGTTGTATTCTTTTATTTTATTCAGGAAAGTGGTAGTCTTTGCTAAGAAAGTTCAAGGCCGTTCCATCAAAACTCACTACCTTTGCGGCCGTAAACAAATAGCGAGAAGGCTGTGAAGTTGAATATATTTGTTTAGGTATTACTTAGATTGATTGGAAAAAGATTGATTTCAGAAAACAAATCACTACTATGGTACAATATTACTGAAATCAGACATCTGAAGTGGGACGGCGAAGTGATTTCGATGTCCCACTTTATCTATAAAAACACGCTTGCAGGGTTCCTTATATACGGCAGCAAAAGTACGAATTAATATTGAGAAAACCAAAAAAATGCCCAAAAAGTTTCAAATGCAAACTTTTTGGGCAAATATGGATTGTTTAGAATGAACTTACAGCTGAGCTATGTCCTCAACGGTTAATCCTGTGTATTTTGATATCAACTCGGCAGACATGCCGTCTGACTTCATGCGACGTGCTGACTCAAGGGCCTTGCCACGTTCACCTTCAGCACGCCCTTCAGCACGCCCTTCAGCACGGCCCTCAGCACGCCCTTCTAATTTACCTTCTCCACGCGCTGTGGCCATGGTGTTCTCAAGAATATGACGATCCATCCAATAGCTTTCGTAAGCCCGCTGCTCCTCACGGCTCATCTTCATGATGGCCAGTCTCTCTCGCGCTTCCTTCAGACCAGGGGCATCGGCATCGTCAGGAATCTCACTGGTAGAGAGAAAATATAGCCACTGCTCCAACGGAACACGAGACCATTGGTTGAAATCATTGACCTTCAGAATGTAATATTCGGGATAGAGCTGGTAGACATCGCTCACCTCAAATTTCTGCTGCTGATAAGGGCTAAGCCTGAGCAAGTCGCCGCTGTGAATGCCACGGAACTCGGTCTTGCCATGATAGACGACATCCTCTCCTTGACCAAGATCGAAATAGACGATGTTGACCGAGTATATCTTCTTCACGTTCTCGTGGTTCTGACCGCCATTGATATAATCGGTAACAAGCTTCGATGCGACAAAGAGCGTACGCTCATAAAAAGCGAATTCAGTTTCGCCCTGCATCTCTATAAGAATCAGTTCCCCCTGACTGTTCTCAGCCAGCAAGTCCACACGGTTATACTTCGACTCTCTTCGGTCTTGATTACCTTCACTTTCCAGCAGCTGGTGTATCTTGACATCAAAATTCAACAGCGTTGAAAGGAAACCTTCCAAAACGACAAAATTAGCCTTGTCACGCAGAATGCGCTTTAATGCCCAGTCGAAACAGATTAACGTTTTTTCTTTCATGACAATATTATTTAGGGCAAAGTTATGCATTTTCCCTGAAACTACCAAATTTTTGAGCAGCGAAATCAAAGAAAGCTTGCTTTTACTTTTGATGAGTCGTGAAATAATTCGCCGCATTGCCGCATTGCCGCATTTTCCTTCCTCTGACTTTCCTCGGAGTAAAGTGGGACTTTACTGGCATGAAAGTTCTACTTTACTGGCATGAAAGTCCTACACAAGCGGATTTTCGTTCTTCGACCTGAAGGTACGAAGTGTGGCGTTACAATAGAGAAAACTCAAATAAAATTTGTTTTTCTACTCACTTATTCGTACCTTTGCACCCAATTATGAACGAAATGAATATGACAGAGGAACAAAAGCAGGGGCAAAATACTGATGTCCAAGACCACCTCGTACTACGCACAGAGGGACTGGTGAAGATTTACGGCAAGCGCACGGTGGTGAACGATGTGTCGTTTGACGTCAAGCAGGGCGAGATAGTCGGTCTGCTGGGACCTAACGGTGCGGGTAAGACAACCTCGTTCTATATGACCACAGGCCTTATCGTACCTAATGGCGGCCATATCTACCTGGGCGACGAGGAGGTGACGGACTACCCAGTCTATAAGCGTGCCCGTGCGGGCATAGGCTACCTGGCTCAGGAGGCGTCGGTATTCCGTAAGATGACGGTGGAGGACAACATCCTCTCTGTGCTGGAGATGACGGGCAAGCCTCGCGACTACCAGATGGAGAAGCTGGAGAGTCTCATCAAGGAGTTCCGCCTGCAGAAGGTGCGCAAGAACACGGGTGACCGCCTGAGCGGTGGTGAGCGCCGCCGTACGGAGATAGCCCGCTGTCTGGCCATCGAGCCGAAGTTCATCATGCTTGACGAGCCTTTCGCCGGTGTGGACCCCATTGCCGTGGAGGACATCCAGCAGATCGTGTGGCAGCTGAAATACCGCAACATCGGCATCCTGATAACTGACCACAACGTACACGAGACGCTGAACATCACCGACCGTGCCTACCTGTTGTTCGAAGGCCGCATCCTGTTCAAGGGTACTCCCGATGAGCTGGCTGTCAACCCGATAGTGAAAGAGAAATACCTGGGTTCGAACTTCGTGTTACAGAAGAAGGATTTCGCCAAAATGGAGGAAGCCCGTCGCAGGAAATGGCTGGAACTGGAAGAGGAAGGTTGAACATTGAACATTGAACATTGAACATTGAAGATTGAACATTGAAGATTGAAGATTGAAGATTGAACATTTAAGATGGAGTGTTTTGGTTAAAAAATGATAATGTTCAATCTTCAATTTTCAATGTTCAATGAATATTTCGTACCTTTGCACGCTCAAAACGACATTAACATATTAATAAGGTATATAAAAGAAGATGAATATTACATTTGAAGCTCCCGACAAGGTGAATGGTTTGATGACCATCACACTGGAGACGGCTGACTATCAGCCTGAGGTTGAGAAAACCCTGAAAGACTATCGTAAACGCGCCAACATTCCCGGATTCCGTCCCGGTCAGGCTCCCATAGGTATGATCAAGCGCCAGTTCGGCACCAGCGTCAAGGTGGACGTGGTGAACAAGATGCTGGGTGAGAAACTGTATGGCTACGTACAGGACAACAAGATACACATGCTGGGCGAACCTCTGCCGAGCAGTCAGCAGGAACCCCTGGACTTCGAGGGTGACAAACCCCTGACGTTTAAGTTCGACATTGCCGTGGCTCCTGAATTCGAGGCCAAGCTGAGCGCCAAGGACAAGGTGACCTACTACAACATCACCGTGGACGACAAGATGATTGACCAGCAGGTGGAGATGTACCAGAGTCGTGCCGGACAGTACGAGAAGGCCGAGGAGTACGACGCTGAGCAGCGCGACATGCTGAAGGGCGACCTGCGCGAGATTGACGGTACCATTGAGGTGGCTGACGCCGTGCTGATGCCCCAGTATATGAAGGTGGACGACCAGAAGAAGCTGTTTGACGGCTGCAAGGTGGGCGACATCATCACCTGGAATCCCCGCAAAGCCTATCCCGAGAGCGACGTCGAGGTGAGCAGCCTGCTGAAAATCGAGAAGGACCAGGTGGCTGAGCATACTGGTGACTTCACCTACCAGATTACGGAAATCAGCCGTTTCGTGAAGGCT
>JAEEVA010000069.1 GCA_016286995.1 Prevotella sp.
TCCGCCAGCTGCTCATCTCGATGAAACAGAAGAGTCCGGAACTGGAGATTCCAGAGGGTATCTTCTACGACGGCATACCCGACTCGAACCTGTATGTGCAGAAGAAAGACCTGAAGACGGGTACGCTCTACGGCATCATGATTTACCGCATGAACGGCAGCTATGAGGATGCTGCCGTCATTCTGGCCGACTCAGGTCACCTGCAGTCAACGGCTGAGAAGAAGCACCTGTTGCTGACGCTGTATAATGGCGAATGGTTTGAAAACATGCGCCAGTCAGGACTGGGTGTGACAGCCAACGTCCCATACCGTCGCGAAACATTCTCGACAAAGCGCATCGTGCTCGACTTCGACGGCGACTTCAACATGGTGGAGATGGGTGGCATCTCGACTGACGCCCGTGCCAAAAGCATGACCAAGATTCTGCACGACCTCGACTCCATCCGGGAATTCAACGACTCGGTGGGTCGCCATTTCTATGCCGACGCCCAGCGCATGACACTCTACCGACCAGCGCTGGAAAAGAAGGACTCGCTACGCGCCATCAAAGAGGGTCTCAGCGACAAGACCAATATCGACTCGCTGTTTATCAAGCTGAGCAACGACAAGAAACAGGAGGTCATCAGCCTGGCGGCCAACGAGGCACAGATGGCCCTCAGCGATATGGAGTTCAAGGCTGACTACTCGTACCAGCTGAACCGTGAGGACCGCATGCACCAGATGGAAGCCATCAACAAGGTGACGCTGTCGCTGTCGTGCCTTATCTTCTTCTTCATCGGCGCACCTTTGGGAGCCATCATCCGAAAGGGCGGACTGGGTGTTCCGGTGATTATCAGCGTGCTGGTATTCATCGTGTTCTACATCCTCGACAACACGGGTATGAAGATGGCGCGCGACGACAACTGGACGGTATGGTTCGGCAAACTGCTGGGAACGGCTGTACTGACGCCCATCGCGTGTTTCTTCACCTATAAGGCCAACAACGACTCGGTAGTCTTCAACATCGACCTGTACAAGCAGATATTCAGCCGCATGCTGGGACTGCGCCAGAAGCGTTACATCACCCGCAAGGAGGTGATTATCAGCGACCCAAAGTACCTGACGGATGCCGACCTGCTGCAGGGCGTCAGCCTCGATATCGACAGCTATACCAAGCTGCACCACCTGCTGCGCTGGCCGAATCCCATCAAGGTATTCTTCCGTCCTGGCGACGATCACGAAATCGAGGGAATCAACAACGCCCTGGAGACGGCTATCGAGGACCTGTCGTACACGAAAAACAACTACGTGCTGACGAAGCTGAACCAGTTCCCTGTCATCGCGACACATGCCCATACCCGCCCGTTCCGCCGCAAGTGGCTGAACGCCGTTACGGGACTGTTCCTGCCTACGGGCATCTTCTTCTATTTCCGCATGATACGCTTCCGCATCCGTCTCTACCGCGACCTGCAGGCTATCACCCGCGTAAACGAGAAGCTCATCCCCAGAATCATCGACTTGGGTAATATACAGTCGGAAGGCAGCCTCACTGTCACCTCTTAATATATAATAAGGTACATGTGAAGAGGTAAGAAGGAAGAAGGAAGAGGTGTCGGCTGCGCCGAGTAAGAAGTAAGAAGTAAGAGTTAAGTGAAAAGACTATAGATATGGAAGAAATCAAACTGAATACGATTGATGAGGCATTAGCCGACTTCAAGGAAGGCAAGTTCGTCATTGTCGTGGACGATGAAGACCGCGAGAATGAAGGCGACCTGATATGTGCGGCTGAGAAGATCACCCCCGAAATGGTGAATTTCATGCTAAAGAATGCCCGCGGCGTGCTGTGTGCACCCGTCACCATCAGCCGCGCCGCAGAACTGGACCTGCCCCACCAGGTGCAGGACAACACGTCGCTGTTGGGAACTCCCTTCACTGTCACCATCGACAAGATAGAAGGCTGCACGACAGGGGTCTCGGCACACGACCGTGCTGCCACCATCCGTGCATTGGCCGACCCTGCGTCGACTGCCAAGACCTTCGGACGACCAGGTCATATCAGTCCGCTGTATGCCCAGGACAATGGTGTGCTGCGCCGTTCAGGCCATACTGAGGCCGCCATCGACCTGTGTAAGCTGACAGGACTATACCCTGCCGGTGCCCTTATCGAGATTATGAACGACGACGGCACGATGGCCCGTATGCCCCAGCTGATGGTCTTCGCCAAGCAGCACGATCTGAAGATTATCACCATCAAGGACATGATAGCCTACCGTCTGCGCAAGGAAAGCATTGTCGAAGAGGGTGAAGAGGTCGACATGCCTACGGAGTACGGACACTTCCGCATGATACCGTTCAAGCAGAAGAGCAACGGCCAGGAGCATTTCGCACTCATCAAGGGCGAATGGAAGGAGGACGAACCCATCCTGGTACGCGTCCACTCATCGTGTGCCACAGGCGACATCCTCGGCTCGAAGCGCTGCGACTGTGGCGAACAGTTGCACAAGTCCATGCAGATGATTGAACAGGAGGGCAAGGGTGTCATCGTCTACATGCAACAGGAAGGACGCGGCATCGGACTCATGAACAAGCTGGCAGCCTATAAGCTGCAGGAGGAGGGCTACGACACCGTCGATGCCAACCTGTGCTTGGGCTTCAAGGCTGACGAACGCGACTACGGCTGTGGTGCCCAGATTCTGCGCATGCTGGGTGTTCAGAAGATGCGGCTGATGTCGAACAATCCCGTCAAGCGCGTGGGTCTGGAGGCCTACGGACTGGAAATCGTGGAGAACGTCCCCATCGAGATTACGCCCAACGAATACAACCTGCGCTACCTGAAGACCAAGAAGGACCGCATGGGTCACACGTTGCACTTGAAATAGGAACAAAGCCGCTACAATGCGGCAACGTCATCACGATGATTAAAAAAGTAAAAAAGTGACACGATTATTCGTCGAAAAAGAATAAAATGCGTACTTTTGTAGCCAAATTCATACACTAAGCATTAATTATGGCACAATTATCTGACCGTTTGCAGCGACTGGCACCATCGGCAACGCTGGCTATGTCGCAGAAGAGTTCTGAAATGAAAGCCCAGGGAATCGACGTCATCAACATGAGCGTCGGTGAACCCGACTTCAATACCCCCGACCACATCAAACAGGCTGCCAAGCTGGCCATCGACGAGAACTACTCGAAATATTCGCCCGTTCCCGGCTACCCTGACCTGCGTCAGGCTATTGCCCGTAAACTGGAACGCGAGAATCACCTGCACTACACGCCAGCAGAGATTCTGGTGTCGAACGGTGCCAAGCAGAGCGTCTGCAACACCGTGATGGCACTGGTCAATCCGGGCGACGAGGTCATCATCCCTGCTCCCTATTGGGTCAGCTATCCCCAGATGGTACTGCTGGCCGGCGGAAACCCTGTCATTGTGGAGGCAGGGTTCGAACAGAACTTCAAGATGACAGCCCAGCAGTTAGAGGCTGCCATCACCCCCAAGACCCGCCTGCTCATTCTCTGCTCGCCCAGCAACCCTACGGGTAGCGTCTATTCGAAGAGCGAGCTGGAAGCCCTGGCGAAGGTCATTCTGAGTCACGACGACTTGTTTGTACTCGCAGACGAAATCTACGAGCACATCAACTATATCGGCAAACACGAGAGCATCGCACAGTTCGAGGGCATGAAGGAACGCAGCATCATTGTCAATGGTGTGTCGAAAGCCTATGCTATGACGGGCTGGCGCATCGGCTATATTGCCGCTCCGGAGTGGATTGTCAAGGGCTGCAACAAACTGCAGGGACAGTACACCAGCGGACCGTGCTCCGTCAGCCAGAAGGCTGCTGAGTATGCCTATACCGCCAGTCAGGAGTGTGTCGAGGAGATGCGTCAGGCCTTTGAGCGCCGTCGCGACCTCATCGTAAAACTGGCTAAGGACATCCCGGGACTGGAAGTCAACGTCCCTGAGGGTGCCTTCTACCTGTTCCCCAAGTGTTCGTCGTTCTTCGGCAAGAAGACGCCTGATGGCGAAACCATCGGGAACTCTACCGATTTCGCCATGTATCTGCTCGAAAAGGGACACGTGGCAACGGTGGGTGGCGACGCCTTCGGCGACCCAGAATGCTTCCGCATGAGTTACGCCACAAGTGATGACAACATCATCGAAGCAATGCGTCGTATTAAGGACGTATTGGCCCAATTAAGGTAAAAATTGAGAAATATCAGGTTAAAAGTTCTTAATTAGGCGTTTAGTACACTTGAATTGCTTATCTTTGCGGAATATTACGTGAAATATTTAATAATTCAATTTATTTAATAACTAAAAAATTAAAAAATTACATTTATGGCAACAACAACAAAGGCTGCAGCCCCAGCCAAAAAGAATTCGGGCTTCCAGGGTGTTAAAGCTGCATGGATTATCCTTTTGATTTGCGCTATCGCAGGTTACAGTGTATGGTACTTCGTAATGGGTAACCCCGACAACTTCATCGGTGGCGACCGTAGCGGACATCCCGCAAACCTGCTTGGTACAGTGTATAAGGGAGGTTTCGTAGTAGGTCTGATCCTCACCCTGCTCTTCACCGTTATCTGTCTGGGTATCGAGCGTTTCTTCGCTATCAAGACTGCTTCTGGTAAGATGAATCTGGCTAAGTTCACTGCTGAGGTGAAGGCTGCCATCAAGAACCAGGATTTCTCAAAGGCTAAGGATCTGTGCAACAAGATGCAGGGTTCTGTAGCTAACGTCGTGCTGGCTTCTATCAACATGTATCAGAGTGTTGAGAGCGAGAGCAACATGAAGAAGGCTGCCAAGATCGCCAAGATCCAGCAGGCTCACGAGGAGGCTACCCAGCTGGAGATGCCTACCCTTCAGATGAACATGCCGATGGTTGCTACCATCGTTTCTCTGGGTACCCTGACCGCTCTGTTCGGTACTGTGCTCGGTATGATCGGATCATTCCAGGCTCTGTCTGCTGGTGGTGGTGCTGACTCTATGGCTCTGTCTGCCGGTATTTCTGAGGCCCTTGTGAACACAGCATCTGGTATTTTGACCTCTTGGGTTGCTACCGTTGTTTACAACTTCT
>JAEEVA010000013.1 GCA_016286995.1 Prevotella sp.
ACAACAATTCCCAGTTCTGGTATGTCTGTGCAAAAATGCTCTTTACCGTCTCAACAATATGAGTCCCGTCACCATGCGAAAGCATGATGATAGACACCAATCCTTTATCGCAAAAATTTTCCATAGAATTGTTTATACCACTCTGCGAACTTCCGCAATCCCTCTCTCAACGTTATCTTTGGTGTAAACCCGAAGTCACGTTCAAGGGCTGTGGCATCCGCATACGTCGTAGGAACATCACCAGGCTGCATGGGAACGAGCTGCTTATGGGCCTCGAAGTCAAAGTCTGCGGGAAGAACACCGGCACGTACCAGTTCTTCTTGCAGGATATTCACGAAGTCTAGCAAGTTCTCTGGTTGACCACCACCGATGTTATACACAGCATAGGGAGGGATAGGCAGTCCATCCTCACCCTTCTTGCGCTCTGGAGCCTTTTGCATCACACGATATACACCCTCTACGATGTCATCTACATAGGTGAAGTCACGACGGCAGTTGCCGTAGTTGAATATCTGGATGGTCTCGCCCTTCAGCAATTTATTGGTGAAGCCGAAGTATGCCATATCAGGACGACCGGCAGGGCCATATACTGTAAAGAAGCGCAAACCCGTTGTGGGGATGTCGTACAACTTTGAATAACAGTGGGCAAACAACTCATTGCTCTTCTTGGTAGCTGCATACAACGACACAGGATTATCTACACGATCATCTGTAGAGAACGGCACCTTCTTATTGCCACCATAAACAGAACTTGAAGAAGCATATACCAGATGCTCCACAGGATGATGCCTACAAGCCTCCAGGATATTATAGAACCCTATCATATTACTCTGGATGTAGGCATCAGGATTGGTGATGCTATAGCGCACACCTGCCTGAGCAGCGAGATTTACCACCACGTCAAAGTGGTACTTTTCGAACAAACCGTCAATCAACGCCTTATCAGCCAAGTCACCCTTGACAAACTCATATTCAATTCCCGCAGGTTTAGCCTTCTCAATCACACTGAGACGGTAATCTTTCAATGTCGGATCATAATAATCATTCAGATTATCCAGTCCCACGATGGTTCCTTCGCTCAGTTCCTTGAACAAGCGTAGTACCAAGTTCGAACCGATAAATCCAGCACTTCCTGTAACTAATATAGTCTTCATATATTCGTATTATTCGTGTAATTCGTGTTCGTTACTTACCATATTTCTCCACAGCCTCGTAGTATGTATCAAGGCTGCCAATATCAAAACGCCCGGCACTCATTGGCCAAGCATGCATGGTCGTATGCTCTACCATATAATGCGCGAGATTACCTGGTGCATCCTTGCCGCAACCATTATCTACAGAGTGACGTATCAAATCGAGGTCTTTCTTCAGATAGATATAGAATGGAGGCACAGCCCAATGACTCTTGGGCACCTGAGGTTTCTCTTCCATACCAAGAACCATGAAGTTCTCATCGAGTTCCACTACGCCAGTACGTTGCAGTTTCTCAATGGAGGGCTGTTCGTGACACATAATGCACGATGACCCTTTCTCACGAGCAAAGTCTACAAACTCTTGGAACGAGAAGAACAGCAGATTATCCGCCGCTACTACCAACATATCATCATCGATGTTCAGTTTCTCCATAGCAAAGAGCAAATCACAAACCGCTCCCAAACGAGTATCATTGGTCTCAGTCCCATCATCTACCACGGTAATAGGCTTTTTATATCTGACCACGGTTTTGTCGGATTGAACAGATATATTTTTATCCGTATCATCCGTTAGATCTGTGTTCGCATTAACCCATTCTTCAAATATCGGAGCAAATTTATGGTTCGTGATAATGATGTGTTCATCTATCTCAGGGATCCTGTCGATATCATCAAGCATTCTTCCCAAGATGGTATTCTCTCCAATCTTCAACAAAGGCTTCGGAAAGTTCTTCGTCAACTCTCCCAGCCGAGTGGCGTAACCCGCCGCTATTACAACACATTTCATATTTATCTTTTTTATTTGACCACGGATGACTCGGATTGAACGGATTATCTTTTTGTATTGATGACAATCTTGGGAAAGATTGCTTTGTTATGAACAAAGGTTTAATTTTGTTGGAAGATTGATTGAAAGCTAGCTTTCATAAAGTCTTCAACCAAATAAAACTTATCATCAATATAAAAACATCTGTGTATATCCGTAAGATCTGTGTTCGCTAAACTACTATTCTTTCTTTTTCAAGTTCATCGGAGCATCCGAAGTTGTAGAGTAAACCAAGCTTAAAGCCTGTGGCATGAAGGTAATTATAGACCTGAGAACGATGAGCGTCATCCAATGCGCTTACCGCCTTCAGTTCTATGATTATCTTTCCATAGCAGACAAAATCTGCTTTGTAAGTTTGTTTTAACTCAACACCATCGTAAGTTATCTTTAGTTCTTTCTCTCGCTCATACGGAATATTGCGTCTCTGGAATTCTATTTCCAGTGCTTCCTGATACACTGCTTCAAGGAAGCCGTGACCAAGCTTGTTGTAAACATGGAACGCAGCTCCGTTGATTGCATAAGTAAGGTCACTGTATAGCAACATATCCGTATTATCCGTTTAATCCGTGTTCGTTAAACAAAACGAGCGCCATCATCCGGCTTCACCCAGAACACTTGGAATGTTTTTTCATATTCGGGGAACTGCTCCAGATACTTCTCTGTAAGCACTTTCTGTATCTCCTCTTTATATGCAGGATCGACGAGTGCGATGCAGGCGCCTTTGAAGCCGGCACCAGAGAAGCGGCCACCATAGACGCCGGGGAGGGTGCGCATGATGTCGTAGATGGCGATGAGCTCGGGGGAGCCACACTCGTAGTTGTGGATACTTGACTCACAGCTATCGAAGGACAGCTTGCCGAAGAGCTTCAGATTGCCGGTCTCCCAGGCTGTGACGCCCTGGCGTACACGGCGGTACTCGCTATAGAAATGTTCGGCACGGCGTGCGAAACGGGCAGGCATGGCGATGCGTGTCTTGTCGAAGGTGGCCTTCGGGATGTCGCGGAGGAAGGTCTTGTCGAAGGTCTTCAAGGGCTGGTCGGTATAGGCCAGCATGTTCCATGCGGCAGTCTTACACTCATAGACGCGGAGGTTGTAGTCGCTATTGACGAGCGAACGCGTGAGTCCTGAGAAGAAGATGCCGATTTCAAAGAGACCCTCCAAACCTCCCTGTTTAGGGAGGCTTTCAGTACCGCCACCAAACTTGATATGACGATATTCGTTGGTGTCGCAGTCGAGGAACAGTAACTCGTCTTTCTTGCCGAGGGCAATACAGGCCTGGTCGAGGAGACCGTTGTTCAAGCCGATATACTCGCGCTCTGCCTCAGAGGCGATCTTCACCACCTCAAAGGGTTGGAGGGTGATGTCGTTGGCTTTGGCAAAGGCCATGACATAGGCGATGAGCACAGCAGCACTTGAGGAGAGACCTCCCACAGGGAGAGAACCCTGGAGGACGCCATTGATGCCGTGTTTCAGCTCAAAGCGTTTGCGCAGGGCGTACTTGGCACCACGGGCATAGTCGCCCCAGTGGCGCTCACGAACCTGGGAGGGTGCATCGATCTCGAAGTCGACAAGGCCCTCGAAGGTCTTGGACTCGAGGTGGACATGACTGTTGTCGTTGATGTCGAACCAGAGGTCGACGCCTTTGTTGATGGCGAAGCCTGTCACCAGGCCATGCTGGTGGTCGACATGGGCGCCTAAGGGGCAGACGCGGTAGGGGGAGAATATATGGTACTGCATATTTATGTCACACAGATATTTTAAACCTCACACAGAAATCACGGAAAACACAGAAATCTATATACGAACACGGATGGCACGGATCTCACGGAGAATTTAAAAGGGCACACAGAAATCACAGAAATCACAGAAAGAGACCTAAAGGTCTAGGGGGGCTCACACAGATAGCACGGATGGCACGGATTTTTTAAGGTCTCGCAGAGAACGCAGAGAACGCAGATAATTTAGCCGATGGTGTAGACCAGGAAGGTGACGATGAGCATGATGATGGTCAGGATGACGAGGGCTCGCTTCAGCCATTTCTCAAAGGAGCGGCGGAAAGCGATGGCATTGAGGCTGCGCTCCTTGAAGCGCGTGGCACCATCCTTGCGGTGATGGTGATGATGATGTTTAGAATTAGACATAGCGCTTCCTGATTACTTGAGAATGGTGTATAGCAGCGATGCCAGCGATACCAGGATGCTGGTAGAGGTCAGCCAGAGGCTGGTAGACTGTCCAATGCTGGAGTTGCGGGCCTTGACCTTGTTGGGCTCCACATAGACGATGTCGTTCTGCTGGAGATAGTAATACGGTGAGCTGATGATGTCGGCATCATTGAGGTTGAGGGTGTGGATCTCCTTGCGGCCACTGGCATCCTCACGAATCAGCTTGACACGGTCGCGCACACCATAGATGGACAGGTCGCCAGCCTGTGCCAAGGCCTCGAGGATATTGATCTTCTCGTTGCTGACGGTGAACATTCCCGGACGGTTGACCTCACCAAGGACGGAAATCTTGTAGTTGGACATGCGTACCGTCACCACGGGATTCTCTACCTCGTTGAGATAGGGCTTAATCTTGTCGTGGATGAGTTTCTCACACTTGGACTTGGTCAGGCCACCAACCTTGATATGACCCAAGACGGGATAGTCGATATAGCCGTCGTTGTCGACCAGATAGGTCTGAAGGACAGCCTGTGAATAGGTGCTCCTGGTCTGGTTGTTGTAGATGGACGGCACGGTCAGATTGAAGGGCTCAGCAGCCTCAGGGTTGACGGTGCTGACGGTGATGGTCAAGATGTCCTTGGGCATGATGTGGGCATCATAGAGGAATTCTGAACGTGAGAAATCGACATAGTCGCTATTCTGCAGGTAGGCGACATTTTTGACGGAACCACAGGAAGCGAAGAAGCATGCTACTAAAGCAAAGAATACTATTTTTTTCATAATTTTTGATGTTAATGGGAATTCGGGGAAAAATATAATGTCACACAGAAATCACGGAAAACACAGAAATAATAAAAGGCTCGCAGATAGCGCAGAAATCGCAGAAAGAGACCTAAAGGTCTTAGGAGCTCACACAGAAATCACAGAAATCACAGAAATCTATATACGAACACGGATAGCACGGATCGCACGGATTTTTTAAGTCCCGCAGAAATAAAGGAAATAAAAGAAAGAGACCTAAAGGTCTTGAGAACTCACACAGATCGCACTGATCACACGGATTTTTAAAAGGTCTCGCAGATAACGCAGAAAGCGCAGGAAGAGAGGTGAAGGGCTGGTTAGAAGGGCCACCAGGACTTTTTATGGGTGGTATGGCGGTGGGTGTAGCTGCTACTCTCACTATAGTCTTTCTGGCCGGCGTAGGCCTCATCGAGGAGGTGGCGCCACTGCTTGCCACGAGACACCATGCGATAGATGGTGCCCCAGTCAGGCAGGCCACCTACATTGCGGTCGTCTATGAAGAGATCGGCCTTCAACTTGCGCGTGAAGTGCGGGTTGTTGTCGGTCGTCTCTTCAGGATAGTCGCGGTTGGCAGCATAGAACTCCACGCCACGCTCCCTGCACCACTGAATGGCATTGTCAAGGAGTTCGCCCTCACGACAGGACCAGAGCACCAGACGGTGTCTGTCGGCAATGAGCATCTTCAGCGTCTCAATGGCGAAAGGGCGCTCCTGACCAATCTCAGGATATTTGTTTTCGACGATGGTACCGTCGAAGTCCACAGCGATAACCATAAACTAATTGAGAATTGACAATTGAAAATTGAAAATTGAAATTTTATTTCTTGATGGAGTCGTCGTCCTTGTTGCCATAGTGGGACTCGGCATACTGGCCATAGTTGCCGTAGTTGCCATAGTTACCATAGCCGTACTTGCCGTAGCCATAGCGGCCATAGCCATAGCGGCCGTACTTGCCGTACTTGCCATAGCCATAGTAGTAGCCATACTTACGGCGGGACATGTCGATACCATTGAGGACCACACAAGGATTGGGCATCTTACCCTCCTGGGCCAGCTGGTTGAGCAGGGCGAAGGACGACTTCGGGGTATAGTCTGCACGGCAGACGAATACCGTGAGGTCAGCCTGCTGGCCAATCTGCAGGGTATCGGTGACCAGACCGACAGGTGCCGTATCGAAGATGACATAGTCGTACATCTCGCGCAGGAGCTTCACAATGTCGGCAAAATTGTCACGTGCCAGCAACTCGGTGGGGTTGGGCGGTACAGGACCAGCGAGAAGCAGGTCGAGGTTGTCGTTAACGCCCGACTTACGAATCTGGTTCATGACATCGCTCTTGGTGACCTTGTCGATTGTCAGGATGGAAGTGATGCCCTCGAAGCGGTCGTGGATGTTGAACAGTCGACCCAGAGCCGGCTTACGGATATCGAGACCGCAGAGAATGACCTTCTTGCCAAGGAGTGCGAAGGACACTGCGAGGTTGGCAGCATTGAACGTCTTACCCTCTCCCGACGTGCTGGAGGTGAACAGGATGACCTTCTCGTCGCCCTTGAGCATAAACTGGATGTTGGTACGCATAGAGCGGAAGATTTCGTCGATCTGGTTGTTCTTGTTGGCCTGTACCACGATGCCTGCCTTGTCCTTGACATTCTCGGAAGCCACAGCCACGTCGGCAATGATGGGCAGGTTGGTGAGACGAGCCACATCCTCATGGCCCTCCACCTTATAGCGGAACAGGGAGAGCAGCCAGATGACAAGGAATGGAAGGCCGATACCTAGCACCAGAGCTCCCAACAGGATGATGGCACGCCTTGGGCTGACCTGACCTTCGAACAACGGCTCATCAATCAGCTTGCCATTGTCGGCAGTCGCCGACAGTGCGATGCTGTTCTCCTCACGCTTCTGGAGCAGCAGCATGTAGAGGTTAGACTTGACGTCCTGCTGACGACCCACCTGACTGAGGACACGCTCCTGGATAGGTGCTGCAGAGACACGTCCCTGGAACATGGCATACTGCGACTGGATGCCCTTGCGTGCGATGTCGGCAGAGCGGCGTGCCTGCATCAAGGCTGTCTTGATGCTCGACTGCAGCTCGTCGATGGTCGCTGTCAGCGTCTGTACCTGCGGTGCCTGTTCGCTGGCAGCCTTCAACAGGCGGTTACGATCCTGTACTGCCTGGTTGTAGTTGTTGATGAGCGACACGGAAGCGCCGTCGGTGAGACCCACGTTAGAGGGAATGATCTCGTACTGGTTCTTAGGATTGTTGACATATTCGCGCAGGTAGTCGAGCATCTGCACCTTGGAGTCAGCCTCCGACAGACGTGCCGAGAACTCGTTGGACATCTGCACAGACTGTGAGGCATCGCTGAGCGACGTCACAGCATTGCGGCGCTTGAAGCTCTCAATCTCGCTCTCTGTAGAGCCCAACTCCTGACTGATCTTTGCCATACGGTCGTTGATGAACTCCTCGGTACGCAGGGCCACCTCGTTCTTGTCGGCATTGGCCTGACGGTTGTAGCAGATGACCAGCTGCCGGAGCACGTCCATACCACGGCGGTAGTTCTTATCGGTCAGCGTCAGTTCAGCGACAGAAGTCAGCTTCGACGTCGGTGAAATGGACAGCTTACTCAGGTAGTCGGTAGCCACAGCCATGGGCGGACGGATGGTCACGATATAGATAGCACCTTCTTCCCATTCCTTGCCAGGCACCTTGGTCATGGTGAGTGTGCCCAATGACGTCTTGAAGGCTGCAGGAAGCGACTTAATCTTGCGGGTAAAAGGCTTCTCCTCCTTGCCGGTTCCAAATGCCGTACCTTCAATCATATAGACTGAGTCTTCGCGCCACACCTTCATCTTCATGGACTGCACCTTCTCGAGCAACACCATATCGAGTGAATCGAGATGCTGCGGGTCCAGATCGATGGTGAAGGGCTGGGTATTGTAGAGTATCGGCTTGATGACGCGTCCCACTGCTCTATACTGTGTATAGAGTTTCAGATCCTTGACGACGTCGCGCAACAGGACACGCGAGTTGAGCACCTCTATCTCATTGTCGATACCGGTAGAGTTGGTGAGGAAACCCAGATCCTGCACGTTGGCCAGCATTTCGTTCGGGTTACGCTTTCTCTCCTGGTCCTTGATGAGTACACGTGCCGACACACGATAGACCGGTTCGGCATAGCGCAGATAGATGAGTGCGCCACACACAAAGATGATGAGTGACAGCAGGAACCACTGCCAGTTCAAGACTAACACTGCATAAATGTTTCGCCAGCTGAAGGAAAATTCCTGATCATTAGCTGCAGCGTTTTCATTTTGCACCATTTTTGCTAATTCTTCTTCCATTTCAAAAAATTATTATTTGTTTCAATATTTCCAAAAAAGCTATTAGACAACTTCCCAATACACAGGTAATAATCTGTTGATTATCAGTGCATTAGCTTAACATTATATTTTTATAACAAAATACAACAAGGGGATAGACGAAAATCGATTTTCCCTTATCGGGTGCAAAATTACAAAGAAAAGGCGAAAAAACCAAAGGAAAACTGAAAAAACATTCAAGGAAGATACAAAATAAGGAGGAAACCTCACACAGATCTGTGTGACAATAAAATCTGTGTGACAATAAAATCGGAGTTTCTCCGTTAGAGATAATATTAGGGTTCGAAAATGAAGAGAAATGAAGGAATTGGACAAGGATAGGGCGTACTGGTTTGTCGTTGGCTCGATGAGTGTGAACCGTGAGATTCAGATTTGCGACGACCTGCGGCTAAAAGACATAGAGTGCTTTGTTCCACTGAGATACGAGGTGAAGGTCGTGAGACGCCGGAAACAGGAGACCCTGGTTCCGGCCATCCGTGGTCTGCTGTTCATCCACGACCGCGAAGAAGCTGTTGAGCAATACATTGCCAGCTCCAAGCATCGCTTGTTCTTTCGTAAGTTCAGCTATGCCGACCACAAGGAGAAGATGACCGTCGACGACCAGCAGATGGCACGTTTCATGGCTTTTGTTACGGAGAACCAAGAGCGGGACCTGTCGTACTATTCCCCTGAGGAGGTGACGTGGCAGGAAGGAGAGACTGTGAGGGTGACCATCGGCACGAAGAAGTATGAAGGGCAGATTGTGCGTATCAAAGGTAAGCGTCGGAAGCAGTTTGTGGTATCGATACCCGACCTGGCCTATGCAGCCATTGAGCTGACTCCTGACCTTTTGGAGGAAGTCAGCGGAAACCAGCAGCAGTCCCATGCTGCGAACAGACAGGCCAGCAAGCAGGCAGAGGACGACAGGGACGACCACCGTTCGAAGAACCTGGAGCTGGACAAGCGCATCCTGTTTGAGAAAGCTTTCAAGCTGCTGTTTGTGCTGACAGGTCAGCAGACAGCGCAGATCAGGGAATATCAGGTGACGAAGAAGGAGCTGGTGAGGGTGATGAAGCGTGTGGCGCCCTACAAGGGATATACCAACACCCTGGAGGCTGAGCTGGCGCTCCCCCTGTTTATGGGTGCCTGGGCCTTAGGCGACAATACCGAAGGTGCCACCGAACGCCTGAAGACCTCGTTGGAGAAGTTGCCAGACACCAGTATGCTGAAATTCCGCATGCGTTTCTATCTGGCCAAGGTCACCCATGACGAGCAGGAGCTGGCGCGTATCATGGAGATTGTCAAAGGCTGGAACCACCGTAAGCTGCAAAGGAAGCAGCAAGCCTTCATGGATGAAGCCGGTGGACTGTTTAAAATTTGAACCGCGCCTGCAGGAGGATGTCTGGCTGAGAAGACGCGTCGATCTGCTGTAGTCCGCTGGAGATGACTGCCCGGTCGAAATAGTTCAGCACGCCCAGTTTGGCTGCCAGCATCCATCGGCCCACGTCAGCCCTTGCCAGGACTGAGTAGCGTATGCCATGACCATAGTTCACAGGAAAGGAGAAATCGTAGAGCACGGAGGGATCATACTGGTAGATGCGGCTGTCATAGTCGTCGGTATGGAACCATCCGATATTCGCTGAGACGCGCAGCATCCTATACTGCCAGGAAGCCTGCTGGCTGACCATGACTCCCCGGCTGTTACCTGTCTGCGTATGGAAGAGCACCCCATCAGCCTGTGTCTGGAGTGTCAGGCGAGCCAGTGGAAAGGAGAGCAACAGACGTCCGCGGTGTTCATAACGGTTGCGAAGCAGCGTCTTTGTGTCGTTGTCACGCTGACGAAGATGGAAGCGGTAACGTCCTTCGAGTGTATACCTCTTATATAATACGCGTGCGAAGAGCAAGGCATCCACAGCGTCGCTGGTGGTGCTCACCAGATAGCGTGGTCCAGGGAAATGAGCATAGTCAACATAGCCCTGCAGCTGTAGGGAGCGCGACGGCGACCATGCCAGTCCAGTATAGAGGCCATGCTCGTTCTGTACGCTGGAGCCCTCACTGAAGCTACGGGCATGGAAGGCCGTATAGCGCTGTTCATAATAGCGATGCAACACCATGGCAGTCCATTCTTCGGATAACCTATATCTCAGCATGTGGAGTGCTGCCAATGCTCCGCTGCGATTCATGGCCGTTTCTCCCGAGAACGAGAAGCGGTGGTTGGTGTAGCCATAGTCGAGGGAGACGTTGAGGAAGTCGTTGCCGGAGAGTGCGTCACGCCGGTAGAGCTGGGACGAGGAGGACGTATAGGGCACTATGCGGCGGTCGAAATGGGTGAAGACGGCGTTGAAGTTGAGAAAGGGCAAGCCTTTCCGAGCAGTAGCTGTCGAGTCAGACAGCTTCTTAAGGGAAGGTTTCCAGCTGAGGCGGAAGCCCAGGTCCAGCTCATGGGTATTGTCTTTCTTTGCAAGTTCTGCCTCTGTGCGGTGATAGCCGTCAGAGACGATGGTACGTACGGAGCCATTGCTGTTGAGGGTGGCATCCACAGGGCGATAGGACGCAAAGGCCGTAACCTTCCAATGGTCAGAGAGGCGTACGGTTGCTGCCGCTCCTCGCAGGAAGTTAGAGGCAGAGCGTGAGGAGTAAGCTGTCAGCACGTGGCTGGAGCGTCCTAGTGATGACAGCGAAGCCAGTTTTCCCAGATAGAACGCCGTATTCATCACCAGACCCATACCCATCTGCACGCGATACATACCCACATTCAGTTCCTCCAGTCTGCCGGTGTTGCGCAGCTGGAAATAATAGGAGTAATGGTCGTAGCCCAGCTTGTTTTTGTTGGCAAAGAACGGTTCTCCCGCATCCTGGGCTGCCGTCAGTCCGAATTTCAGGCGATCGCGGCTGTTGAACTGATAGCGGATGTCATGGCGATAGGGATAGCCCGCATAGCCTTGGCGGTCACCTTTCCGTTGATACAGTGGAATCTTGACCGTTGTCATCACCTGTTGCTTGCCCTCTTTCAGCATTTTCGACCAGTCCAGACGTTGTCGTTGGGGCGCCTCATCACCTATTTCCACGAAACACAGCAGGAGGCGGCGTGTGTTCCAGTCGAGGCTCTTGATCATCATGAGTTCGTTGAGCGTCCGCAAGGGATGGTAGCGGTCTATGTAGGCCACGATCTCCTCGACCTGCTGTGATGAGAGGAAAGGCAGGCTTTCCAATTCCTCGCGGGAGGTCTGGTTCAGGTTGATTTTTTGTTCTGCCAGATTCGCGAGGAACTCCATGGCATCCTCGCTATACGCCTCTTCCACATCCTCGGCGGTCATCCAGTCGCGCAGTACCTCCTGCCAGTCACTTTGGGCAGAGACTGTCTGGGGAAAGAGACAAACTACAATCAGCCAGAGGTATTTCATGATGCAAAAATACGAAATAGTTCATAGTTCATAGCTCATAGTTCATAGTTTTTTTGCGTGTGACACCAATTTTTTACTTTTTTAATTTTTCAATTTTTTATTTTTTTATTTTTCTTCGTACTTTTGCGGACGATTATGAGAACGATATTCCTGGCAATGGTGCTTTTCATGGTCCTGGACAGTGTGGCACAGACCACTAAGACCCGGGATGGCGAGGTGGATATGGACAGTCCTACCTTTGTTCCCACTGTGAGGGTCGGCAAGGTGGTGGAAGGCGGTGACAGCATCCAGTATATGGAGATGAACAACGTCTACGTCTTTCCTCCCGTGGAGTTCAGCAGTGAGAAACAGGCTGCTGCCTATATGCGTCTGGTGAAGAATGTGAAAACTGTGCTGCCCATTGCCAAGGAGGCCAACATGATCATGCTGGAGACCGCTGAATATCTGGAGACGCTGCCCGACAAGAAAGCCAAGGAGGAACATATCAAGCGCGTCGAGAAGGGTATCATCAAGGAATACAAGCCCCGCATGAAGAAGCTGACCTACTCGCAGGGTAAGCTGCTCATTAAGCTGATACACCGTGAGAGCAAGTCGTCAAGCTATGAGCTGATACAAGCCTTCATGGGTCCTATGCGAGCTGGCTTCTATCAGGCCTTTGCCTGGGCCTTCGGAGCGTCGCTGAAGAAAGAATACGACCCCGAGGGCATTGACCGATTGACCGAGCGCATCGTGCTGATGGTAGAGGCGGGGCAGTTGTGAGAGTGAAGAGTGAAGAGTGAAGAGGGAAGAGCCTCAGCGTACTGGACCAGAGAGAAAGGGGGAAGAGGGCTATTCAGAGAAGAGGAGTTGCACCAGGGTCTGGCCTACGGCCTGGAGCGTGTTTTTGTCAAGGTGCTGCATGTCATCACTGACGGTATGCCACGTAGGTCCGAAGCTGCTTTGAACACAGTCGGGATAGTGGTTGATGATGTCGATACAGGGAATGTGCGCCTGTTCGTTGACGGGAACATGGTCGTCGGTGACACCCCCACCCTCCTTGTTTACAAAGATGCTGCCATAGCCTGCAGCAGCGGCAGCCCGCCAGACCTTGTCGACGATGGCGCTGGCATAGTGCAGGGAATAGCTCTCGCGATAGAATTTAGCCCCCTGGCCACCCACCATATCGAGCAGGATGGCAAACTGATAACGCTGGGCGTCTGACGAGGATGGCGATACGGCACTCTGATCGAGGGGACCCTGATAGTTCTTGGCCCAATACTGAGCGCCCAAAGCCCAAGAGTCAGCATCGGCTGTGTCTTCCCATTGGGGTACGCCCCAGTCTTCAGCATCGAAGCAGATGAAATCGACGACATATTGTGCTGAGTCGTGCTGTTGCAGCAGACGAGCCAGCTCAAGCATCACGGCGACACCTGAGGCGCCATCGTTGGCGGCCATGACTGGCTTGCGCCAGTTGGACTCGTCAGGGTCGTTGTCAGCCCAGGGACGACTGTCCCAGTGGGCGCAGATGAAGATGCGAGGCAGGTGGGAGGAACCCGACGCTGATGCGTTGGGAACAGAGGCGGAAGCGATGATGTTGGTGGCTTTCAGGAGGGTGCCGTCATAGCCTTTCAGGTCGGCTTTCTGCGTCTGCACCTGATAGCCGTATTCACGGAATTTCTTCTGAATCCAGTCGCTACACTGTTCGTGGGCGTCGCTATTCATGGTACGAGGTCCGAAACTGCACTGAGCTGCACAGAAGGCATAGGCCGAATCGGCATTGAACTCAATACTGACCACAGGCTGGCTGTTCTGCTGGCTCTTCTTTGTGGTACTACAGCTGCAGAAGAAAGGTAAAAGGGAGAAAAGGCAGACGGGTAATAAACCCCTCACCATCCTTTGTACCTTACAAAAACATGTCTTCATCGCTTTTATTTATTATCCTTTTAACGTTTGTCTTTTCAACCCTTTTTATCTTTCTACTTTGCCTTTCCCTGTACTTGGCGCATGACACGCAGGAAGTTGCCACCCCAGATCTTCTGAATGTCGGCTTCACTATACTTGCGAGTCAATAGCTGTCGGGTGAAGTTGATCATGTCTGACGAGCTGGCCATACCACGTATGCCGCCATCACCATCGAAATCGGTACCAATGCCCACATGGTCGATACCCATGACATCAATGGCATGTTCGAGATGACGCATGGCGTCCTCGATGGTGGCCTCACCATCCTTCACCAGGAAGCCGTTATACATGGTCACCTGCATGACGCCACCCTTGGCCGCCAATGCCCGCATCTGGTCATCCGTCAGATTGCGTGGATGGTCACACAAGGCCCTGCAACTGCTATGGCTGCACACGATGGGCAGCTCTGAGAGGTCGAGGGCGTCGTAGAAGCTGCTTTCCGCAGCATGGCTGAGGTCAACCATGATGCCCAGGCGGTTCATTTCCTTGATAACCTGTCGTCCGAAGGCACTCACGCCATGATGTGTGCTACTGCCACGAGCCGAGTCGCAGATGTCGTTGTCGCCATTATGGCAAAGCGTCATATAGACGATGCCACGCTGGGCAAAATGCTGCAGGTTCTCCAGTTTCCCGTCCAGTGCGATGCCGTTCTCAATGCCGAGCATGATGCTCTTCAGTCCCCGATGCTTGTTCATCCAAAGGTCATCGGGGGTACGGGCAATAGCCATATACGCTTTGTTCTGTTCGACAATTTCCTCGATTTTATCGAAAATATTGTCTGCAAAGACCGTAGGATTCTCCGTGGGCTGTGGCAGATAAGCCACCATAATGGTTGCGTCCTGATGACCTTCCGACATCTTATGGAGGTCGACAAGGATTTTCGGGTCACGATGGTCGAAGTGGATGCCCTGAGGGAAGAACATCGGCGTATCGCAATGGGTATCGAGGGTCAGCACACGTCTGTGGAGATGGCAGGCGTCGCGATATTGTGTAGCCTGACGAACCAGCCATTGGAACAAGGGCATGCCCTCGTTGTCGCCAAGACATTCCGGATGCCACTGAACACCAAGGATGCTCTTGAACTCAGTGCTTTCTATCGCCTCGATGACGCCATCTGCAGCACGGGCTGTCACACGGAAACGCGCTCCCGGGTCACTCACAGCCTGATGATGGAACGAATTGACAAATATTCTTTCACTATAAATAGTATATAAGGTGGAATCCGGTTCGACGACCACAGAGTGTGTCGGTTCTGAACGGTCAGCATCCTGCGAGTGCTTCACAAGTCCCGCTGCGCTCTTCACGCTGAACCCTTCACTTGCAATATCCTGTGCCACCTTGCCTCCCAATGCCATGGCCAGAGTCTGGATACCCCGACAGATTCCCAATATCGGCATCTGTCGGTTATACGCCAGCTGGGTGATGAGCAGTTCGGGCATGTCACGCTCGGCATTGATACCCTTCAGGCCAGGCAGAGGTTCTTCACCGGCATGAAGCGGGTTATAGTCGGCGCCACCACTGAGCAACAGTCCGTCAATATGTTCCAGCGTATTGATAATGGCGTCTGTATCAGTCAATGGCGGTATGATGACTGGCACGCCCCCAGCCTGCCATACCGACTTGTAATAGCCTTCAGCCAGTTTACAAGTCTGTTCATCATAGTTGCCCGTAATACCTATCACGGGTCGGTGTTCTGCTTCCGGAAAAGCAGTATATGCTTTGTCGAGCAGTACCTGCCTGTCGAAACGGTTTGCCATTTGCCTAATCCTCAAAACTTACAGGAATCTCACGTTTGATGCTTTGCTCCAGGGATATCAGCGTTTCCGTAGCCACCACACCAGGAATGCTCTGCAGACAGCCATTCAACAGGTGCATGAGTTGTTCGTTGTCCCTGGCATAGAGCTTCACCAACATGGTATACGGACCCGTGGTAAAGTGGCACTCCACCACTTCAGGAATCAGGGTCAGGCGTTCTACGACATCCTTGTACATGGAGCCGCGCTCCAGGTTGATGCCGACATAGGTACAGGTAGAATAGCCCAGGCTTTTCGGATTCACGTCAAAGCCGCTGCCCATAATCACATCACCCTCTATCAGATGCTGTACACGCTGATGAATGGCAGCTCGCGACACGTTACATTCTGCTGCCACGTCCTTAAAGGCAATACGAGCATTCTTCGACAGGATGCTCAGGATCTTTTTGTCAAGATTGTCAATTTTTTCCATTTACTCTTTGCTTATTGTTTATATTTTGTAAGCAAAAGTATATAAAATATTTGAAACTTGCAACATTTTGCAAGAAAAAAGTGCAAAAAAGACGCAAAATGACGTTTTCGCGTCCTCAAAAGGGTTATTTTTTGCGAATTAACGTCAATCCGTCACGTATTGGCAGGATGACGCGCTCCACACGTTCGTCGTGAAGGATGTAGTCGTTGAACAGCTCTATACCACGTGTCTGAGGATCCCTGTCGTAGGCCTTGTCGACGACATGTCCGTCCCACAGCGTATTGTCTGCCAAGATGAATCCTCCCGGGCGCAATAGTGACAGCGCCATCTCGTAAGTCTCACGGTAGGTCCGTTTGTCCCCGTCCATAAAAACCATATCGAAGGTCTCACCCAGTTTTGGTGCCTCAGTGACAGCATCGCCGATGATGAAGCGTATCTTGTCCTTCACTGGCGACTGTTCTATCCAGGGACGGGTGAATTCCTCCTGTTCATCATTGATTTCGAAGGTATACAACAGTCCGTCCTCCTCCAGACCTTCCGCCATACAGATGGCCGAATAGCCACTGAACGTCCCCACTTCCAGGATGCGCCGCGGACGTATCATCGTCACCAGCATCTTCAGGAGCCTGCCCTGTAAGTGGCCAGACGCCATGCGTCCGTGAAGCATGTGGATATTGGTAGCCCGCCAAAGCCGGTAGAGATAGTCTGGCTCTGGGTCAATATGGGACAAAATATACTGCTCTAAAGAATCATTCTTCACTCTTCACTTTTCACTCTTCACTCTTCACTCTTCACTCTTCACTCTTCACTCTTCACTCTTTAGTGCTTCAATGGCCAGACGGTAGGAATCCAGTCCGAAGCCACAGATAACACCCTTGCAGGCCGCAGAAATAAAGGAATGGTGACGGAACTCCTCGCGCTGGTGTACATTAGAGATATGTACCTCAACGACAGGGGTCTTCAACGAGCGGATGCAGTCGTGCAGGGCCACTGAGGTATGGGTATAGGCACCGGCATTCAGCACAATGCCATCATAGCTGAAGCCCACTTCCTGCATCTTGTTGATGAGTTCTCCCTCGACATTGCTCTGATAGTAGTCAAGTTCTACATCGGCATAACGCTCACGCAGCTGCGACAGATACTGGTCGAACGACTGTGAGCCATAGATACCTGGTTCACGGGTACCCAGCAGGTTCAGATTAGGACCGTTGATAATGATAATTTTCATATAAATTTGTCTTTTTACGCGCTTTTTCGTAACTTTGCACCCGACAAAGGTATGAAAAAAAATGGAAACGGGCAAGGATTTACAGAAAAAAGTGGTTCGTGATTACCAAAGATACCTGAAATTGCAGCGGGGATATTCATCGAATACGCTCGATGCCTACCTTCGCGATCTGGAAAAACTGCTCCTGTTCCTGAAAGACGAGGACATCCACGTCCTTGACGTACAGTTGTCTGACCTACAGCATTTTGCCGCCGGTCTGCACGATATCGGCATCCATCCGCGCTCGCAATGCCGCATCTTGAGTGGCATTCGGTCGTTTTACCGTTTTCTACTCCTTGACGGCTATCGTGACGACGACCCCACAGAGCTGTTGGAATCGCCTGTTTTGGGCGAACACCTGCCTGAAGTGCTGACAGCCGATGAAGTCGACAGGCTGGAGGATTCCATCGACCTGTCGAAATGGGAAGGTCAGCGCAACCGCGCCATCATCGAGGTGCTGTTTTCCTGTGGCCTGCGTGTCAGCGAACTTGTCAACCTGCAGCTCAGCAACCTGTATCTCAATGAAAAGTACGTCCGCATACTCGGCAAGGGTTCTAAAGAACGGCTGGTACCTATTTCCGGCAAGGCCATCCATGAGTTGCAGAAGTGGTTCTACGACCGTAACCTCATGACCATCAAGGCCGGTGAGGATGACTATGTCTTCCTGAACCGTCGTGGCGGTCATCTGACACGTACCATGATCCTCATCATGATCAAGCAGCAGGCCGTCTTGGCAGGCATCCAGAAGACCATCTCCCCACACACCCTGCGCCACTCCTTCGCCACGTCGCTGTTGGAGGGTGGTGCCGACCTTCGTGCCATCCAGGCTATGCTGGGACATGAGTCGATAGGTACGACGGAAATCTACACGCACATCGATGTCTCCACGTTGCGACAGCAGATACTGGAGCATCACCCGCGCAACATGAAAAACAGGACTTCAGCAGAGAGTTCGTCAACGGAATAGTTCGAGGTAAGTCTCGATGGAATGGGTTATTTCGCTCACACAGATATATTCGTCAGCACTATGACTGCGGGCACTGTCGCCAGGTCCAAGCTTCAACGACGGGAAAGGCATCAGGGCCTGGTCGCTGAGCGTCGGTGAGCCGAAAGGCACCATACCCATCTTGATGCAGCGCTGCACCAGCGGATGACCTACGGGGATATGTGATGACGACAAACGGAACGAGCGAGCGGTAAGTTCACACTTCTTCATGTGTTTCTGCAAGAAGCTGAACAGATATTCATTCTGGTAGTATTCGTTGGTGCGTACGTCAATGACGAAACGGCATTCGTCGGGGATGACATTATGCTGCGTACCACTGTTCAGCACAGTAACCGTCATCTTTGTCGGTCCAAGGAGTGGGCTGCTCTTTTTGAAACGATAGTCACGCAGCCAAACCAAATCGTCCAAGGCCTCGTAGATGGCATTGACACCCTCATTGCGGGCAGCATGGCCACTCTTGCCATGGGCAACGCCATCGATGACCATCAGTCCTTTCTCAGCAATAGCCGGTTGCATGCCTGTCGGTTCTCCCACCACTGCTACGTCAATCTTCGGCAGCTGCGGTAGAGCCAGGCTAAAGCCGTTGGCACCACTCACCTCCTCTTCGCAAGAGGCGAGAAAGACCAGATTATAAGCGCTGCGTTGCGGGAGGGGGGCAGACTGGCCGCTATGCTGCGAGGGGAAACCTCGAAGCACCCGGTAGACCTGCAGGAGGCTCACAAGGCCGCCACCACAGTCGTTACTGCCGAGACCATAGAGACGATCACCCTCAATGGTAGGCGTAAAGGGGTCACGCGTCCAGGTGCTGACAGGTTTCACGGTGTCGATGTGTGCATTGAGCAACAACGTAGGTTTGCTGTCGTCCATGTCTTCCTGGATGAGGATGTTGTTGCCGATGCGCTGATAGGGCATGCCGCATTCTTCGATGAAATCGGCTAAAACTGATGCTGCTGCCGTCTCATCACGACTGACAGAAGGGGTGCTGATGAGCTTTTTCAACAGCTCAACGGCATCGTTGGTGTATTGACTAATATCCATAATTGGTGCAAATATACGAAATAATTCATGATTTATCTTTCGTTTTTCATAAATTATTTGTAATTTTGCACCTAATTTATATAGAAAGCGATTTTATGCAGACAAATTATCACATGTCGGTCATGGTGCACGAGCAGGCCAAGAAGTATGGCAATCGTGACATGCTTGTCTATCAGGACTTCGGCGGCAAGGAGTGGAAGTCGTTGTCGTGGAACCAAGTATCACAATCCGTCAAACAGGTGTCCAACGCACTGTTGAACCTCGGCGTGAAGGTGCAGGAGAACATCGGTATCTTCTCGCAGAACTCCGTACAGTACATTGTGTGTGACTTCGGCGCCTGGGGCATTCGTGCCGTCACCATTCCCTTCTATGCTACCAGTTCCGAGCAGCAGATTCAGTTTATGGTGAACGACGCCAAGATCCGCTTCCTGTTCGTGGGTGAGCAGGAGCAGTACGACAAGGCTCGTCGCATCGTCTCACTGTGTCCCACACTGGAACGCATCATCGTGTTCGACTCGACGGTCCACATCTCCAGCCACGATCCTAACGCCATCTATTTCAGCGACTTCCTGAAGCTGGGTGAGAATCTGCCACGCCAGACGGAAATCGACAAGCTGCAAGAAGATGCCTCATTCGACGACATCGCCAACATCCTGTATACCAGTGGTACGACAGGCGACTCGAAGGGTGTCATCCTGACCCACGGTCAGTTCAATGCTGCCATGGTGGCTAACAGCAAGTGTGTGCCTGTCAACGAGAACGACCGCATCATGAATTTCCTGCCCTACACGCATATCTTCGAACGCGGCTGGGCTATTCTCTGCATGTATGCCGGTGCCACGATGATTGTCAACACCTATCCGCAGCAGGTCCAGCAGTCGATGCGTGAGACCCACCCCACCTGTATGTCAGCCGTTCCACGTTTCTGGGAGAAGGTCTATATGGGTGTGATGGACAAGATAGAACATTCCGGCGCCATGCAGCGCAAGCTCTTCAATCACGCGCTGGCCGTAGGTCGTCGCCACAACATCGAATACCTCAGTCGGGGTAAGAAGCCCCCGGTGGCCCTGCATCTGGAATACGAGATGCTGAACCGTACCGTCTTCTCGCTGGTACGCAAGGAGCTGGGTCTTGAAAACGCCCATTTCTTCCCCACGGCAGGTGCTGCAGTCTCGGCTTATGTGGAAGAATTCGTCCATTCCATCGGCATCAATATGATTGTCGGCTACGGCTTGACCGAATCGTTGGCCACTGTGTCGTGCAACCATTTAGGCAAGCCCTGGACAGTAGGTAGCGTAGGTATTCCCATCGAAGGCATCGACATCAAGATCGGCGAGAACGACGAGGTGCTGCTGAAGGGTCCGACGATTACCATTGGCTACTACCAGCGCGAGGACCTGACGAAGGCCGCCTTCACTGCCGACGGCTACTTCCGTACAGGTGATGCCGGCTATCTGAAGGATGGCGAGCTGTTCCTGAAGGAGCGCATCAAGGACCTTTTCAAGACCTCGAACGGCAAGTATATCGCACCGCAGATGATTGAGTCGAAGCTGTTGGTCGACAAGTTCATCGACCAGATTGCCGTCATTGCCGACGAGCGCAAGTTCGTCTCGGCACTCATCGTACCCGTCTACTCCTTGCTTGAGGAATACGCCCGCGACCACGACATCGCCTTTGATAGCCGTGAGCAGCTCTGTGCCGACCCACGCATCATCGACATGATGAAGGAGCGCATCGACACCCTGCAGCAGCAGCTGGCACACTACGAACAAGTCAAGCGCTTCACGCTACTGCCACACCACCTCAGCATGGAAAAGGGAGAACTGACAAACACGCTCAAGATCCGTCGCCGCGTATTGAATGAGAATTATCGCGACGCGATAGAAGCAATGTATACGGAATAAAATTAAAAATTAAAAATTAAAAATTGTGATTTGTTTGTTCCCGTCATGATGCCACATAAGCCAAATATCATCGTAGAGAAAAGCAACGCTTTTGCAGATAGAATAGGTAAGATGTGTTCTTATATTCAGAACCGTCAGAAAGGTCATCACGATATGGTGCGGCAAATAAACCGAAGTGGTACAAGTATTGGCGCTAACATAGCCGAAGGTGTTTATGCACAAAGTGGTCCGGATTTTATCAATAAGTTTAGTATTGCCTTAAAAGAGGCTAATGAAACAAAATATTGGTTGGAACGTTTGTATATTAAAGGCCTTCTTGCTGGCAGAGAATATGAATCGATTTTAAAAGACAATTTAGAAATAATATATATATTGACAAGTATTATTAAGACTATGAAAGGAAAGCTTCAGAACAAAGACGGATTGGCTAAGAACAGCGACGAACCTTCACCCGTCATTTCTAATCATAATTTTTAATTTTTAATTTTTAATTTTTAATTTTTTATGATTACCGCCGATCAGTTAAAAGACGTATTAGATAGAACGGAAGCTCTCTATCGCTATTTGAAGATAGACGAGAAGAAGATGGAGTTCGAGGAGGAGGATCTTCGGACGCAGGCTCCAGACTTCTGGGAGGACCGTGAGCGCGCTGAAGCGCAGATGAAGAAGGTGAAGGGCATCAAGAAGTGGATTGATGGCTATCAAGAGGTGCGTACTGCTGCCGATGAGCTGCAGCTGGCCTTCGACTTCTACAAGGAAGAAATGGTCACTGAGGACGAGGTGGACGATGACTACCGCAAGGCCATTGAGGCCATTGAGGCCTTAGAGCTGAAGAATATGCTGCGCCAGAAGGAGGACCCGATGGACTGTGTGCTGAAAATCAACTCCGGTGCCGGTGGTACCGAGAGTCAGGACTGGGCCAGCATGCTCATGCGTATGTATCAGCGCTGGGCCGAAGCCCATGGTCATAAGGTGACTATCTCGAACCTGCAGGACGGTGATGAAGCCGGTATCAAGAGTGTCACGATGGAGATTGAGGGCGGCGAATACGCCTATGGCTACCTGAAGAGTGAGAACGGCGTCCACCGTCTGGTACGCGTCAGCCCGTTCAATGCCCAGGGTAAGCGCATGACCTCATTCGCCAGCGTCTTCGTCACGCCACTCGTCGATGACACCATCGAAGTCTATGTCGACCCCGCCAAGCTCTCATGGGACACGTTCCGATCGAGTGGTGCCGGTGGTCAGAACGTCAACAAGGTGGAATCGGGTGTCCGTCTGCGTTACTGGTATACAGACCCAGACACAGGTGAAGAGGAGGAAATCCTCATCGAGAATACCGAGACACGCGACCAGCCCAAGAACAAGGAGCGTGCCATGGCTCTGCTGCGCTCACAGCTCTACGACCGTGCCATGCAGAAGCGCTTAGAGGCCCAGGCAAAGATTGAGGCTGGCAAGAAGAAGATTGAATGGGGTTCACAGATTCGCTCCTATGTCTTCGACGACCGTCGTGTCAAAGACCATCGCACGAACTACCAGACCAGTGACGTCGATGGTGTGATGAATGGAAAAATCGACGATTTCATCAAGGCATACCTCATGGAATTCCCCTCCTCGGATGAGGAGTGAAACTCCAAATTAGGAATTAGAAATTATGATTACCTGATTCCCATAAGCTGATAAGTAGAATGATTAATTATTAATAACTTAATGGAAAAAGAAAAGACGGAAGGTTGAAACGCGTAAGTAATCATAATTTCTAATTCCTAATTTCTAATTCCTAATTAAAACAAAAAAACTATGAGCAAGAAAACGAATGCAAAAAAGGAAGCCTGGCAGAAGAAACAGGAACAGAAGGGTAAGAACGTGATGAAGTGGATTTTCGGCGTGCTGATTATCCTGGCTATCATCTATCTGGTATGGACCTTCTCCATCGTTGCGTAGAACATTCAAAGACAAACCATTATGGCTTTGGAGATTGAACGCAAATTCCTCGTGCTTGACGACTCGTTCAAGCACGAGGCTTTTAAGTCTTATCACATCCGACAAGGCTACATCTGTAGCGAACGTGGACGAACAGTACGTATCCGCATTCGTGACAACGAGGCATTTATTACCATCAAAGGACCATCGCTGGACGGTGGTCTCACACGCTACGAGTTCGAGCAGTCCATTCCAATGGACGATGCCGAGAAACTGATGACACTTTGCGACGAAGGCATCATTGACAAGACACGCTGGCTCGTCAAGAGCGGAGAACACACCTTTGAGGTCGACGAATTTCATGGTGACAACGATGGTCTTATCATGGCTGAAGTAGAGCTGAACAATGCTTCCGAAACACCTCTTTTCCCCCATTTCATCGGAAAAGAAGTCACTGGCGACCGTCGTTATTATAATTCCCAACTGCGTCAGAACCCCTATCGTATCTGGAAAGACAGATAAGACACATCAGCAAATTCACTGAAATTGCAGACCAAATTCAGTGAATTTGGTAAGTCAATCAATTCATTTTGCAGAATAAGACAGGAAATAAACTGCCGTAATAGCCATCATTTGACATCGTAAGTAATTATCATAACGGATATAATTACGATAATTATGCAAAGTCATATAAACTAAATTTCGATTAAGATTAACCCTTTTTTATCCGACAAAAGGCAACAATTTACCCTTTTGACTTGATTTAAATCAAGAAATTACGGTTTTTTAGCATTTTTTTGGGGGGGAAAACCATTGTTTGTTGAAAAATATTTTTTATATTTGCAGTCTAAATATTTAATTACGGGTACTTTTCTCTAAAAAAAAAGACATTCTAAAGATTAAGATATTTGAAAGATATTAAACAAAGAAAACAATGGCAAATAGTCAAAGAAAAGTTCAGATCATCCTGTTAACCCTCGTGTTAGCATTGGCAACGGCCCTCAAGGCTGATGCTCAGGATTGGACTATCAGCAACAACCTGATATATGACGCCACGCTGACGCCTAACCTGCGTATCGGCGCCCGTATAGATCAGCACTGGTCGGCAGGCTTCACCGCTGGCTACCGTCCGTGGCCCACCAGCGATGACACCTCACGCAAGTGGCGCCACCTGTTGTTGTCGCCCGATGTGCGCTACTGGAAGGACTCCGTCAATGTGGGTCACTTCTTCGGTGCGAACCTCATCTACAGCCACTACAATGTCGCCGACATCGACCTCATCATCTACAAGGGTGTGAAGGGCGAGCGTCGTCAGGGTGACATGGGAGCGCTGGGTGTCTTCTATGGCTACTCGTGGGTTTTGGGTCGTCACTGGAACCTGGAAGCTCTGGCCGGCGTTGCTGTAGGTTATGCCAAATACGACGAGTTCGAGTGTGGCCTTTGCGGCACCAAGACCGGCGATGGCAAGAAGGTGTTCCTTCTGCCGCAGTTAGGCCTGAACATCGTCTTCAACATTCCGGGCCGTCCGAAACAACCTCCCAAGGAAAAGGACGCTGCCACGACAACATACGATACATACGACATAATTATTAATCAAGAACAATAAAAAAAATGGAAAAGATGAAAAAGAATCAGTTATTCCTTCTCGCTGCTTCCTTTGCCGCAGGTCTGGCACTGTCAGCCTGCTCCAGCATCGACGATGCAGTAGTAGAAGAAGGTGAGGGAACACACGAGCAAGGTGTGGTGAAGACAGAGTTCACCATTTCGTTCCCCAAACAGTTGGGTAAAAGTACCCGTCAGGGCCTGGACATTGTGCAGGGTCAGGAAACGCCTGTATTCCGCGGCATTACAGGTATTAAACTCTTCCCGTTCGATGTAACGGCAGTTGATGCATCTACGGGCATTTCCTCCTCTATCGACTTGCCATCTGGTACTGTTGGAACGACCGGTTCTAGTGCTACGGCAGCCAATGCTATTGCTGCTTCCGGTGCACTTTTCAATACCAGCAAGTCGCATCTCTACAAGGACATCCAAGTCCCCATCGGCACCCGTAGCTTTTTGTTCTACGGTCATGCCATCGACAAGGAGACTGAACCCATCAATGCTGTAAACGGCGCACTGACGGAAACCTGGACAGGGGACTCCAAGACTTTGGCAGAGTTCTCCTTCGACCCAGTTCCCATCTATTCAGCAGCCTCAGCTGGTCAGCAGGCTAACGACATTGCCAAATACCTGACAGCCATTGCCAACGTATCGGTCGGCGAAGGCGATGCTAAAGAGACCACATTGACGTTGTTCCCCAACTTCACCACGCTCAAAACAGGTTCATGGCGTAGTGTAAAGGCTGCTGTCCAGCAGATGTATTCTGTGCTTTATACCAAGAGCACCACATTAGCCATTGCCATTATTGATGCCATAACAGGCGAACTAAATGTTGGTACTACAGAAGATCCGAGATTAGTCACATTTGCTACCGCGGATAAAGACGGCGACAACAACCCCACCGGTACATTGACATTCAGCACAGCCTACTCTTATCCTCAGAACGTCGGTTTGCCCGACGGTGCTGCCTATGTATTTTGGAACTCCAATAAGTTCGAACCTCTTGGTCAGGACAATATGGGTATGAATGTTTCCGCCTTAGGCACCTATGTCTACCCTGCTTCACTCTATTACTTCGGACAGAGCGGCATCAAGACGGCAGCAGCATCGATGGAAACCTATTACAATAACGACGACCCATGGGCTACGATAGTTGGAAAATACGATTTATCAACTATTGAAGGTAGGGGTACCGTGGTACAGTCCACCACCCGCTCCATCGCCATCGTCAAGCCCGTAGAGTATGCTGTAGGCCGACTGGACGTGACGGTAAAGACAAAAAATGGTACAACCTTTACGTTGTTGGACAATAATGACAAAGAAATCACCGTCGGTTCCACCGACTTCCCCATTACGGGTATCCTGGTAGCCAACCAGCGTGCTGTGGACTACAAGTTTGAAGCCAAAACCGGTGCCTCAACATATACTGTCTATGACAGTCAGGTCTACAACGTGCAGGGAGAAGGTGAAAACACATTGAAACCAGTTCTCTATCCCGGTGCATCACCTTCCGTCAAAACCCACACCTTGGTATTAGAAACACCGGAGGCAACTTCAGATGATGATGCTAACGCCAATATCACCATTGCTGTGGAATTTGAAAACACCACTGAGCAGACCATTGTCGGACGTAACAACGAGCTCATCTATCCTCATACCAAGTTCTATATGATTGGTACTCTGAAGCCAAACCTCAATACTGATAAAGAAGACGGCGAAGGCAATGTTATTAAAAAGGGTTTCCTGCAGGACTACATCACCACCGCCAACTTCGAGGTGGGCAGTTTCAAGCAAGCCTATAACCTGCTGCCTGACCTGCGCTCTCCACATCTAGAAATCGGTATGTCTGTTGACTTGACATGGAATTCTGGTATCACCCAAACTATCACCATTGATTAATTTCATCTCCATATATCATTATAGTCATCACTAACATTTAAACATAAAGAATTATGAAAAAAATCCAAGCATTGGCCACTCTCAGTGCGATAGCATTGATGGCAGCGGGATTCGCAGCCTGCTCGTCCAGCGACGAGACAGTTGTCGACAATCCTCGCTACAACCCCGAAACCAACGAGGTTACTACCAATTTTGTATTCAACGTGTCGACAGGTAACACGGCCTTCACACGTCAGTCGGCTGCCGCCACACAGGCAACAGTGACTGAGCGTTTCCGCGGCATCGACAATGCCGTGCTCTACTCATACCATCAGGGAACTGACGGTAAGAACTTGGCAGCCCTGCCTGCCGACGGCAAAATGGAAAAGCGCTATGACCTGAGCATGATTCTGGCTGCCAACACCGTCGATGCCGACCACTCACACCGTATCATTGAGACCTCGCTGCCCCTGAACACCAATACGCTGCTGTTCTATGGCAAGGCTATCTTAGGTAATGCAGAGACCGGACTCACCGTAGAGAACACATACGGTCATCTGGAAGAGTACAACCCCGGCACAGAAACCGACCTGAGCGCGGCCAACTTCGAACTGAGCCCCCGTATCAAGGGCGACAACGTCAACAAGTTCAAGAAGATTGAGGAACTGCTAAGCGGTATCCTGACCACCATCATGTACACTAACCTGAAGGGTACCCACCATCAGGACATCAGTTATGAGATTACCGGCCTCGATGGTACAAAGACCACCATTACCGTGCTGGCCAGCGAATACCCCGAACTGATCTGGGCCGACTACAATAGCACAAACAGTCCTGTAGAGCCCACACACGTGCCGTATGCCCTGGAGCAAAAACTGGCTGACGTCTACCGCGAGATGACCACCATCTATCAGGACCAGGGCGAGTTGCGTGCCGGTTCAGGTCAGGCCATCCTCGCGATGATGACCGACCTGTGGTCAGTCATCAACGAGGTACGCTGCGCCACCCCGCTCAACAAGCCGGAGGCCGTTGCAAAATATTTTGCAGAGCGTGCCCACGAGAGAATCAAGCTGTATTTCAATGGTACCGTACCCGATGACGGACACAATGTGACAGGAGTGGAATTCGTGACGACAGGCAACGTGATTGACCACTTCACTGCTGAAACCAACTGGCCAACAGGCACCACCAAGCCCAGTGGCTTCAATAACATCAGCGATATTGCCAATTTTGCCAACTTCCCGCAGATGTTCCACCTGCCCAGCGGTTCTACACACCTAGCATTCGACAAGAACACACAGGTATTCAGCTATCCTTGGAATTACAACACCTCTGGTATGCCAGGTTCTGGTACCATCACTGTCGAGAGCTACTTCTATCCTGCTGAGCTGCTCTACTTTGGCAACAGTGCCATACGCGTCTCTGACAAGGAGTACAAGCCCACAGAATATCCCGATGGCGTTGCCAACTGGGATGAGGATAACAACTGGAACAACACTTGGACGAAGAATAGCCACGTACAATCCACCACCCAGAGTGTCGCCATGCAGAACGATATCAACTACGGTACTGCTGCCCTGCAGACCACCATTCGTTACGGTGTAGCCACGCTGAAGGACAACAACCACGCTATTCAAAAACGTAATCATCCTAGCATTGGTGACGATGAAGAACCCGATCAGGAGATTACCGTTGACGGTACAAGTTTCCAGCTGGTAGGCGTTATCGTCGGCGGACAATCGAAAAAGGTCGGCTGGAACTTCCTGCCGAAGGAGAGCGATAATAGTTACGGCTGGATCAACGACGATGCCATTCCTAGCGCAGCCCAGGGAATCCCGGCATACTCATCTGTGATAAGCGATGCAAAGTCGCAACCCAACTACACGCTGGTATTCGACAACTACACATCAGGCAGCACTCAGGATAAGGTCTATGTAGCCCTTGAACTGAGGAACAACACTGGCAAGGACTTCTACGGTTTGCACAACCTGATTCGCAACGGTAGTACGTTCTACCTCATTGGTGAGCTTGATCCCGCACAGTTGAATGAAGCCAACATCGACTGGCCCACACATCACGCACTACCTCCCTACGACAGTAACGGTGCTACCATTCAGACCAAGCGCGTATTCATTCAGGACTTCATGACCACTGCTGATTTCGTCATTGGTGCCAACTCTCTGAAGTACGCCTATCTCACCGTACCTGACCTGCGCTACAGCTCAGTGACACTGGGTCTGTCGGTGGATATCAAGTGGTCGACAGGTATCAACTTTGACAACGTCATCCTCGGAGGAAACTAATCTTTGAAAATGAAGTACCTTTCAGTTTTCATCCTTTTCATCGCAATCTTGCTGCAATCGTGCAGCAAGATTGACGATGATTTGTCTAACTGCGGTAAGGACTTTAAGCTGGACTACGAGTTGCGCTTGGTGACCAACATGACCACTGAGCTGCACACCCAGTTGGGTCTGGAAACCGACGTACAGTTGGCAGCTGACCTGAAGGAGCATCTGAAAGGTATCTTTACTGACTACGCCCACGACGTGGACCTGTCGTTCTACGACACCCAGGGCGACTCCATCCGTCTGCAGCACGACCAGCACATCATGGATGCCAACCAGCAGAGCTACGTGCTCAACCTGCCAATGCGCGAATACATGCATCTGGCCGTAGCCAACGTGGTGAACAATCCTGTGGTCGATCTGACCAACGACGAACGCTGTCACCCCTCACGCCTCGCCACTACGGTTGGCAATGTGATTGGCGGCAATGCCGGTGACACCATCGCCTCGCATACCACGGGTCTCTTTACCGCCCGTCTGCCGATGGATGTCAAGGAAGGCGTCGACCAGACGTTCCACGTCCGCCTCTATATGGCTAACTGCGCTGTAGCACTGGTCGTCGATGATGCCGACGCCTATGGCATCCGCGACATCAAGGTCTACTCTACAGGCTTTGCCACTGGTTTCAACATTGCCGACAGTGCCTTCATCTACAGCGAAAAGACGCCCATCATCCGGACGACCGACGTGGCAACGACAGATACTGGCACACGCTGTTTCTGCTCAGTCAACTTCCCATCAAGGGACGTCCGCTTTAAGGACGAAACGACAGCAGCAGGAATGACACGTACCGTCATCGAGGCTGAAGAGTTCTTCGTGGCTCCCACCAGTGACAAGAGCCTGTTTGAACTGATAGCCTATGTCACGATGGCCAATGGCAGCATCACCAAGACCAACCTGTATATCAGGAGGCCACTGCGTGCCGGACAGCTGATGATTATCCGCTCGCGGACCAGAAGCGATGGCGGACTGGATGTCAAGGACCATCACGACACGGTGGGTGTCAGCGTACAAATCGACTGGGGCAAGGGCGGACATTTCGACCCCGTCCTATAATATATATAATAAGGTATAGAGAATGACTGACATTCGACACTTCTTCTCCGCTATGCTGCTGGGCACGATGTTGCTATCGTGCTCGGAAGCCGAAGTGTCGTCGGATGCTGTGGTAAGAAGCCAGCTGGCATTCAGCGTCAGTCAAATGTCACAACAGACCCGCCAGGGCCTGGACGTGGTACAAGAGAATCCCAACGATTATCGTGGCATCGACCATCTGGACGTCATGTCGTTCATCACTGCCAGTCCCACAACACCTGTGGCCGTTACTGACGAGCCTTTGGAAGACTTGGCTTCGGGTACTGAAGCCGACCGCGTCAGTGGCAAGGAATACTACTACCTGGATGAATATATGCTGAAGAGCGGCACCAACCGCGTGCTGGTGTATGGACAGGCAAAAGCCAAAAGTGGCAAGGATTCGAATACGGAGAACGGCAAACTAAACACCACGCTCAACGGTGTCACCAAGCCTGCCGACATCACGTTCAGTCTGGAATCTATCTGCAAGGAAGACAATGCCGGAACAGGAGTGACGGACCCAGACCGTGATGAAGAGTTCGACCCTGCCTGGAACTTGGCAAACTATCTGACGACTATTGCCAACACCTCTGGCTGGAGCGAGAATGCGGACTTGAAGAACCGCTATCTGAACTTCATCCATGCCGACACGGACGGTTCAGGTCTGATATGCGGATCAGCAGCACATATCAAGGCGTATGTCAAAGCTCTGAAACAGGAGTTGCAGGCGATAATAGTTGCCGAGGGTACCAGCGACGACACCAAGGCACTATGTACTACCATCATCGAAAATATTGGAAACACGGAAGACGCAACGTCTTGTGTCAACAACGGCTATCCCGGCACGCTCGGCCTGCCTGATGCTGCTGCCGTACTTCGCTGGATAGGCAGTGAGAACAGATTCCGCGTTCTCACGAAGGCCAGCACGCTGGACAACATCAACGACGTTACACGCTACGCCTATCCTGCCGAGCTCTGGTACTACGTCAACAGCGGTGTCTGCACGTCAGAGAATCCTGTGACGAAGGTAGACTACAAGAACAGCAGCAATTGGGAAGCCCTGCTCGCTGAAAAGTACACAGCAGGTCCGACGGTCAATAACCACACACGCTCGGTGGCAGTAGAGAGTCCCCTGCAATATGGCGTGGCACGTCTGAAAATGATTCTGGAGCCTATAACCGGTGGAGACAATGGTTTGAAAGATGCTAAGGATGAGGTCATCGTGGCTGCAAACACTACTGCGAATTATCCTTTGACGGGTGTAGTCATCGGTGCACAGTATCCCGTTGGCTTCGACTTTAAGCCACTTGCCACGAAGAGCGATGACAACAAATGCTTTATCTACGACACGGTGGTAGGCGACAAGGACACGGAAACAAGCAAATGGACCGTGAACACCCTGGTGCTTCAGACCTACGAAGAAGAACGCGTGCCGGTTATCCTGGAACTGACCAATCCAGAAGATGGAACGGAGTTTACTGGCAGGGATGGTGTTGTCTATCCCGGTACCAAATTCTACCTCATCGGCATGGCTAACGGTACCGACGAAGGATACGGCACAGAGAGCTACAACCGCGTATTCACGCAGGACTTCATCACCCAGCTGACCCTGAAGGTCAATTCATTGGCCAATGCCTACACCTGTATGCCCGACCTAAAGCAGCCGCGACTGGAAGTCGGCGTTGAGGTTAAGACGAAATGGATTCAATCCACGACAACAACGGTAATACTCGATTAAGATATGACAAAGATACTCATGATCATGACCAGCTTGCTGCTGCTAACGGCCTGCAGCACTTCTTCGTCCGACGACAACGGCGGTCAGGAGGTGCAGCAGCCCAGCATGTTGAGTGTCTATGTCAGCTCACCGTTGCAACAGACGCTGACGCGTGCTGACGTGGGAGAAATCGATGCCATAGGTGACGAGAGCAAGGTGGTGAGTATGCAGATATGGATTTACGAAAACAAATCTGGCAGGAAGGTGGGACACCTTAAGACTACCGAGACAGTCACGCTGAACATGAGTAGTGGTGCCGTCTACCAGATTCCCGTAGACGACGCCTTTGCCAAGAACAAACCCAATGTTGATGTCTATGTCGTAGCCAATGTGACGAATGCCAACTGCGGCGTTGAAGAAGATGCCCTGAGCGAGGCCAGTTCATGGGATAAAGTCCAGGAAAAAGCTAAGATTGATGAGGCACATTTCGGTCTGACTACACCACCCACCACTGAAGTTCCTACAGACGGCCTGCCCATGTCGGGAATACTGGAAGACCAACCCATTGCCGGTGATGCTCCTGTACTGCGCGTGGGCACAACGAGCCAGATAGCCTACGTACCACTGACCCGTGCCGTATCGAAGATAAGGTTTGTGTTTGCCAATACTGCGGGTACATCAGATGCACTAAGCATCACTGATATCACCCTGAGCGACGGCATGATTCCAAAAGAAGAATACCTGTTCCCCAACTCCCAGCAGCCGAACTACAACAGTGAGCCTGCCTCACTATTGTCGACGGATATTGACCCAGTAAAATGTACAGCGAATCCTGCAACCTATGTCTATAATGGAGAGACCCAGACGGCACAGCAGTATGAAGAGCTGATAGCTACTGGTATCTCGAGTGAAGAACTTTCCCCGGTAGGTCCCTACTACCTGCGTGAGTCTAACAAACGTTTGGAAGGAACCATTACTTATAAGGTAGGAAATGGTATAGCGCAAACGGCTACATTCCGCATGTCGGAAACTGGCGACTTCAAGCGTAACCATTCGTGGATTGTCTATGCATACTACGAGGGACTCTCGGGTATGCAAGTCGTCACTGTCGATGTGTTGGACTGGGTGCCGACAACAGGCAGCCATATAGTACATAATTGGTAAAAGAGAAATGAAGAATGAGAAATGAAAGATTGACATATCGTATCCTGCTTTTCATTTCAGCTTTACTGATAGCGGCCTGCTCCAATGATTCGGATGAGTTCAAGGAGCCGGACAACTGTCTCAGTATGGTATCGTTTACCCGTGGTGACGAACCGTCAAATCCGTTTACCGTTACTGAGGACTATTCCCCCGTCGGCGTGTTCCTCGTGGAGGGTGACGGAACAACGCAGAGTGGCCGCTTCGTATTCAAGGCTAACGAAACCATCTGGAAGTCCAGCATAGAGGTGACATCCAACCATGATTATGCCATCTACGGCTATGCTCCGGCCAATGTGGGTACAGTGACCCTGTCGGACGAAACACTTGACGGTGCCACTATGACCTTCAGCAACCTGCCTACTGTCAGTAGCCAGGATATCTGCTTTGTGGTTGGTGTACAGCAAGTCAATAATATTAATGATACGAAAAACATTCCTTTGGGACAATTCGGCTTTACAGGCAAGAGCGAAAAGAACTTCGTTAACCTGCTGATGGATCATGTCTATGCTTCGATATGCTTCAAGGTGGAGATAGACCCAGAATATGCCGCACTACGTGACATCAAGCTCAGAGGCATGACTCTGCAGAGTACCAAGGCTACCGCTAAAGCGACTGTGACGCTGGCTGCCAATACGGAGAATACAAGCCCCGTGGTGAGTGCCACCTACTCTGATTTGGCTGGAACAGGTCGAGAGGCACAGTTCTTCGACAGTGACACGGGTGTAGATCTTACTGCTGACGCAGCTATTCAGGCTACCTGTTGCTTCGTACCTACACTGGCTAATGACCTGTCGCTGATCACCACCTACGATGTCTACGACAGAAAAACGAAAAAAATCAGCGAGCGCACAGCAACGAACAAGCTGCCGAACATCACCATTGCCCGTGGCAAACGTATGACGATGACCCTGACAGTGCAGCCCACCTACCTCTATGTGCTCTCTGACAATGATCTCGACAACCCGACGATAACGATTAATTGATAATTGAGAATGCGTAAGATATTGACCATTGTGCTTTGTTCACTGTCTGCATTGATGATGCAGGCCCAGGTACGAATTGGCGGTAGCGTCTATGGTGGCGGTAATGCCGGTGATACGGGTGGAAGTACCACCGTCACCGTGAGGGCTGGCGACCTGAACTGCGTCTTCGGCGGAGCACGTATGGCCAACATCGAGGGTTCAGCCTTTGTCAACATTGACGGCGAGCATGCTTCCAACTATATCCTGATTAACCGCGTCTATGGCGGTAACGATATATCAGGAGAGATTGGTACATCAGATAATTTACCGACACCAGTGGCATCAAATACCGATGGCGTAAACAATACATGGAACGCTTTTGTGCATATCTCAGCAAAAAACATTTCCACCTATACAGCAGAAGAAGCTGCTGCCTATAATACTGCACATCAACTTGAAGAAGGTCAGGCCGGTTATGTCTCTGAAGGAGATGTAAAAGAAGATTCCAACCAGCCTATCTATATCGGCCAGCTCTTTGGCGGCGGCAATGGTGAATATTACTATTATAATAACGTTACCGACGGAAAACATTACATCTATCAGTCTGAAAAAGACTTTACAGATGGCAAGGCTCCCATCGCTTCTAATGAGACAGGCTTTAATCTACCCAATATAGACAAGACATACGTTGATGTTCATGGCGGTTCCATCGTCTATGCCTACGGTGGCGGCAACAATGCCACGGTGACGGAAAGTACGGTCATCTGCGTGGATAACCCCACTGCAGTGGTGAACACCATTATCGACCCCACTAACCCCAAGGCTGATGATGACGGTGAGCTGCTGACGAACGCACGCTTCAAGGAGATGGGTATCAATACCAGTCTCTCCTATCCTGGCAGTGATGAATACCAAATAGGCCGTTTCTTCGGCGGTAACAATCAGGAGGTGATGGCCATCCGACCGACGTGGCACTTGCAGTCAGGAAAGATCCGTAACCTCTATAGTGGCGGAAACAGAGGTGACATGACCAGTGAAGTAGGTCTATTGCTGGAAATACCAAAGACATCTACCATCGTAGTAGACAATCTCTTTGGCGGCTGCCGAATGGCTAACGTCGATCCTAAGGACGAAAACGGCAATCCCGTGGAGGTCACGAATGCTGCCTTGAACAAGGCTTTCGGCTACATGACAGAGGCCGAATACCAATATCACTTCCCCGACAAGCTGTCGGCACGTGTACTGGTTCGTGGCGGCGACATCCACAATGTCTATGGCGGCAATGATATCACGGGTAGTGTGAAGGGTGGCAATGCCGTGGGTATCTATACCAGCATCAGTGGCGATGTCTATGGTGGTGGTAACGGTTCTTATCCCTATACGGACAATGACAAGCTGAAGGACAATGATATCTATGGTGACTTATACTATGGTGACTTCATGACAGAAAAAGGGTACACCTCCTCTGTTGAGGCACTTAATGCCTTCCGTCCCAATGCCGAGGCCGTGTCACTCCGTGTGGCAGGCAATGCTATTACTCAACAGAACGGTGAAAATCTCGAAGTCACCAGTATCAACCCCACCATTATCGGCGGTGCCATTTATGTTGGTGGTAACAGTGCATCACTGAAGAAGAAAGAGGGTGAAGAGAACCCGATGGTAGAGCTGAAAATCGGTTCATACGTCATTGCCGACAACGTGTTCTTGGGCAATAATGGCTATAACATGGTGCAAAACAAGAATCCACGCGATGTCTTGAGCGTCATGTCCGGCAATGCCATTGACGAGAACAACGCTGAAATCAAAGACGCTGGTAACAACCCCATAGACTTCAGCAGCATCAATCTGACCAACTCGGCTACCTTTGCTGCCTACATGGACGGCTGCGCCATGGACATCAGACCCAGCGTGGTCTTCGATGATGCCACGCGTGGCGACCCCGCTACTTACGAAGACTACTCAACCTACTTCGGTTCTATATACTGTGGTGGTAATGTGGGTAGCATGACCGATCCTGACCAGACCACGATAGACTTTAAACGAAAGATCGTCGTCTTCGACAAGGTGGTGGGTGGCTGTAACAATGCCTATGTCCCCGCCAAGTCTAACGTTAACGCTGAATACATCGGTGGTATCATCGGTTCCACATCGGAACGGGCTGAAAACGGCTTCAATGACAAGAAAGGAAACATCCGAAACCGTCTGGTGATAAACTTCAACGGTCTAAAGATACAGCCCAAGCGGTGGAGAATCACCGAGGGAACATATCAAGACGATGCACCAACTGCTGATGATGCTCGTCCAGAGAATTACCCCAACCAGTATCTCATTTGGAATACTGTAGATGGTGCCGGCAACCCCACTTCACCTGTCACATCAATGGTCACATCCAGTTCAAGTTACGACTCACAGACAGGAACCATCACCAGTAGTGATGCAGACAAGGAACGTCGTTTTAAGGGGGGCAACATCTATGGTGGCTGTTACCAGAGCGGTGTCGTCAATGGTAATGTAGTCATCAACCTCAACAACTCTATCATCGACAGAGATATCCTCTTTGACGAAGTTGCTGAGGACGAAGAAGGCGAAGCAATCCTTTACGGTCACGATAACTTTACCATCAAGGAACGCCGTACGGGAGTTATCCTCGACGAACAGGGTATGGATGTACTCGGTGGAGCACTGAATGTTTTCGGTGGTGGCAAGGGTGCCGGCACGGAAATATGGGGTAGCACCACCATCAACTTGAATGCAGGTTATACATTCCAGCTCTTCGGCGGCAGTGAGGAGGGTGTTATCGGCAGACCCAAGGCCAACGGTAGTTACCCCTTCTCCTATAAGATAGACGATGGTACTACTGATGGTGTTACCATCAATAAGGCATATAGCTACGACCCGAAATACAGCTGCTACGTCAACCTGAGGGGTGCTAACGCCGGTGTGTCGAAACAGGCTGACCATAGCGAGGCCATGGCTGAGTGTGAATTCATGTATGGTGGCGGTTTCTTCGGTCCTATCATCGGCAACACCGTCATTAACCTGGGTAAGGGACGTATCTTCAACAGTTTTGCCGGCTCATGTAATGCCGACATCTTAGGACATACCGAGACCTATATTGGTCGTCATGTGAAGAAGGACTACGAAAACAATATGAGCGCCAATGCCGCCAGTGAGGACACCTATGAAGGTGGATTCCCCTGGATTCGAGACAAGATATATGGCGGTAACGACCTGGGTGGACGCATTTTGGGTGAAAAGGACTTTTCTTCTAGAGTCAACATCAATACGCTCAGCATGGTTCATGGCTATGACAAGACCAGCAATCCTGCCCCAGACGTTGTCAAAGCCTCCGCTTATCTGGAATATCTACAAGGTCGTGTTGATGCCATCTTCGGTGGCTGCTATGGTACCTACGACTATACGGAGGACCGTTTCACTAGCAGAGGATACACCAATCCAGACGGCAGCGAAAGGGAAGGTTTCTACAAGCCCTTCCTGAACAATGCCTTTGTCAACTTCCGTCCCACCTATTATGACGACAAAAACGTTTGTAAGAAGGTCTATGGAGCCGGACAGGGACAGTCGGGTGAGAGTGCCCGTGACTTATTGCAGAACCGAAGCTACGTGCTCATCGACATTCCACAGACCGTACAGTTCAACAAATTCGGCAACATGGAGGTGTTCGGTGCTGGAGAATGGGGCGGCATCGGCATGGGCGTTAACCCCAATGACTTAGTGGATCATCAGGAAACGCAAGGAGAAAATACGGTTACTGTCAAGGGTAATCCCGACAAAGCTTCAGCCATTATCGATTTGGTACGCGGCAACATCAGTGCTGCCTACGGTGCCAGCTACAAGGAGGGCTTTACCCGCCGTACGGTGGTGAACGTCCCTGACGGTGCGACAATCATTATCAACAAGATATTCGGTGGCGGTTACGGTATCGATGAAGACGGCTATCGCAATGTGAAGCCCTGCGACGCCTACGAGGCACAGGTGAACTACAACAGCGACTTGGCCAATGTGACCAGTGCCATCTATGGTGGCAACAACAACTACCGCCGCACGCTGTACGCTCAGGTGAACATCCGAAAGCCAGTCTATAATGGTGATACTGACCTGAATGAACAACCCATGACAGCCACTATCTATGGTGCCGGCTATGGTGTCGGAACATGGGCACAGTACACCGAGGTGAACCTGCTGCCTGGCGCTGAGGTCTACGAGGTCTATGGCGGTGGCCAGATGGGTAGGGTGATGAACAAGAAGTCTGTGGATGCATGGGCTTCGGAAGCAAATGCCCAGGCAACCTCAGATTACAATACTGCACACACCGCTTGGGTGAATTTGCCTGAAGAAGATAAGGCTACGACTCCCGAGCCGCAGGAGCCACAGGATATAGACCTTACCATGGGCGGCTATGCTGACGACGGTTTGAGGAATGTTCTGGTTCATGCTAACCGCGATGGCAGCAAACACAACACCAATGTGCATATCAACAAGGATGCCATTGTCAACATGTACTATGTTCAAAAGCCAAAAGGTCCGGGTTATTCTGGTGGCTATGCTTATGGTGGCGGCTTGGGTGATAGCACTGACGGTACAGGTGACGTGTATGGCACGACCTATATCGACCTGTTGGGCGGTACGGTGAAAAAGGACCTCTATGCTGCAGGTACCAGCGGCTGCGTGATGAATGAATACAATATCACCAAGGACGATTTCGGCGAAGACTTCATCGCCAGTGCCAACGCCTATATCGAGGGCGGTGTGGCACGTAACGTCTACGGCGGTGGCTGGGAAGGTACCGTTGGTAAGCATGTGGGTAATATCACTACCGCATGGAGTGGTGATATCCTCGGTGAGACCAATGTCGTTATAGGTAAGCTCGACGGAACGGGCTACTACGACGGTATTCCCGCCATTGAGCGTAATGCCTATGGTGGCGGTGAGGGTGGACCGGTCTATGGTACGGCACACCTAACGCTGAAAAACGGCTATATCGGCTATGTGTATAACAAGGACGGTACTGATGACCCAGAGACAGACATCGACGAGCATTACGAGGAAAAGATTGACGACGAGACGTCTGATGTAGCAGGTACGTTATTCGACAGCGGCTGTATCTTCGGCGGCGGCTATATCGACAACAGTAGTGTGGATGTCACGGATGTCAAGATGTATGGTGGCTATATCCGTAACAGCCTCTTCGGCGGTGGTGAGATTGCCGCTATCGGACGTGGCACAGCAGACGAGACGGAAGACGAGAACGGTGTCGCTAACAAGATACGTAAGTTGACCGGAATCTATAAGGCAGGTGCCACCAACGTCTCTCTCTACGACGGTCATGTGCTTCGCCATGTCTTCGGAGGTGGACGAGGCTATGACAACTTAGGAGGTCATGGTCATCTGTATTCCGACGGATATGTGTTTGGCAAGACCGGTGTGAACATCTACGGCGGTGAGGTCGGTACTGAGGAAGGTATGGCTAACGGCTACGGTAACGTGTTCGGCGGTGGCGACGTAGGCTATGTCTATGGTGCCATTATGGAAAATGACGGATTGTATGTTGGCATCAAGGACGGTGAACGCTATGATGACGAATGGGAAGGCTACTATTATAAGTATAAAATAGGAGAAGATACACCATATACGCCATCTACTACCACACCGGCTGCTACCGATACTAACTGGGTGACAGACCCTGTAACAGGTGAATACATACTCACCGAGGACTGTAAGGTGCTGATAGAGCCGCATTGTCGTGCAAAAGTAGATGTCACTATCAACGGACATTCCTATTCGGCAGGCGATTATGTTCCTACTGAAGATCTCCACCACTTGGGGAATAAGAGTGCAGATGCATCTACATGGGCAAATCTCGACGACAAGGGTATCATCATCCATAACGCTGTGTTCGCTGGCGGTAATGTAACATCAGGTTCCGACCAGTTGTACGCTGAGGCGAAGACCGTGCTCGGCAATGCTACGGCCTCCATCCACGACGTCTACCACCGCGACCTGATTACCATTGGTACAGGACATACCGGCGGACTCTACGGAGACGGTAACCTGACCTTCGTCGATGGATATCGTGGATTGAACATCACCAACTATGGTACCGACTATTATAATATCTCCACGGAGATAGATATTATTACTTATCGTACTCTCCCCGCCCGTGAGCAGGCATACTATGAGCTGAAATACAGCTGTCTACAGGAATGTACCGATAATGAGGGAAAGACTTATTATCCTGCCGACCCGTCCAAGAACAGAAAGGCATCGACCATTACCGCCGACGAGTTCCTGGTGCGTTTTGAAGGTCAGACACCTGGTGCGTCTGACCCATGGATGATTGGTGAAGATGGCAAGCCAAATCCTGCATACTGGGAAGAGGCTGGTGTCTGCTCGCGTTATGCCGGTCGTATCATGAACACCATCCAGCGTGCCGACTTCTGTGGTGTGTTTGGTAGCCGTATGGTGATGCAGGGTGCCAAGGACCGTGTGGTTGACCAGAACGACAAGACCAACTACACCATCAACCGTGTGCGTGAGGTATCGCTCAACAAGAAACATTCAGTTATCTCCAGTGACAAGACCCTGAAACCTGGAGGAAAAGAAGAGGATGAGGATTGGGCAGATATGAACAAAGCTGTCCATGGCAACTACTTCGGTATCTATAATATCGTGAACTACCTCGGTGCACTGACCAGTGACGTACACTTCAAAGACCCGGACAACGGCAATGAGGACAAGCGTAAGACTGAAAGTACCAGTACCCCAGCAGACGGCAAGACATACTATCAGTGGAAAGAAGCCAACAAGAATAATCAGACGCGCAACAACGGTAGCAGCCTGAACAAGGTGGCTCTTGCCTCGGGTGTGTATCTGGAACTGACGACGGAGAAGAGCACGGGTAACTCCATAGAACAAAAGGACTGGGGCTATATCACGGGTGTCATCGAGTTGGACCTGATTAACGTGCAGACGGGTATCGGCGGTGGCTTCGTCTATGCCAAGAACGAGCACGGCAAACAGCATTACGAAAAGTTAAGCCACAGTACATTGACCGCCCTGAATGCGGAGGCTGTGACCCGGAAGGACTTTACCTATATCGAGACTAATCTTCAAGAGTTTGAGACATCGGGTAACTTCGTACACAGTACACAGACCATCATCGACGACTGCTATCCTGAGAGTAACCGCTATAATCCAAGTTCCAGCGATTACGTGAAAGCACACTACTGGTATATCAAGGGACAGGTGTACGTCTACGACCAATATATCTCTGCCTATACGGGTGCGCCCAATGCCTATAGCAAGGTGGAATACTTGAACCTGACGATTGCTGCAGCGTCACACGGTGAGATGACTCTCGTGGACGTGAAGCCTAACCGCTATGCCTACTACTCTTCATTTAATAACAATAGCGGTACCAAGCTCTCGGCGGAAGGCGAACTGGAAATCGGTGAGAAGATTTATAAGCTCAACGACCCCATCAGCTATTGGGACTATAACCTGTTGTCCGCATCAGAGAAGAGACTGTTTGTGGATAAGACCTATGTCACCATTGCCACCTGTAAGATCGGCCAAACCGTCTATCCTGCTGGTTACGTCATGCTGCAAAGTGAATACGATGATTTGAAGACTGCCGCAGGTGACCCGAGAACGATTGACGGTTATGACAAGCCGGTGAAGGCTGTCGAACTGTGGGGTAAGGATGAGAACGACCAGGATGTCTATCTGAATAAGGACGAGGCATTTGACTTCGTCTTCCGTGAGTCGAACAACATGAGCCATAATACGGGTTATATGCTGACCTACGATGTTACCAACCCGAAGGTATGGAACACGTGGTACACACCGGAGAATGGAACAACGGCAGACAAGATGACCAAGGAACAATATGATTCAGCCGGTAAACCAGATGGTTACCATAACGGTCCGACCTATCACCCGACTGCTGACGGTATCTACGGACAGAAGCAATACAAGGTGAGTGACATCATCGAGGAGGAAACGTATGTCATCTACGAAGGTGACGGTACTTCGGCAAACAAGGGCTTGAGAGGCGATCATTCAGCTGCCATTGAGGCACTCAACAACACCGATGCAGACGGTGATGGTGTAGCAGACCGCAAGCAGGCAACCTTTAAAAAGGCATACGTGGTAACGAGTACCATCACACTTGGTGACAAGCACCTCTATAAGGGAGCTACCTTGGCGAAAGAACAGTACACCGACGAACAATGGACAACCATATCCGGTAGTGTAACTGACGCCTTCGTCTGTACCAGTACCCTGAAGCTCGACGACAATGTCGTCATCTATGTCAACAGTGTGCTGACACAGGATGAGATAAATGACTTTAAGACGGCATACTCCAGTCTGGCTGATGCCATCGACGACGTGATGTCACCAGCCTACTATTGTACGGCTCCGGGCTACTACGGTGGCGACTGGTATGTATCGAATAAGAACTACCGAGGCTTGGCGGCATGGAGTGCGCTGTCACCCGAGGATCGCGCCTCATTCTCCTTCAACTACGATGCCTTCGACGTGCTCATCGATCCGAAATACAGCAGGAATGAACTGGAGAAATACCAATACGACGGTTTGAACTTCACCACTGAGGAACAGGCAAAGACGAATCCTGCAGGCTATTCCATCAGCCAGCCTCTGGACTACAAGGCTACCAACGGTGGTGCTGCATTCACGTACACTGATAAGGATGGTGTTTCGCACACAGTGGCTGCAGGTACAGAACTGGACCGTGTAGAATATGAGGTATTGCCCAATGAGCAGCACCACTATGCGCGCATCGAAGTGAAGACAGCGGGCAGCTACTACGTGGTGAAGAAAGGCTTTGTTCGCGGTGACACACCATACGCCGTCGGTCAGGTGCTCAGCTACGAGGAGTGGAACAGTCTGGGTGACGACCAGTCCAACACTACCACGCTGACCTTCACGTCTACCGGTAACTACTATTACTGCCGTGAGTCCTATGTGATAGGTGAGAACGGTGAGGGTAAGGCTGTGACAGGTATCACCGGCATCGGTGCGGTAGCATCGGGCAACAGAGCGGTAGGACAAACCGTAGAGGTTGGTCTTGTCATTGAAGAAGGTGACGAGGACGCAGGCTATAAGAGTCTGACCAACCGTCAGCTCGGCTTCACCATCCATGGTGTGGCACCTATCGAGACGAGTACGCTCTATGTCAGCCGACAGAGTGATATCTACGACCTCTCGACGGAGAAAATCATCACCGTCATCTACCAGTACAACTACGAGGAGAGCGATGAAAACGGTATGAACATCACACCGGTGAGCGAGCGGCACGTCATCAATATCCACATACAGTTCGAGAGTGGTATTCCTGAAGTGGAGAACATCTCCAAACCTAATATCGTACTGCCCGGCACGGAGATCACCATCCGTACGCCGAACGTCAAGCCTGGTGCCTTCGAGATCCAGGGTGGTGGATGGATGCTGTTCGAACGTCAGTCGGACACCGAGAGTCATATCAACGGTATTGAGTTCACGCCGTCCAGCGATCCGCTCTATTGGTATCAGGATGACTACTGGCTGGCCTACTATGCGAAGACCTACCTCGGCAAGACATTCTCGAATGCCGTCCAGGTGAGCGTGGCGAACTACCACGACCTTGCCGACGTGATGTCTGATGAGAATAAGACTCACCACATGTATATCGATAATCCGAATGTGAAGCGTGACCCGAAGATATATATTAAGTCTCAGGACGGTCTCACCAACTTGGCGAACCTGTTTAAGCTCAGCACAGGCGGAAGTGTAGGAGAACATAGTTCAGTGAATACCGACCAAATTGGCAACTGTGCTAATCTGCAGTTCTACCTCCAGACGAACATCGACGCAAGTAGTTCCGCATGGACTCCTATCGGTGACAACACAAACTGCTTCGCAGGTATGTTCCATGGTGACGGCTATACCATCAGCGGACTGACACCTGCGACGGGCACGACAGGCTCGCTCTTCGGCAAACTCTGCGGTAAGGTATATAACCTCGGTGTCACCGGTTCGTTCACGGGCAGCGGCATTGCTGACAGCGGCAGTGGTGACAAGAGCCGCGTAGAGAACTGCTGGGTCAAGACGACGGGTACCACTACGGGCAGCAAGGCTGTCTTCGGCGGCACTGTAGGCACCTTGGTGAACAGCTACTATGTCACAGGACAATACAGTAGTGCTAATACGGGTGCCACAGCCAAATCTGTTCAGGAATTCTACAATGGTACGGTGGCTTACGATTTGAACGGCTTCTACCTGAACAAGCGCTACTACGATAACAACTCTGCGTGGGAAGGTGAAAAGAAACCCTACGACTACCTCGCTTCAGCCATCGACGGTGAATTGCCTACAAGCCTGAGTGATGGTAATTATCCTGAAGGTTACGCCATCTATCAGCCTCAGCTGAAGGTGGCAGTAGGCGAGACATTGCCTGATTTGGGCTATGTGGAGAACCGCTTCTATGATGGTGACTACCGCTACGCTGGCGGGTCAATTCCCGAGGGCGTCGACATGCGTACAAGGACGAAGATGGTGACAATAGGTACGAAAACTGAGGAAAAGACGATCTTCTCGCCCATCTGGCCTGACGACTACCTGTTCTTCGGACAGGCTCTGAACTACAGTCACATGGATGGCATTGATGTCGCTGAGGAACGCACTCACCAAGACCTGCCGTCTCGTATCGTCAAGAGCAGCGACCGCATCCTGACAACTGAAGAGGGCAACGTCATCTACCGTGCTCCGGCATACTTCCAAAGCAGTACGATGGGCGTGGCCTACTTCAATCCGCATGCCGTCTTTGCACAGACCAAGAAGGACGATGCTACTGTCATAGCTTACAAGAATATGACGGCTATCGACTTCACTGGTGGTAATGGCGATGTGGCAGGAGGCTATGAGCAGGGACTCAATGGTGGTAAGTTCTATCCCCCGTTGCTCGACGATGGAGGACTGAAGGATATATACATCGCCGACCTGACACGCAACCTCTTGGTATATTCTACCAAGGGCACACAGACCGATGACGTGGTGAAAGGCTATCTGCTTGACGAGCCTATCGTGGAAACTGATGACAAATACCGTACCGTGAATACCTGGGATAGCTATTCGACCAATGTCCGTGGCCACTGGGTACAGAAGACGGATGATGGCTACATGGCACAGAGAGACCACCTGCTCGTCGACATGCAGGACTTCAACTGTCCTATCAGCTATAAGTTTGCCGATGACAAGCGCATGTGGTATCAACGCCTGCCTGAACGCTACGTCACAACGACTAAGGGTTGGGATGTCGTCAGTCTGCCGTTCACTGCCGAACTGGTGACCACTCAGGATAAAGGTGAGATTACGCACTTCTACAGTGGCAGTAAGAGCATCGAGGGTAGTGATGCGAAGATTGGCCATGAATACTGGCTGCGTGAATTTACTGGTGGTAGTGCAAGTGGCAACACGTTCAATGCTACCTTCGATGTGCCTAACGGTGCTAAAGCAGATAAGACCGTTACCAACACCTTCCTCTGGGATCACTACTACAGCAATGCCCATCAGTTGGATATCAATAAGGATACCTATCAGACGTTCTACAAGGCTGATCGCCAGTACAATGATTATGCCATGTTGACCAACGACCAGGCATACATTGTGGGATTCCCCGGCAAGACGTTCTATGAGTTTGACCTCAGTGGTGAATGGACAGCAACATACACGGATCTGCCAGAACCAGACCCCGTTTCACAGCAGACCATCACCTTTGCCTCTATGCCAGGCACCACCATTCTGGTTAGTGACACGGAGATAGCGAAAACTACAGCAAAGGGTCGTTACACCTTCGTACCCAACTATCTGAACAAGACGCTCACAGCAGGCTACTTCATGAATGATGACGGCGACAAGTTCAGTGTACCCAGTTCTATAGTAGCAGTACCGTTCCGTCCGTACTTCGTGGCAGGCAGCATATCTGCCCCTGCACCTTCTACGCGCGGCATCCAGTACATCGTCTTCGACAATGCTGACTCATCGTTTGCCATCGACGACAAAGACCCGTCCGAGGGTGATGTCAGTGGCGGTCTGGAGTTCAGCGTCCGTCGTCACACCATCATTGTGACATCGACGCTTCGTCAGGAGGCCGACGTCCGCATCGTCAACACCGGTGGTCAGACCATCGCTGCGTTCAACATCCAGCCCGGTGAGACCATTGAGACACCTGTCCGCTCCAGCGGCGTTTACATCATCCATGCCGCCGGTGGCCACTACGTGAAGAAACTATCGGTGAAGTAAACGACATGATACAATATGGGCACATATATTAACATAGGTAATGCAGGATTAGCGGTTGAGTTACCTTTGGGTAACTTACCTTTGGGTAACATGTTGTATCTTTGTGCTGTCAGATGAATATAAGTAAATATGAACACGCCATTTCAATACGGAAAACTTGCCACTAAGGAGAATTTCGTCGACAGGGTGGAAGACAGGGCTCAATTGAAGAGTTTCCTCTCATCACACATTAACGTGATGCTGATTTCACCACGCCGTTGGGGAAAGTCCTCGTTGGTAAAGGTCGCTATGGTTCTCCCAAGAGCATTAAAGATGAAAGAATATAATGACACTAGATATGAATAACAGCATAGCAAAACAAAGGTATATCAGTTTCAATTTGTTTGAAGCATGGAAACAAAGTGTTTCAAGCATGAAAGCAAGTCGTTTGAAGCATGGAAACAACTCGTTTCTGGCATCGAAACCTATGTTAGTGATATCTCTTGTCTTTCTGATGCTACTTTCGGGCATCTCTAAGGCATGGGGACAGACGGACTATTCGGGCGTATATTATATAGGCGCTGTTACCCACGGTGATACACCGGCCGACAATTTCTACCTGTGTCCAACGGTGAACTGGAAATATTACAAATCATCATCTCCATTCTATACCAGTTATCCTACAGACACTGGTATGCCGTTTCTGACCACCTACAAGTGTCGTGGTACAGCTGGTTATGATGCAAAAGAGGCCGTATGGTATGTTGAGAAACATCCATCTTTGGATTACTATTATATCAAGCATGCCAGTGATAACAAATACCTAACTTACAATGCTGCCTTTCTAGCCAACTTAGGCCGTGTGCGTGTTCACCTTGAGGCTACACCTGCAGATGATTATGCATTGTTTGCTATTCGCTATATCTCTTCGAAAGACTCTTATGACATTATTTCTAAATATGTTGAAGATAATATTGCTGAAGGAAATGATCCCGATGGTGGAAGAAAATATCTAAATGTCAATAAAGGAAACCAGCAGTCTCTTGAAGGTACAAATGCTGATAATTCCCAAGCGATAATGACTGGTGGTATCATTGGCCTTTGGACTGCAGGAAGTACTGAAAATACTGGTAGTGGTAAGTTCTATCTCGAACCAGCGTTGTCTATCGCCCCTCCAACCATTACCAATAATTATACCGCAGAAAATACATTTACTATTACTGCAGCGGAGGGTGCTACCATTTATTATACCACCGATGGCAGCACGCCAACAATATCTGATTATACAGGAACTGGTACAACTTCCGTTACTGTCAATCAGACGGAGAGCATGACGGTCATTAAGGCGATTGCGAAGGGCGCAAATGACGCAACTGATCCTGTCCCTACACTGGTGACCACCTACTATCTCCCTGTATGTGAAAAACCTACTATTAAAGTCAGTGGTGGTACTGTTACCATCACTTGTGCTACTGCAGGTGCAGCTATTCATTATACGACAGATGGTAGCCCTGCTACGGCTTCGTCAACAACCTATACTGAACCATTTGCCAAAGGCAGCGCTTCAACCATCAGGGCCGTTGCGACAAAAGCTGGTTATGTCATTTCCAGTGAGGGCACCCTCATGCCTGCCACGCAAGTTTCTTCTTCGAGCGAAATCGAAGACATGACTGGTAATTATATATTAGCAGATGGCTTTAGTTCAACATCATCTATCGGCACTTCAGGAAATCCTTTCAAGGGTACTATTGACGGAAATATGGTGACGATATCAGGCCTTAATCATCCTTTAGTAGCCTATGCCAATGATGCTACTATCAAGAATATCATTCTTGACAATGTCAGCATTAGTAGCGGAACGAATGTTGGTGCCATTTGTGCTGAAGCTACAGGCGACACCCGTATCTATAACTGCGGTGTGCTGGCAACGAATAGTACAGTAATGACAGACGAAGACGGCTATACCGCTATTACCTCTTGCAGCAGTACCATCTCAGGCAGTAACTATGTTGGTGGTATCGTAGGTCTGCTTGACGGCAGTTCGCGAGTCATCAACTGCTTTAGTTATGCCAATGTTTCCGGAGGCACTGTCGGGGGTATTGTAGGCTATAACAACGTTGCTACCACAGCCTCGAACCTCAAGACGATGGTGATGAACTGCATGTACTATGGCGAAGTCAGTGGCACTTCGATAGCACCTATCTACAATGGTGAGAAAATCACCAACGATGGCGATGACAATGGCGTAAACAACTTCAACTACTTCCGCCTCGAATCCTCATATATTGAGAATACAACTTTAACCAAGGTTTATAACTGTGCCCTCGGTGCAGAGACACGTTACCTGCAGAGATTCGAGTTCTTCCGTCATCTGCTGAATAGCAACCGTGAATTGGCTGCATGGTGGGCTACGGGTAGTCCAGATAACAAAGACGAGATGATGAAGTGGGTATTGGAACCATCGCAGATAGGTTCTTCAACTCCTTACCCGGTACTGAAGGCTCCTGGCTACTACCCATCTGTGGTAAACATCGATGCTGAAAACGCTCCTCTTGCTACAGAGCGCAACAAGGGTGGCAAATTAGGTACGCTTTCTGTTGAGATACAATCAGGCAGTGGAGCTGTTTTCGGTGCCCCGGAAGGTGCCTATATTACCCAATCCAGGCTCGAACTCAATATCACTGATAAAGATTTTGACCACTTCAATTTCAACTATTATAAGGTCCAGCTGCCTTACTATAACGATGTAGGAACGGGTAACTATACAGGTAATCGTGTAGTAACGGGATGGAAGATTGTATCTGTCACCACAGACGGGAGTGTCACTCCCTATAACAGCTTCACCACTGGCGATGATGCGCCAGCCTACAACTTTGCCGACCGTAAATGTATCGCAAAAGACATATACAGCGAAACCAATAAACGCGTCTTTAATCAGGGTGCCTATTGGGATGTACCAGAAGGGGTGACAGGCATCACAATTCAGCCTTATTGGGGCAATGCAGTTTATCTGTCCGATGCTTATTGGGATGTGACCTATAAGAATAGCGGTACTGATGCAATGGTTACTCCCGTTAATGTCGATAACGTGGGTGGAGGTCAACACTATGGAAATGGTGAGAAATTTAACAGCCAGACCGTTTACACCAACATTGGCGATGCTATCGCAAGTACGGCACTTTATGCGGGTACAAATGAGGCTACGTATAGCGCCCGCAGCGTTTATGATTATGCAGTGGTGCTTGTGGGCAACTATCATCACAACAGTACCATAGCTGGAGGCGGTAAGCCCTATACGCTAACCTCTGTTGACATGGACGGCGACAATGAACCAGACTATTCATTAATGCTTCGTTTTAATGGTCGTACAGTTTTCCATCCCGTAAAATACGATTTCCTGAATATTTTAGGTCTCGGCATGGCACAGAAGACTACTGGCGGTACAGGCTCTTATAATTTGGGTATTATTCAGCCAAAATATTGGTTTGAAACCACCAACACATCACTCTTCCATGTTACCCAATTTGAATATGACCGTAGCGATCGTGGTGCATATCCCTATATTGTTCAGGGTGGTGTTATGGAGCAGTGGGTGAGTGGTCAAAATAACGGTGCCGCCAACAATACCACCTATTTCCATGTGGGCGGCAACGTGTGGTTCAAAGAGTTCCACCGTGGCACCCACCAGGATAAGAATCTACAGTCCAAACATCCACCAGTATCCGTTACTGGTGGTGACTATGACGAATTCTACCTTACTGGTCTCTATACCGCAAATGTCGCTAGCTACGAAGATAATGCAGAGTGCTATATCAATGGTGGCCGCTTCGGTACAGTGGCAGGCGCTGCTATGGAAGGCATCGGTAAAAATGGTGGTGCGGACGACACAGGTAACATCACCTGGCAAGTGCAGAATGCTGACATTAGGGAATTCTATGCAGGTGGCATCAATGCTGCTAAACCCGTTACCGGCAATCTCAGCACCACTATAACTGGAGGAAAGATTGACCTTTTCTGCGGCGGACCTAAGTTTGGTGACATGAGCACAGGCAAGACCGTTACCACCAACGCAACAGATTGTATCTTTGGAACCTTCTTTGGTGCGGGCTATGGTGGTAATTCATATAGCCGCCAGGCACCGAGAAACCATAACAATTTAATAAACTTCCCACATAATGATAAAGATGCTGGCAATCACAATTCTTGGAACGATTGGCTGGATGATTATTATACACAATCCTACAGTGCTACTTACGGTGGTGTCTCCACACAGTTCAGCTACCAGTTCCTGCCTATGTCTGGAAATGTTGACAACTGTGCACGTATTTTTGTGGAATATGTGAAGTTCTCGCTGGCTACCTGCCGCAATGTCACCTCAACTCTGACTGGTTGCAAAATCACCGGCAATTTCTATGGTGGTGGTAGTTTGGGTAAGGTTGATGGGCCGGTCACTTCTACCCTTGAAAATTGTATGGTTAATGGCAGTGTGTTCGGTGCTGGTTTCTCTGGTAATTTGCCCACAGTTGAAGTTGACAGTATCGGCTTTAGAGTCGAGCCTTATTATTATGAAGATCTTGGTACCTATCGTAAGGGCGTAAAGGGTGCCACTACCACCTATACTTGGGAGAAGAAAAAGAGTGGTGATCCTTGGATTAAGGATACAACCTTATATACTACTGAAAATCTTGACGACCTCGGTACGGTTTCAGGTAATGTCACGTTGAATATTTTGGGTGACCAGACACAGATTATGGGTGACGTTTATGGCGGTGCTGCTGAGGCTAAGTCGAATACCAATTATTATAAAACTTCACCAACAGACACTGATCTTGCCACCAAGACTACCGTTAATCTGATAGGCGGAAAGATTATGGGTGACGTATATGGTGGTGGTTTAGGACGACTGGCAAAGGATGCAGTAGGTACACCTGGCTCAGAAGGTTATCAGGCTGCAGTAGAAAAAGTAGAAGCTAATGTCGGCAATACTGTTGTAAACCTCAACGGTATGTCTGCAACCGAATATGCTTCCAATACAGCATTGTATAGCACTTGGGGCTTAGCGCAAAATGAAGAAAGCGATCCATGGGTTGTACCTGACGAGACAAAAACAGAGAACGAGACTACAACCATAATACGTAAGGGATGTATATTGGCAGGAACCAATCAGTCGCGCGCCAACAATCACGGTCGCATCTTTGGCTGTAACAATCTGATGGGTACGCCAAAGGGTAGTGTAGTTGTAAATATCTATAAGACAAACGGTTTTGAAGGTCATGAAAGAACGCCAAGTAATAAACTGGATAACATCGATGACAATCAGCACTCATACGAGGTGCAGGCTGTCTATGGCGGAGGAAACCTTGCGGCATACGAGCCTGATAATGATGCTGACAAGCATACTCAGGTGAACATCTATGGTTGCGACGACACCAGCATCAAGCAGGTGTATGGTGGTGGTAACGCAGCCTCAACACCAGCTACTCAGGTGGATGTCTATGGTACCTATGAGATTGAGGAACTGTTTGGTGGTGGAAACGGCAAGGATGACATTTCAAAGGATGGCGGTACTACCTTTATCAAGAATCCTGGTGCCAACGTGGGCTTCAAGGAATACTGGGACGAGGAGAACGAAATAGACATGGTTGATTATGATACCAAAGAAGAAAGACAGGGCGCAGACTTCATCGCAAACTATGTCTATGGCACTGGTGAGGCTCATGTGAATATCCATGGCGGTAGAATCCATCGTGTGTATGGCGGCTCCAATACCAAGGGTAATGTGAAGACGGTGGCTGTCACTATGTTGGAGGAACTGAATGACGCTACGGGCAATCCTTGTTGCGAGTTCCATGTGGATGAGGCCTACGGTGGTGGTAAGAGTGCGCCAATGGACGGTGCATCACGATTAGAGATGGCGTGCATCCCTGGTCTGAAGAATGCCTACGGTGGTGCTGAAGCTGCCGATATCGCAAGCGATGTGACACTGAACATCACTAATGGGAACTTCGACCGTGTATTTGGCGGCAACAACGTCAGTGGCACCATTCATGGTACCATCACGGTGAACATTGAGGAGACGGGCTGTCACCTCATCACCATCGGACAGCTCTATGGCGGTGGCAACCAAGCTGCCTATACAGGTCCCGAAATTCTTGACGATGAGAACAATGGCACAGGTGTGTTCCAAGGTCCTACTGTGAACGTTAAGTCATTCACCAGCATCGGTGATGTCTATGGTGGCGGTTATGGTAAGACTGCCATCGTGACGGGTGACACCCACGTCAACATCAACGTCTGCGAAGGTAAGGATTTTGAAGGCAATCAAACAAAAGAAGAAAACCGAGCCGCCATCGCTACAAACTGGAAATATATCGACAAAAACGACAATAACAAGATCAAGGATGTAACGGAGAACCCCGGCTACAAGACCATCACATTCAGCGAATATTTAAGGACCGATGATGGCGGTTTTGTGGACGATGACGATGACGGCAACAGAGATGTAGTAGAGCGTTCTATCACGGTATTTTACCCAAAGCATACGCCTAAGGGAGATTCGGGAATTGAAATTGGTGGCATCAACAACGTCTATGGCGGTGGCAATGCGGCCAAGGTTGTTGGCAGTACGCATGTTAACATTGGTACTGTAAGCGGAGATATTGCTTTTGAAACGCCGACGAGTATCACTGATCCTGATGAGCGAAAGCATCAAGTGAAGGGTGCTTCCATCGCGGGTAACGTCTATGGTGGCGGCAACGAAGCTGAAGTCACTGGTAATACAAATGTTAATGTTGGAGTAGCCCAGCCCTGATTATGGAGAATATTGAAATGGCTAAATTAGAAAGGGCGAACTTCGGCAGCCGCTTGGGAGTGATTCTGGCGACTGCTGGCAGTGCCGTAGGTTTGGGCAATGTATGGCGCTTCCCCTATATGGCTGGTGAAAACGGTGGTGCCGTCTTTATCCTGATTTATGTCATCTGCGTGTTATTGTTGGGCATTCCATGTATGATCAGTGAGTTTATCATCGGTCGTCATGGCAGGGCTAACACTGCACGGGCCTTTTCGAAGTTGTCAGGTGGCGGTCCATGGTCGCTCATCGGCTACATGGGCATACTGACGGGATTCCTCATTATCGGCTACTATGCCGTGGTGGCGGGCTGGTGTCTGCAATACATCTGGGCATCGCTGATTGGTCACATGCAGGGGTCACCGGAATATTTCAAGGAATACTTTACTGAACTGAGCACCAACCACGTGAAGCCAGTGTTATGGACGGTCATCATCCTGTTCATGAGCTATTTTATCGTCGAACATGGCATACGCGACGGCATCGAGCGTGCTTCGAAAATGATGATGCCCACATTGTTCTTCCTGCTACTGATTATCGTGGGAGCATCGTGCATGCTGCCCAATGCCGGAAAGGGTATTGAGTTTCTGTTCAAACCTGACTTTACGAAAATCAACAGCGACGTATTCTTGGCAGCACTCGGTCAGGCATTCTATTCGCTGAGTATCGGCATGGGCGCCTTGTGTACCTACGCCAGCTACTTCTCGAAACAGACCAATCTCACGGGTTCTGCCATCCAGATTGGTGTCATCGACAGCATGGTGGCCGTACTGGCCGGTCTGATGATATTCCCTGCTGCATTCTCTGTAGGCGTCAGTCCCGACAGTGGGCCGTCGCTTATCTTCATTACGCTGCCCAACGTATTTTCGCAGGCCTTTGCCGACATTCCTATGGCTGGTTATGTCATTGCCCTGTTGTTCTTTGTACTGCTGTCACTGGCCGCCCTGACATCGCTGATGTCGCTTCACGAGGTGGTAACGGCATTTATCCATGAAGAACTGGTCATCACTCGCAAAAAGGCTGCACTCTTGGTTACTGCCTCTACGGCTGTTATCGGTGCCTTCTGTTCGTTGTCACTTGGTGCCGTGGGTGATAGCATGATGTTCTTTGGCAAGTCGCTCTTCGACTGGTTCGATTTCATCACCGGCCAGATATTCCTCCCCATTGTAGGTTTCCTGACCTGTATCTTCATCGGTTGGTTTGTGCCGCATAAGGTGGTGCACGACGAGTTTACCAACTGGGGAACATTGCGCGGACGCTTCTTCCACCTCTTCCTCTTCCTGGTAAAATATGTCTGTCCACTGGCCATCCTGCTCATCTTCCTTCACCAGCTGGGACTAATAAATTAGCCCCCTAAGTTAGGGGGTTGGGGGTCTGAACTAAGGAATTACTATTATGAATTATTCAAATCATCCTGCAACAAAAGAATATCGTCAGTTGTTACGAAAGACTGAAACGCCCATGGAGCGAAAACTATGGCATTACCAAAAAGAACGACAACTGGATGGATACAAATTTCGGCAACAACATGGTTTTGGTCCGTATGTGTTAGATTTTTACTGTCCAAGATTAAGATTATGTATAGAATTGGATGGAGGGATTCATGAAGACCAACAAGTTAAGTTGAAAGATGAAATCAGGACAGAGTTTCTAAATGAGAATAGAATAAAAGTAATTAGATTCTCTAATGAAGAGGTAGAGAAAAATATTAATTCTGTATTAAACATAATTAGAGCGTTTATTATCAATGAGTGTAAGGAATAATGGCTGTTCAGACCCCCAACCCCCTAACTTAGGGGGCTTAAAACGTGGAAAATTCGGAAGCAAGATTGGTATTGTGCTGGCGACGGCAGGGTCGGCAGTAGGACTCGGCAACGTGTGGCGCTTCCCCTATATGGCTGGTGAGAACGGTGGTGCGGCTTTTATCCTTATCTATATTGCCTGTATCTTCCTGTTGGGCATACCGGGCATGCTGGGCGAATTCGTCGTGGGCCGCCATGCCCAGGCCAATGCCGCCCGTGCCTACGACGCACTCAGCGGTGGTCGTCCGTGGAAGTTAGTAGGCTACTTAGGCATCCTGACCTCGACCATCATCCTCGGCTTCTATGCTGTTGTGGCAGGCTGGTGCCTGCAATACCTCTTTGCATCCTTGGCCGGACAGGTCATGGGCGATGTCGACTACGTCAAGAACTACTTTGTGGAATTCTCCAGCAATGCGGTGAAACCCGTGGTGTGGGGCATTGCGTTTATCGCAGTTACCCATCTGGTGGTGGTACGCGGTATTCGCAGCGGCATTGAAAAGGTTTCTAAGATACTCATGCCCATCCTGCTGATTCTGCTCGTCATCATCGTTATTGCTTCATGCATGCTGCCTGGTGCAATGGCTGGCGTACGCTTCCTGTTGCAGCCCGACTTCTCGAAGTTGAGCAGTCACGTTATGCTTGACGCCCTGGGACAGGCCTTCTTCTCGCTGTCATTAGGTACGGCCTGTCTGTGTACTTATGCCAGCTACTTCTCAAAAGACACCAACCTGTTGAATTCTGCCGGTCAGATAGCCCTGCTCGACACGATTATCGCCATTCTGGCCGGGTTGATGATATTCCCCGCTGCGGCATCCGTAGGTGTCAGTCCTGACAGCGGGCCATCGCTCATCTTCATCACCCTGCCCAACGTGTTCTCGCAGGCCTTTGCCGCAGTACCCGTCATCGGTTACATCATCAGCATCCTGTTCTATGCCTTGCTGGTGTTTGCCGCCCTGACCAGTACCATTTCCATGCATGAGATCGGTACGGCATTCTTTACTGAGGAATTGCACGTGCCGCGTAAGAAGTCGGCATGGGTGATAACTGTCGTAGCCTCCATCATCTGTGTGTTCTGTGCATTATCCGTTGGAGCCTATACCAACATCAAAATGTTAGGTTATTCGCTGATGGACTTCTGCGATATGCTGACTGCTGACTTCATGTTGCCGCTGGGTGGTATGCTCACTTGCCTGTTTGTAGGCTGGTATATCCCACGTCAGGTGGTACGCGACGAGTTCACCAATAGCGGTACACTCAGTGCCCGTTTCTTTGGCATCTGGCTCTTTGCCGTCCGTTACGTGTGTCCCATCTGCATCTTGCTTATCTTCCTTCATCAGTTAGGCGTGCTATGAACCGTAACGACCGTCGTATAACCCTTGCAGCACTTGTCGTTGGCACCATCGCATTGGTTGCTGTCTGGTTCTTGGGGCGTTATGCACCATCGTCTGACGATGCCCCGATGCTGCTTCAGTCCCGTAAGTCTCACCAGACCCGCCGCCCTGCCCAGCGCAGTCCAAAGTATTTTGCGACGGAGTCGCGAAAAGTAGAGCGTTTCCCTTTTGACCCCAATACCGCAGACTCTACCCAGTTTCTCCGTTTAGGACTTCAACCCTGGCAGGTGCGTAACATCTATAAGTACCGCGCCCGTGGCGGCATCTATCGCAAGAAGGAAGACTTTGCCCGACTGTATGGTCTCACCGTCAAACAGTATCGCGAGCTGGAACCCTATATCCGTATTTCCCGTGACTACCAACCGGCAGCGATGCTGGTAGGAGGGACGAGAGAATCTAGGGAAGCTAGAGAAACGAGAGATTCTAGTTTGCGTTATCCGGTGAAGATCAAGGAAAACGAACACGTCGTACTCAACACCGCTGACACTTCTCAACTCAAGACCGTGCCAGGCATTGGTTCCTACTATGCCAAGGAGATTGTCCGTCACGGCAAGTGGCTGGGCGGCTACGTCAGTGTCGATCAACTGGATGAAATCGAGGGTTTCCCTCAGGAAGCTAAGCAGTATTTCATCGTTCAGAATGCACAACCCAAGCGTCTCAATGTCAACCGCCTGACATTGGAACAGCTACGGCGTCATCCATATATCAATTATTATCAGGCCAAGGCCATTGTCGACTACCGTCGCCTGCATGGTCCCATCACATCTCTACAAGACTTAAGGCTTTCCAAAGACTTTCCTACAGAGTCAATCAAGCGGTTAGAGCCTTACGTGGAATTCTAACTTGAAAGCAAATTCAGTGAAATTGGTCACCAAATTCACTGAAATTGGTCACCAAATTCAGTGAATTTGCTGTGCAATCAGATAGAACCTTCGCGCTAACTGAAGCATGATTTTTTGAAGAAAAACGAGAAAACGTTTTGAACTTTGCATTCTTTTTCGTATCTTTGTGGCAGATATGGACTATACGCTGAATTGCAACGGGCGGCTGCTCAGTCTGGCCACACCGCAGGTAATGGGTATCATGAACGTGACACCCGACTCATTCTATGCTGCCAGCAGGCAGCAGACGGAAACCGCCGTGGCAGCCCGCGTGGAGGAAATCCTCACGCAGGGCGGCAGCATCATCGACGTTGGAGCCTGCTCGACACGTCCAGGCAGCGACCCCGTCAGCGAGACCGATGAGATGGAGCGGCTGCGACAGGCATTGGCCGTCGTACGCCGAGAAACCCCCGATGCCATTGTCAGCATAGATACCTTCCGTCCCACCGTAGCCCGCATGGCCGTCGAGGAGTTTGGTGCCGACATCATCAACGATGTGGGTGCACCAGCCAATTCTCAATTCTCAATTCTCAATTCTCAATTCGATATGTTCCGCATGGTAGCCCGCCTACACGTACCTTATATATATATGTCACGCGGTGCCACGATGAAGGAAATACTGATGGACTGTGCCGAGTCTGTGGCGCAGCTACGGACCATGGGTCAGAAAGATATCGTGCTCGATCCTGGCTTTGGCTTTGGCAAGACATTGGAGCAAAACTACGAGGTCATGAACTGTCTGGAGCGCATGCAGATGACAAGACTGCCAATACTGGTGGGCGTGTCGCGCAAGTCGATGATCTACAAACTGCTGGACTGTCAGCCAGAGCAGGCACTCAACGGTACGACAGCGCTGAACACAATGGCACTGCTGAAAGGTGCCGACATCCTGCGTGTCCATGATGTACGCGAAGCGGTGGAATGCGTCAAGATAATGGCTGCAACACAGTCGCTGCATCCTGTACAATAGTAAATAGTAAATCTCAAATAAAATAAAGCTGTGTTTTTCGAATTCGGACTGAAAGATGTCATCGACATCGTACTCGTGGCCCTGATGCTGTACTACATCTACCGGCTAATGAAGGAGTCGCGCTCACTGAATGTCTTCATGGGCATTCTGGTTTTCGTCGTGCTGTGGCTGGTGGTGTCACAGGTGTTGGAAATGAAACTGCTGGGAACGATGATGGACAAGCTGGTCAGTGTAGGTGTCATAGGCCTCATCGTCCTGTTTCAGGATGACATCCGCAAATTCCTTTACAATCTGGGGGTCCACCAGCGCATGCGGGCCTTCCGCCGCATATTCTCCAATGGTGACAAGCGGCAGGACGTTGCCAAGTTGAAGCAGGTCATCATGCCTATTGTCATGTCATGTATGAGCATGAGCAAGAAGAAAGTCGGTGCACTGATTGTCATACAGCGGGCAACACCACTCGACGACATCGTGGCTACGGGCGAGCGTATTGATGCCATGGTGAACCAACGACTGATAGAGAACCTGTTCTTTAAGAACTCGCCTCTCCACGACGGTGCTGTTATCATCACTCGCGACCGCATCAGGGCTGCCGGTTGCATCCTGCCAGTATCGCATGATCTGAACATCCCTAAGGACTTGGGCCTGCGTCACCGTGCTGCACTGGGAATCACCCATGAGAGCGACAGTATTGCCATTGTGGTGTCGGAAGAAACAGGCGGCATCTCGGTGGCCATTCGCAGCGAATTCCAGCTACGTCTGACTGCCGAAAAGCTTGAGAGTATCCTGACACAGGAACTTGCGTAAACGTAAACGCTAAAAAAAAGTAATACATCGCACTTTTATTGTTTTTTTTTCGTACCTTTGCATCGAAGTAAAACAACATTAATTATAATCAAACAAACTATGGATTTATTGAGTCAAATCGTAGCGCGCGCAAAAGCTAACAAGCAGCGCATCGTGCTCCCCGAAGCTGAAGAGGAGCGCACACTGACTGCTGCCGACCGTGTGTTGGCAGACGACATTGCAGACATTATTCTGATTGGTAACCCCGACAAGGTAAACGCACTGGCCAAGGAAAAGGGCCTGACCAACATCGGCAAGGCTACACTCATCGACCCCGAAAACTGCGACCGCAGCGAGGAGTATGCCGAGAAACTGGCAGAACTTCGTAAGTCGAAGGGTATGACCATCGAGGAAGCCCGTAAGCTGGTGAAGAACCCGCTGTACCTGGGTTGTATGATTATCAAGACCGAGGGAGCTGATGGCCAGATTAGCGGTGCCCTGTCGACAACAGGCGACACCCTGCGTCCTGCCCTGCAGATTATCAAATGTCAGCCAGGCATCACATGTGTCAGCGGTGGCATGCTGCTCATCTCGAAGGAAAAACAGTATGGTGAAGACGGTGTGCTGGTAGTAGGTGATGTGGCTGTGACGCCTATGCCCGATGCTGCCCAACTCAGTCAGATTGCCGTATGTACGGCACAGACCGCTAAGTCGGTAGCCGGCTTTGCTGACCCGCGTGTAGCCATGCTGAGCTTCTCGACAAAGGGTTCTGCCAAGCACGAGGTGTGTGACAAGGTCATCGAAGCTACAAAGCTGGCCAAGGAGCTCGATCCGTCGCTGAAGATTGACGGTGAGTTGCAGGCTGACGCAGCTCTCGTTCCTGGTGTAGGTGCCAAGAAGGCTCCCGGCTCTGATATTGCCGGTAAGGCCAACGTACTGGTATTCCCCAACCTCGAAGTCGGTAATATCGGTTATAAGCTGGTACAGCGCTTGGGTGACGCCATCGCCATTGGTCCCATCCTGCAGGGTATTGCCCGTCCAGTGAACGACCTCTCCCGTGGCTGCTCCGTTGAGGACATTTACTACATGGTGGCTATCACTGCCTGCCAGGCTATGGATGCTAAGAAGTGAAGAGTGAAAAGTGAAGAGTGAAGAATTTAACATTATGAAAATATTAGTTTTAAACTGTGGTTCGTCGTCGATTAAGTACGCACTGTACAACATGGACGACAAGAGTGTGATGACAAGTGGCGGTGCTGAGCGTGTAGGCTTGGACGGTGCTTTTGTGAAGGTAAAGCTTGCCAATGGCGAGAAGAAGCAGATTATGCACGACATCCCTGAGCATACAGAGGGAGTGAAGTTCATTTTCTCACTGTTGACAGACCCTGAGATTGGTGTTATTAAGAGCCTCGACGAGATTGATGCCGTTGGCCATCGCATGGTGCATGGCGGTGAGAAGTTCAACAAAAGCGTTATCCTGACTGACGAGGTGCTGAAGGAGTTCGAGAAGTGCTCCGATCTGGCTCCCCTGCACAACCCCGCCAACCTGAAGGGTGTGAACGCCGTGAAGGAACTGATGCCTGGTCTGCCTCAGGTAGGTGTCTTCGATACCGCCTTCCACCAGACCATGCCTCCCAAGGCTTACATGTATGCCATTCCTTACGAGCTGTACGAGAAGTACGGCATCCGTCGCTATGGCTTCCACGGAACCAGCCATCGTTATGTCAGTGCTCGCGCTTGCGAATTCCTGGGCATCCCCGCTGAAGGTACCAAGATGGTGACCTGCCACGTCGGTAATGGTGGCTCTATCGCTGCTGTCGTTGATGGCAAGTGCATCGACACCTCCATGGGTCTGACCCCGCTGGAAGGTCTCGTCATGGGTACTCGTGCCGGTGATATCGACGGTGGTGCCGTGACGTTCATTGAGAAGAAGCTGGGGCTTGACGCCGACGGTATGAGCAACCTGCTCAACAAGAAGAGCGGTGTGGCCGGACTCACCGGCGGTTCAAGCGATATGCGCGACGTAGAGAATGCTGCCAAGAGTGGCGATCCACGCGCCAAGCTGGCTCAGGACATGTATTTCTACCGCATCAAGAAGTACATCGGTGCCTATGCAGCAGCCATGGGTGGTCTCGACGTTGTGGTGTTCACAGCCGGTGTTGGTGAGAACCAGACCAGCATGCGCTCCGAGGTTTGTAAGGACATGGAGTTCCTCGGCATCAAGTTCGACGAGGAGAAGAACAACACACGTGGCGAAGAAGCCATTATCTCTGCTGACGACTCAAAGGTCAAGGTTGTCGTTATTCCTACTGACGAGGAGCTGATGATTGCTACCGACACCATGAACCTTTTATAAAGGTAAAAAGGTAAGAAAGTAAAAAGGTGAGAGCAGTTACGGCTGACTCTCACCTTCTACGTATTCTTCCAAAAACATGTGTTCACCATCATAGACTGCATAGGTGAACTGCGTAATCCAGTCGCCCAGAATCATTAGCCGAGTATGGCGTGCTAACTTGATGTCGAGTTCGATATGGCGATGTCCGAAGATAAAGTAGTCGATTTCAGGATGTTCCTCAATATACCGGCGAGCATAGAGTACCAAGTGTTCGCGGTCCTCACCCATATACGCCACATCGTCATTCTCCTTGTGCTTGATATAGCTGTGCTTAGCCCATGCCAAACCGAAGCCTATGCCCCAACGGGGATGTAGACCAGAGAAGAGCCATTGGCAAAAACCATTATGGAAAATGGCGCGGATGACCTTGAATGAAGGGTTAGGGTCGCCCATACCATCGCCATGAGCCAGGAAGAATTCGTGACCATAGATTTCCGTCGTCAAGGGCTTCTTGTGTAGTATCACGCCACATTCCTTCTCTAAATAATCGTATGCCCAGATGTCGTGATTACCGGTAAAGTAGTGAACCTCCACTCCCATATCCGTCAACTCCGACAGTTTGCCAAGAAAACGGGTGAAACCCTTTGGTACGACGTATTTGTATTCGTACCAGAAGTCGAACATATCACCCAACAGGTAGATGGCGGCAGCTTTTTCCTTGATGCTGTCAAGGAAACGTACCAAGCGGCGCTCCTGCATCCTTTGATGCGGAATGGCCCATGAACCAAGATGGGCGTCACTCAGAAAATAAACGTTCTTCATAATGTTGGCAATTTGCTGTTGGCTTTTAGCATTTGGCTTTTCTTAGTCGAAGCCCAGCTCGACGCGGGCTTCTTCGCTCATCATCGACTGGTCCCAGGCTGGTTCAAATACCAAGTTGACGTTGGCAGAGTTGACGCCATCGACACTCTCCACCTTCGTGCGTACATCTTCTAATATATAGTCGGCAGCCGGACAATTGGGGGCAGTAAAGGTCATGTCCAAGTCCACACTGCTATCCTCCTGCACGTCTATCTTGTATATCATACCTAAATCATAGATATTGACAGGTATCTCAGGGTCGTAGACGGTCTTCAGCACGTCGACAATTCGCTCTTCCAAATGGGTCTTTTCTTCTTGTGTCATGACGTTTGTTGTCTGTAAATACTATCAGTAGCCACTATTTTGCGAGCAAAGGTACGAAAAAAATAGGAATTAAAAATGAGGAATTAGGATTTTTTTCGTATCTTTGTAGCCACAAACACAATAAACGAACATGAAACTTATCAAAAACAAAGAATTCGGGGGAGAGCGTCCCCTTTTTGCCACTCACGACCTGAGACTGGAAAATATTACCATTACAGACGGTGAGAGTGGCATCAAGCAGTGTCAGCATATGGAGGCCAAGGACTGCCGCTTCTATGGTAAATATCCGTGGTGGCATGTTGACGATGCACTTATTGAGGACTGCTACTTCGCAGAGGGTTCACGTTCTGCCATCTGGTATACCAACAACCTGGTGATGCGTCGCTGTCGCATCGACGGTCCGAAATTCTTCCGCGAAATGAAGAATGTGGAGCTGGAGGACGTCAACATCACCGATGCCGACGAGACGTTCTGGAAGGTGGATGGCCTGCGATTGAAGAATGTCACATTGCATGGCGGTACCTACCCGTTCATGTTCAGTAAGAATATCTACGTCGACGGATTGGATAGTGATGCCAAATACGTGTTTCAATACTGCAAGGATGTGGAGGTACATCATGCCAATATACTGACGAAGGACTCTTTCTGGGAGTGCGAGAATGTCACCATCTACGACTCCACACTGGATGGCGAGTATCTGGCATGGCATTCCAAAAACGTTCGGTTGGTGAACTGCCATTTGGCTGGCGAGCAGCTGCTGTGCTATACGCAGAATCTGGTGCTGGAGAACTGCACCATCGACAAGGCCTGCGACCGCATGTTTGAATACTCGACAGTAGAGGCCGATATTCGCGGCCATATCGAGAATATCAAGAATCCTACCAGCGGACACATCGTGGCAGATAGCATCGGCAGTATTACTATTGACGAGAATGTCTGGAAACCGAATGACTGCGTCATTGAGGTGAGAGGTGGGATGGAAGATGGAAGAGGTAAGAGGTAAAAAGTAGGAAGTAAGATGTAGGAAGTAAGATGTAGGATGTATGAAATATAATTTTGACGAAATCATAGAAAGAAGGAACACGGGCTGCGTGAAATGGGATGAAAGCCCGGCGGTTAGTGTGCTCGGTGGTTCTGCCACCGAGGGCCTCATACCCTTGTGGGTGGCCGATATGGATTTCGTTGTAGCTCCCGCCATACAGAAGGCCATCCGCCAACGGGCCGAGCATCCTATCTTTGGCTATACCTACGTTCAGGACGATTATTACGAAGCCGTCATCTCATGGTTCCGTCGTCGCCATCAGTGGACTATCCAGCGCGAATGGATACTCTATACCACCGGTGTCGTACCGGCCATGTCCGTAGCCATCAAGGCGCTGACCATGCCTGGCGAGCGTGTCCTTATTCTTTCGCCCGACTACAACTGCTTCTTCTCCTCGATTAAGAACAATGGCTGCGAGGTGGCCGAGAGTGTGTTGCGGTTTTGCCGCAACAACAACCGCTTCGAGGTCGACTGGGAAGACTTCGAACAGCAATGTGCCGACGAGAAGACCACCGTCTTCCTGCTCTGCAACCCTCATAATCCTACTGGCCGTGTATGGACATGTGAAGAGCTGCAGCGCATGGCCGACATTTGTCACCGCCATCATATACGCATCGTCAGCGACGAGATACACTGCGAGCTCATCATGCCTGACCATACCTTTGTACCCATGGGAACGGTTGACCCTGACGCCATTATCCTCAATTCTCCGTCGAAGTCGTTTAACATCGCCGGACTGATGATGGCCAACATCATTTGTCAGGATGCTGCCACGCGCCGCCGTCTGGACCGGGCCATCAATATCAACGAGGTGTGCGACGTCAACTCCTTTGCCCCTGAGGCTGTCAAGGCAGCCTATAATGAGAGCGAGGACTGGCTCGATGCCCTCAATCTTTATCTCTATGATAATTATAAAGCGCTCTGCGATTTCGTCGCAGAGCACATCCCCCAATGGCAGGTGATGCCCCTCGAAGGCACCTACCTTGTTTGGGTCGACGTCTCTCTTTGCTGCAACAGTGTTGCAGCCTACTGTGACCGTTTAGTACAGGACGCCCACGTCTGGCTGAATCCCGGCACCATGTATGGTCCACAGTCTGGCGAAGGCTACCTGCGCATCAATCTGGCTTGTCCGCGCAGTCGTCTCCTTGAAGCATTAGAAAGAATCAAAAATACGATAATATGAAACAAAGAAGTGAAGTCAATGCATGGTCCGTTATATGGGGTGTCCTCATGGCCGTGCTCTTTTCGGCAGCTGCTGCCTATCTCGGATTGAAAGTTGGTCAGGTCTTCGAAGCTGCCATTCCCATTGCCATCATCGCCGTCGGTGTGTCGGCAGCAGCCAAGCGCAGCAATGCGCTCCGCGAGAACGTCATCATCCAGAGCATCGGCGCCTGTTCGGGTGCTGTTGTGGCTGGTGCCATTTTTACGCTGCCTGCCATCTACATTCTGCAGGCTAAATATCCTGAGATGTCTGCCGACTTCCTCAAGATATTCATTGCCTCGCTCCTCGGCGGTGTTCTGGGCATCCTGTTCTTGATACCCTTCCGCCGTTACTTTGTCGAGGCTCCTCAGGAACAGTATCCCTTCCCAGAAGCCACTGCCACCACACAGGTGCTGAAGAGCGGCGCTGCAGATGGCGACGGGAAGAGCGGTGCAGCAGAAAGCGACGGGGAAACCGCCGCCACCACCACTCCCGATATGTCAGCATCGGGCTCCTCCGCCGGGGCCTCACAGGCCAAGCCCCTGCTCATCGCAGGCCTGGTGGGTGGTCTCTACGACTTCATCGTGGCAACCTTCGGCTGGTGGAACGAGAATGTGACAAGTCGCATGATTCCCTTTGGCGACGACCTTGCTGAGAAGGCCAAGCTGGTCTTCAAGAACAACACCGGTGCCGCCGTCCTGGGCTTGGGTTATATCATCGGTTTCCGCTATGCCCTCATCATCACCCTCGGCTCGCTATTCGTCTGGTGGCTCGTCGTGCCAGGCATGGCCCTGCTCTTTTCCGACACGGTACTCAACCAATGGAACCCTGCCATCACGACGGCAGTAGGTGATATGTCACCTGAACAGATCTTCGTTTCCTATGGTAAGAGCATCGGCATTGGTGCCATTGCCATGGCCGGCATCATTGGTATCATCAAGTCGTGGGGCGTCATCAAGAGCGCTGTGGGGCTGGCGACGAAGGCCGGTGACAAAGCCAGCGGGGAAACCGCTGGAAGCGAAGACCTGCCCTTCCGCTTCATCGCCATTGCCGCCATTGTCACGCTGCTGCTGACCTTCGTGTTCTTCTGGTTTGGCGTCATGGACGGCAACCTGCTCTTTGCTGCCGTTGCCATCATCCTGACGGCAGTCATCGCCTTCCTCTTCACCACCGTTGCCGCCAACGCCATCGCCATCGTAGGCTCCAATCCTGTCTCGGGCATGACGCTGATGACGCTCATCCTGGCCTCCGTCGTCATGGTGGCCGTAGGTCTGAAGGGTACGGGTGGTATGGTAGCAGCCCTCATCATGGGTGGCGTGGTGTGTACGGCACTCTCTATGGCTGGCTCGTTCATCACCGACCTCAAGATTGGTTACTGGTGCGGCACCCAGCCCCGCAAACAGGAGACATGGAAGTTCCTCGGCACACTGGTTAGTGCTGCTACTGTCGGCGGTGTCATGATGCTGCTCAACGAGACCTACGGCTTTGCTTCCGGAGCTCTGGCTGCTCCTCAGGCTAACGCCATGGCTGCCGTCATCGATCCGCTGATGAACGGTGTCGGAGCTCCCTGGCCGCTTTACGCTCTCGGTGCTGCCATTGCCGTTGTGCTGACGCTCTGCAAGGTGCCTGCCCTGGCCTTCGCCCTCGGTATGTTCATCCCCATGGAACTCAACGTGCCATTGGTCATCGGCGGAGCCATCAGCTGGTATGTCACCACGCGCTCCAAGGACGAAACGGTCAACAAGGCCCGCGGCGAGAAGGGCAACCTCATCGCCTCCGGATTCATTGCCGGTGGTGCCCTCATGGGTGTCATCAGTGCCCTGCTGCGCTTTGGCGGCATACAGTTCAACTACGAGGCATGGTGGGCCAACCCGCTCTCTGAACTCTGTTCACTCGTGGCATACATCCTGCTCATCATCTACTTTATTCGTGCAACCAAGAAGTAGGAAGTAGGATGTAGGATGTAAGATGTAGGATGTGAGATGTAAGATGTTTAACTGATAATATAAAGTAACTATGAGAAAAGTATTATTATTCATGGCCATGATGGTCTGCTTCCAGACCGCTTTGATGGCAGAGACTAACAAGCACAAGGGCACTATTGCCGTTAACTACTATTTCGTCTACTCACAGTGTACCTTCAACAAGGTTAAGGCTTCTACCTATTTTGCCCGTAAGAAGGACAAGGGAAAGGCGTTGAAGGGCCGTATAGCCCGTGCCTTCATCAATGCTGCCAACAGCAAGTCCATGCGCGGCAAGGGCTATGTGCTAAGCAACAACAGCAAGAGCCGCTACGAGGTGGCCATCTACCTGCAGGAGGTGGACGACGACGGTGAACACGAAGTCGTTGGCAAGGTGTACAAGAAAGGAACCCAAAAAGTCATTGAGACCGTCAAAGTCCACGTGAAGGGTGGTCGTGGCGACAGTATGGAACGTCAGCTTATTGAACAGCTGGAGCGTTCTGGCGAGAAATTCGGCGATAAGCTGGCCGACGACGTCCTTGACGATCTCTACGATTAATCCTTACGAGTCAACAAAAAAAGACAGGCTGCATTGGAAAGTGCAGCCTGTCTTTATGATGTAACAATTGAGTTTCAATTACAATTTGGGATCAGACAACTTGCCCTGCGTAGGGCGAAGTTGCTTTCACTCCTGAGCTTTACAGCTTCGGACCTGCAGCGACCAGAGCCTTACCTGCCTCGTTGCCCTCGTACTTCTTGAAATTCTTGATGAAACGGGCAGCCAGATCCTTAGCCTTCTCCTCCCACTCGTTGCGGTTCTGATAGGTGTCGCGAGGATCGAGAATACCCCAAGCCACGCCGTTGAGCTGTGTGGGAACTTCAAAGTCGAAGTAAGGAATCTTCTTGGTAGGAGCGTTCAGGATGTCACCACCGAGGATGGCGTCGATGATACCACGGGTATCCTTGATAGAGATACGCTTGCCGGTACCGTTCCAACCTGTGTTCACGAGGTATGCCTTAGCACCGCTCTTCTCCATCTTCTTTACGAGCTCCTCAGCATACTTGGTGGGGTGCAGCTCGAGGAATGCCTGGCCGAAGCAAGCACTGAAGGTAGGAGTGGGCTCTGTGATACCGCGCTCTGTACCAGCCAGTTTAGCTGTGAAACCAGAGAGGAAGTAGTACTTCGTCTGCTCGGGAGTCAGGATAGATACGGGAGGCAGTACGCCGAATGCGTCAGCACTCAGGAAGATGACGTTCTTAGCCTCGGGACCTGCGCTCTTCTTGTTCACCTTCTGGGCAATCTTCTCAATGTGGTTGATAGGATAGCTTACGCGGGTGTTCTCAGTAACGCTCTTGTCAGCGAAGTCAATCTTACCAGCCTCGTCAACAGTGACGTTCTCGAGCAGAGCGTCGCGGCGGATAGCGTTGTAGATGTCGGGCTCGCTCTCCTTGTCGAGGTTGATAACCTTGGCATAGCAGCCACCCTCGAAGTTGAACACACCCTCGTCGTCCCATCCGTGCTCGTCGTCACCAATGAGCAGACGCTTCGGGTCGGTAGACAGCGTGGTCTTACCGGTACCAGACAGACCGAAGAAGATAGCGGTATTCTTACCCTCCATATCGGTGTTGGCAGAGCAGTGCATAGAAGCGATACCCTGCAGAGGCAGATAGTAGTTCATCATTGAGAACATA
>JAEEVA010000070.1 GCA_016286995.1 Prevotella sp.
CTTTAGCCTCGAAAGCACCAAGGAATGTTTCCAAGGCAGAATTGGGCTCTGTCATTGTTGGTCCTTTGCTCACCACAACGTGGAATCAACATGCGCCTTACAATGCCCTCTGTCCTGCTGGATGCCCTACGGGGTGCTATCCTACTGCTTTAGCGCAAGTAATGAACTACTGGAAATGGCCAAAACAGTCGGTAGGACGATTGATGGACTCCGTCGGTACATTCACCGGCGAAGACTTCTCTGGGCACGTATATGATTGGGACAATATGCTCGACAACTATGGCGGAGGCTACAATCCCCAGCAAGCTGAGGCCGTTGCTTTTCTGATGGCTGACATCGGCAAGGCATTCAGAACAACGTACAAACCAGATGGCAGTCCGACACCCTTTGTTTATGAACCGTTGGTGAACAACTTTAACTATAATCCCGATATCAAGGAATTGAAAGCGGATATTGCATCAGAGTTGCAAAGCCAGTTAAAAGTAGAATTGGACCAACTACGCCCTGTGCTCTATAGTGGTTCCCCCTATGGCAATGGTGACCCTCACGCACTGGTGTGCGACGGCTATACCAGCAACAACTATTTCCACTTCAACTATGGCTGGGGCGGAAGTTGCGACGGCTATTACAAGAATGCTCTCATCAAATCGTTCAGAAAAAACAGCATCATCTTCACGGGCGTTCAGCCATTAGATGCCAAGAACGCAGTCATCAACGACATCGAATATGCCTTGCTCAAGAATGGCGAGGCGCAAATCGTGCAATATACAAAGAGAGGCGTGGACGGTGCTGTGGTAAATATTCCTGAAACGGTAACCGACGAAGAGGGCAACAGCTATGTGGTGACTCGCATCAGACGGAATGCCTTCTACAGCAAAGGCAGTTTCAGCAAGATTACCATAGGCGGCAACGTCAAGACTATCGACCCCTATACTTTTATATATAGTACGATTGACACACTTGTCATTGGCGACAAGATGGAGGAGGTGCCCGACGAAGCCTTTCAGTTAACACGTATTATGCACCTCACCATCGGAGCTTCTATCAAGCGCATTGGCAAAAAGGCGTTCCAGATGTGTGGTCTGTCGACCGTCATCAGCCGCAGTCCAGCCTTTGAGGTGGACGATGAAGCATTCCTTATGGGGGCAGGAACTGGTACTTATGGAGGAGATGTGGCATGGCTTGATTGTATCACCAAACTGGGTTATCGGAGTTTTTGCGGACAAGGGAGGGAATTTCATGGAACTCCCCGTTTTGCCAAACTGCAAGAAATCGGTTCCGAAGCTTTTTATGGATGTATCTTCCCTAAGGAAGATTTTCCTTATACGGTGAATGGCAAAACCTATTATTGGACCGTTAGCGTCATTCATATTCCATCGAGTCTCAAGAGAATATCGCCCACGTCTTTTAACGGAATAGTTACTGCTCAAGGCTTTGTTGTTGACGAGGGTAACCCCTATTTCAGCATTCATCATCCTGTTCGCCCATATAGCAAAGTATTGCTTAACAAAGATGGCTCCTGCGTGGTGGCTACACTTTCGCAACATTACACCCGTGATTACCCGACTGGCGTCACCTGGTCTGGTGTGTATTTGGGTGATTACAGGATGGGAACTGGCGAAGAGTTTACAGAAAACCTGATCAAACTGGCTCCAGGCAGCATCCACAGTGTCCAACAAAACGAATTTCAGGTGACGATTCCCAATACCGTGGTGGAGATGGAGGGTGCTTTCATCAATTGCGAACGGCTCAACAGCCTGACTTGCCTCTCAGTAGTACCACCCGTCATCAGCGACTCCACATTCAATGACAAAATTTTTGAAGACAATTATTATTTAGAACCAACCCTCCACGTACCTAAAGGCACAGAAGAACTCTATCGCAATGCTCCTGGTTGGCGACGTTTTAGGCGTGCTGGTGGCATTCGTGGCGACCAGGCCTACGAACCCCTGCCCCCACAGGAACGAGAATACCGAATGGTGATGCACCGCAGTGCCTCGGGCCTACAGGATATAGCGATGAACGTGAGCACCGTCAAAGACCTACACACTGACGGCGATAACATTGTCGTTTCTCCGAAAGGCAAGAGCGACCTGAGCACCAACGTCGTTTTTGTGGACAGCATCACCTTTGTGCCGGGCTTTGTCTATGAGAACGCCGAGATTATCGACCTGAACGACTCCACGCTGACCGCCGAAGGACAAAAGTGCACTGTGGAGTTCTCACCGACAGCCATCGCCGGCAACGTGCAGCTGTGTATCCGCAACAGCGTGCTCACGCCGCAGCCCACCGAGGGATTCGTGCGCGGACAGGCCATCGACCTGAGCCTCTCCACCGGCGAGCATGAACTGTGCGGCGTGGCCCGCATCACCATCCCCATAGAGCGGCGTGAGGGCGAGACCATCAGGGCTGCCTACCTGAACGAGAACGGCGAGTGGGAACCCGTCTATTTTCGTTACGACGAGGAACGGCAGGAAGCCGTCATCATGACCGACCACCTGTCGATGTTCGAGGTGTTCAGCGTAGTCAACGACAAGACCCATGCCGCACTCCTTAGGACAGACTTCGACGGACCCATTTCTTATCAGGACCTCAACACGGCTCTTGAGAAAATGATTTATATCGCCTCGTCAGACGATCCCGAGGCGCAAGCCATCCGTGCTTGGAAAGACGATGTTAGTTTCTGGCAGACCGTGGGTATAGACGGCGGCTATACCCTGCTCACGGCCCTCGGCTTTGAGTCGGAGGTTTTGGGTGACATGTTCAACATCATGGGCAATCTCGGAACTGCTGTCACCTGTCTCGACGTTGTAGGTGCAGCCGTCAACGATGATGATGTAATGGTGGCAGCCAACACGCTGAAGGTGATCATGGCCGCCACAGTCGGTAAGATGGCTTCCGCCATCGGCACCAATATCATGTCTGCATCCATGGGTTTGGCGGCCTTTGTCGGCGTAGCATTGGAGAAGCTCGGCACCAAGGTGCAGACGGCCAAGGTAAGTCTGTTCCGCAAGGCCTACCGCTACTACTACAGCGAGGATTGCAACGTGATAGGCAGCGGTGCACAGACTAAGTTCAACAACGGCAAGAAACCATATCGCTCGGAGAAGGATTGGTATGAGGTGTTCCGCCCCGCCTTCGACAAGGGCTGGACTCATGAGCGGCTTATGATCTACATCGAGCAGGTGCTGCGCAACTACAGTGATTGGTTCTGGATGGACAACAAGACTATCTACGACATCTGCATGGCCGAGAAAGACGTGACCAGCATGACCTCGTATTTGTATCCCGACGAAAACACGCAGAAAGCGATAAGCGAGGAGTACTATGCCGAACTGTGCAGCAAGGTCATTCCTGACGTGTTCCAAGCCATCAAGGACGACCTGGAGGCAAAGGCAGCCAAGAACTTCCAGCGGGCAGCGCGCCAATTAGCCACACAGGTGAACACCAAGGTTTCTGTTCGCCTGAAGGACTCTGGCTGCAAGGAGGGTGAAAAATCGCAATATGCAGGCTGGACTGTGCGCTTCAGTCATGTGCCCGACTCGGTGATAGACAAGAATTTCTGGCAGTGCACGCTCAATGAACGCGGCGAAGGCGACATCGGTTTCTTCTCAGAGTATGCCCTCATCCGTAACAAGATACCTTGTAAACTCTCGCTCTTCAGCCCGGGCGAAGTGGAGTACAAAACCTACGACTTTACCATCCCAAGGGGCACTGGCAAACTGTTCTGCAACATCGACCTGAACGATGGCGGTACGGAGGTGGAAAATCCTGAACTGGACAACCTGATTCTGACCTACGACCCAGTGTCTCTTCCGTGTTGGAGAAAGCTGGTAGGCGTGTGTGATTGGGGTTGGGGACCTCAACCCTGGCAAACCGGTATTTTGCCTACTGACCCCGATTTCGATCCTGAACGTGATTCAGACAGTTACCTTCTGATTTTCGTCGATGGCTACCTGTATGACAATCTTCGCACCCAAGCAGAAGTGGAGAAGTTCTTCAAGGAGCACGACAACATCAGTGTAGACAACCAGGGCAACATCCGCATCGGCAACGATATTGTGGGACAGATGGGCGAAAACGGGCTGGAAGGAACAGGCACCTTCACCATCGAGACCTCCTATCCTTTTGTAGTCCGCACCATTGAGGACTTTGCCGCTCATTGGAGTAGTTTATGGCATATACATCCGATGCTGAACGGCACCATAAGCCATAAAATCAACGGCCAATTCACAATTAATCGCAGCAACGTGACTTCCCGGGAGTACACCGTCAGCTACAGCGGCACGGGCACTTATCACTTCGAGGCAGAAGCCATACAAATCATTAGCGGTTTGGTGGCCGAGGCCCACTGGGATGGCATTCTTGGTACTGCCTACCCACCTGAAGACCAACCTGTTTCGCCCTCTGACATCACCACGCAGCAAATCATCGGCGACGGCACGGTGAAGCTGGAGTACACCACGAAATTGGTGGCACAATAAATCATCACCCTTCGCAGCCCTCTTCAAATGAGGTCTGTGAAGGGTGAGATAATGACTGCATTTCTGAGCGTTACCATGCTGAGATAATCCCGACAGGGTTAACGATTGTTCAGAATAAATCAACGATGGATTTAAAGAACGAGCGGTCTTGGCTGAACTGGATGTCGTCTACCCAGCAGAGGCGGTCGTCGGTCATGGCAATGGCGCGGATGCGGGTGATATCGCTATATTTCT
>JAEEVA010000043.1 GCA_016286995.1 Prevotella sp.
CCCTGGCGCCCTCCTAACACGAGTATCTCCTGGTTCACCTTCCCCTCTTCGAGCCAGCCCGCTATCATCGCCACGAGCCATTTCCGCAGGCAGACGTAGAACAGCAGCTGTTCCTCGGTGTCACCCTTCACCGTGACCGACATCGACAACTCGAGGATCGGATTGCTGTTCCCGTCCCACGGCGGCAGGCGGTGGAGATAGTGCACGAAGGGATTGTAGAGCGGCACGAAGTCGGAATTGATCACGTCCCAGACATCCTTCACCCGCACCTCCTTCTGCATGGCCAGCATGTTACACAACGAATTGACTACGCGGTCGTTCACCGTCTGCCACTCCTTACACCCGCGCCATTCGTCGAGCGGTGTCTTACCCGTGGGATACGTCATGCCAAGGGCATCAAACTCATCCACATCCGGCACGCGGAACTCCTGCTTGTCGGTAATCACATTATGCCTGAGCAGGATCACCCCGTTGAGAAACTCCACAATATCCTGCTTCGAGGCATGCGTCTCCCGCCAGTTAGGCTTGTGTTCCCTTTCCCCTCCTGAGTAGGAGGGGTCAGGGGTGGTCTGATCACCCGCTTTCTTCTTGCGTTTCTTTTTCGTTTTCTCATCTTCTTTCATCGGCAAAAATATATGTTATTCTGTTCTTGCGTCCTTTCAGTAGCAAGCGAGCAAAGCTCGAGTCCTCTGTCTTTAAAAGTTACTCTGTCTTTCCCGCAAAGATACGAAAAAGAAAAAACATTTACCCCCTACAATGTACGGATATGTAGGGGGTATAACGTGGTAGAGAAGAACGCTCTATTATCTTATATTTCAAATAGTTCGTCCAGTCTGACTTGACTCTGAATCATCTCTGAATATTTACCTTGTGCTACACCTTCTGTGGTAATCATCGTAATCCAGGGAGTATGACGAAGTCCTGTCTCTTGTATAAATGCATTCTTACGCTTACAGATTATGTCGTACTCCTCCTTATTCAGATTATATTCATCCTGGCTATATTTAACCTCACAGATGTTAACAACCTTGTCCGCCCGTTCTATGATGATGTCTATTTGTGCTGCAGGGGTTGTCATTTTGCTTCGCCACGAATAGCTAAGCGTAGAGATGGTATCGATATGCAGGGCATGTTTGATTTGTGGGATATGAGCCATACAAACCCGTTCGTATGTAAGTCCCATCCACGAATTGATTTCCGGGGTATTGATATGGTGCGCCCAGTATTGCAATTCAACCTCAGCCTTATCTATAAAGGCCATATAAAACAGACTGAAGAAGTCGCATACCTGATAAATGGAATCTTTTCGTTTTATGTTCTTCTCACGGACTACATTCTTACGTATGAGGTCACAAAACACAAGATCCTCTAATTGTTTTCCCAAGTGTCCGTTGTTGGCACACTTCAGTTCTTTGGCAATTTCCTCTCGAGTCAGCCCTTTTCGACTTTTACTCAAGGCCTTGATGACATCAATGTATCTATCCGGATTCTTATATAAAGTATTAAACAGTCGGCGGAACTCACGGCGCATCTGCATATCCTGACTAAAGAACAAGCGGTCTATATTCTGCACAAGACTTTCCTCACGGTCTAACAGACTAAGATAATATGGAATACCGCCAAAGATCATATATGTCTGTAGTATGATTTGACGATTCCAAATGAAACGCTGGCTTTCAAGATAACTTTCGGTTTCCTTGAGTGTAAATGGATGAATCGGCATTTCAACCGTAATACGGTCATGAAGTCCTCCCTTGCTGTCGATGACATTGGTTATCATCCAACTGGTGGCACTGCCACAAATAATAAAAACGATGTTATCGAACTGGCTGGCCCAATTATTCCAGAAATAACCTACGGCACTGGCCACATTCGAACCCTCTGCATCCATTGCCGGCAATTCATCGATAAAGATGATGCAACGCTCGCCACTGTTTACTTTCTGCTTCAGCGCATTTTTCAGCAAGATAAAGGCCGACATCCAGTCTTTTGGCATTTCAGCAATACCATAACCATAATCGCTCATCGCATCGGCAAATGCAACAAACTGGTCTTTCAAGGTGCCTTCGATAACTCCTGTCATCTTGAATGCGAACTGATTCCGGAACATCTGATTAATCAAGAACGTCTTACCCACGCGCCTACGCCCATATAGAGCAACAAACTCAGAACGAGGACTTTTTACAGCTATCGTTAGTCTTTTGATTTCCGCTTCTCTTCCAATAATAGTCTCCATTGCAACACACTTATTTTACACCCGGCAAAGATACAATAATTCTTTGATACCAACAAGCATTTTGGGCGAAATCTAACTATTTTGTGATAGATTTCGCCCAAAATAGAGTAAATTCGGGCGAAATCTATTCATTTTCTCACAGATTTCGCCCGAAGAAATGTTATTCGAACAGTTCTTTCAGCTTATCAAGAAACAGATAGGTTTGATCCTGATTCATGGCATCGTAATAATCGCGGTACATGTTTCTTCTATCCCATAACACCTCGAAGGTCTTCCATTTATCTTTGATTTCCAACTTCTTTGCCAAACCCTGAGTACACGACTGGGCATCATCGCCACAATGGTGGTCTGCGACGGACGATCATAAAGGAACGTCGGGTAGTCAACCACGAATTCACCCTCGAACGAGAACCACGTGATATGTTCCCTATCGAGATGCAGCGCCAGGTGGACCGCTCGAGGGAAAAAGTTAAACTGACTTAATAATCACAATTTTCATCTGCAAATAGTATTGAGAAATAAAATAAAATGTGTATATTTGCACAAAAAGTCGGCCATAAAACGTGTGACCAACGAAAGAAAGTCGGCTGTAAAACGTGTTATTATGTATAAAAGAAAGATAGAAAACGTACTCCAATCGTGGTTGGATGATGCCTCACACAAGCCATTGGTTGTGAAAGGAGTCCGCCAGTGCGGCAAGACCAGCAGTGTGATGGACTTTGCACAAAAGCATTTCAAGCATGTGGTATATCTGGATTTCCGTGAGCATCCGGACTACAAGAAATTCTTCTCTCCGAATCTGGAAGTGGACTCCATCATCATGCGCATTACGGCGGCTATGCCCAATGCAGAGATTGAGCCAGGCAAGACCTGTTTTATCTTTGACGAGATTCAGGATTGTCCGAAGGCAAGAGGCTCGCTGAAATATTTCCATCAGGACGGTCGCTATGAGGTGATGTGTACTGGCTCACTGTTGGGTGTAAATGGCTATAAGTCACCCGAGGAACAGAAGGAGGAGGAAGAAGCCTCTATACCAGTTGGTTTCGAGGATATTGTGGAGATGTATCCGATGGACTTTGAGGAGTGGCTGTGGGCCAATGGCATTAAGGCGATGCACTTCGATTACTTGAAGAAATGCCTGAACAGCGAAACACCTGTTGAAGAGGCGCTGCACGATCGTTTCCGCGAACTGCTGCATCAGTATATCGTGGTGGGAGGTATGCCTGAGGTGGTGACCACCTTCATGGAAACGAAGCAGATAGGCAAGGTACTTGCTGTGCAGAGGCGCATCGTGGATGAGTATAAGTCGGACATGGTAAAGTATGCTCCTGCTGCCGACAAGTCGCGCATCAGGGAATGTTTCGAGTCGATACCCGCCCAACTGGCGCGTGAGTATAAGAAGTTCAGTTACAACGTGGTCCGTCCAGGAGGCCGTGGGCGCGACTATGCCGGAAGCCTGCAGTGGATAGAGGATGCCGGCATCATTTGCAGATGCTATAATACGGAGATTACGGAACTGCCGCTTGACGGACATAAATTAAAAAATGAGTTCAAGGTATATATGGCAGATATCGGGTTGCTTATTTCAATGCTCGAAGATGGCACCCAGTCGAGCATATTGCAAGGCGACCTGATTAGTTATCATGGTGCCATTAAAGAGAACTTTGTGGCAGACATTTTCGGTAAGATGGGGCGTAAATTGTATTATTTTCATAAAGACGGTGGTGTGGAACTTGATTTCCTCATGCGTTACAAGGGCCAGTGTACACCTGTGGAATGTAAGGCTACAACGGGCAATGCCAAGTCTATGCGTACCGTGATAAATCATCCAGAGAAATACCATGTGACGAGTGCCATAAAACTTGGCGACTATAATATTGGACGTAAGGATCAGTTACTGACCCTGCCAATGTACATGGCGTTCCTATTAAAAGAGGTATAGGTATGAAAAGGTTGATCTTTACGGTGATGGCAGTGGGACTGCTGATGGCTTGTGGCGGTGGCAGTACGGACACGATGGGGAGGCTGAGTTTCCGGCTGGACGAGGACGCACGGCGCATCACGGAACTGCGCCCAAAACGCTGGCAGGAGTGGGAGCGCAAGTACAGCGGGCTCTCCACCGCGCAGTACATCTTCCTCATCATGCAGGACGACCTTCACTACGACGACGAGGCCATCGCCGCTGCCCTCAACGTCAAGCGCACCTCCGTCCGCAGCATGCGCTCAAGGATCAAAGGGAGGGAGAGGTAAATATACGGAAAACGGCACAAAAAAGCCCTCGGCAAAGCCCGGAAATCGGGTGCCGAGGGTGAAAGTCTTAAACTACTTGAAAAAGTGGTGCTTCGAACGTGATTTCCTCGCGGATTTAATCGCGCTTGCCAAAGATTCGGAGCAGATAGATGAACAGATTGATGAAGTCGAGGTAGAGCGTCAAAGCTCCCAGAAGAGCCATTTTCTGCGCTCCTTCACCAGCATCGGATGCCTGAAGCATCATCTGTTTGATTTTCTGTGAATCCCATGCTGTAAGTCCAACGAATATCAGTACGCCGACATAACTCAGTATCATGGTAAGGCCGTCACTTTTCACGAAGATATTGACTAGCGTGGCTATCACCAGGCCAATGAGTGCCATAAACAGGATTTTACCCATCGACGACAGGTCGGTCTTCGTTGTATAGCCAACCAAAGCCATTGCCCCGAAGGTTCCAGCCGTGATAAAAAATACCGTTGCCACCGACGACATGGTATAAGCCATCAGGAGGAGAGAGAGTGTTGCACCGTTGATGACGGAATAAAGTATAAACATCAGTGTTGCCGTCGTCAGTGAAAGACGGTTGATAGCCGCACTGACACCGATGACGAGTGCAAACTCGGCGATAATCATACCCCAGAATAAAACCTGGTTCGTTAAGATGGCCTGCATGATGCCAGGACTGGTTGCCACGCCATAAGCAGTAAAACCTGTAATGACCAGCGCCAGTGTCATCCACACATACACCTTACGCATTAATACCGGGAAGGCAGCAGAGGTATCCCACTGTCTTTCAGCAGACTGACCTAACTGTCTTTCGGCAGAAATTCCCTGAAAATTCAAATCTTTGTAATCCATTTTTTGCCTAAAAATTAAAATATCGGCGCAAAGATACGCAATAATTTGGGTAAATATTCATCTTTAGTATTAAAAAAGAATAAAAAGGTGACGCATCTTCAATTATTATTCGTATATTTGCACAAGCAGCGTGCAAAGTGCACTCCCCTGCGACAATAAACTAAAACCCATACAAATATGACTTACAAAGTAATTGACATTGAGGGCGTAGGTGAAGTATACGCCGAGAAACTGATTGCAGCAGGCATTAAGACTGACGCAGAATTGTTAGAAAAATGTGCCAAGCCAGCAGGTCGCAAGGCTTTGGAAGAAGCAACAGGCATCAGTGGCAAACTGATTCTGAAGTGGGCCAACCACTGTGACTTGTATCGTATCAATGGTGTAGGACCACAGTTTGCCGAGTTATTGGAAGCCAGTGGCGTTGACACAGTCAAGGAGTTGAAACACCGTGTAGCAGAAAACCTGCAGAAGAAGCTGGAAGAAGTCAACGCTGTCAAGAACCTGACCAACCGTGTTCCTGCCGTCAGCGAGGTTCAGAAGATGATTGACCAGGCCAAGGAGTTGCCTGCTATGATGGAATACTAACTTCAGCTAAGAGTTAAGAATTAAAAGATAAGAGATAAAAGTTAACGTGAAAAGACATTTTATCCTTTTGACATTGGCAGTCCTATTTTGTGGGGCTGCCAACGCTCAATCTACATACATTCATCCGTGGATGCAAAAGCGAGTAGCCTACTTCGGCGACTCCATCACTGACCCCAAGAATGACGGTTCAAAACAGAAATACTGGATGTTCTTGCAGGATTGGCTGGGCATCACCCCCTACGTCTATGCTGTCAGCGGGCGCCAATGGAACGACATTCCCCGACAGGCCGACCAGTTACAGGCAGAGCACGGTAATGATGTAGATGCCATATTGATTTTCATTGGCACCAACGACTACAACAACGGTGTACCTATCGGTGAATGGTATGAGGAGAAAGTCGAACAGGTGGAATATGGTCACGGAAAACCGAAAGAACCCGTCGAACGTCTACGCCGTTATATGAAGATGGACAACGGCACCTTCCGCGGGCGCATCAATATTGCCTTAGATAAGGTCAAGCGCATGTATCCCACAAAACAGATTGTGCTGCTGACGCCCATCCACCGTGCCCAGTTCCATCGCAGCGATACCAACTGGCAGATTACCGAGGACTATACCAACCAGTGTGGTATCTATCTGGAAGAATACATCCAGGCCGTGAAGGATGCCGGCAACATCTGGGCCTTACCTGTCATCGACATGAATAGTGTCAGCGGCCTCTATCCCATGATGGACGAGCATGCCCAGTATTTCAAAGACAGCGACACCGACCGTCTGCACCCCAACGACAAAGGGCACGAGCGAATGGCTCGCACCCTGTATTATCAACTTAGCGTAATTCCTTGCACATTTTAAGGCGACGGCGAAGCCATCGCCTACAGAGAAGGCCTGAGTCAGGCCTTCTTTGCTGTTGTACACTCGTTAACAAGGTAGACGATAGACATGTATGGAATGCCTGTATTCGTCTCCAAACCAATCTCACAGGTACGGCTATTGCTATATCCCACCTCAATATGATTGGCTTCAATCTGCGGACGGAGCTTACGCAATCCGTACTTGTTCAGTTCGGGGAACGTGAAGCCTCGGTCGCCCGCAAAGCCGCAACAGCCAACACCCTCTGGCAGGAAGACCTTCGTAGAGCACAGCTTGGCGAGGTTGATAAGGTCGTCAGCCACACCCATCTGCCTTGTGGAACACGTGATGTGCAGGGCGATAGGTCTGTCAATAGGATGGAAGTCCAGACGCGGCACAAGATACTTCATAATAAACTCAGCGGGCTCATAGAGCTTCATCTTATGCATTACCTTCTTCATTCTATGTAAGCACGGACTCTGGGCGCAAAGGACAGGGTATTTGCCTTCTTCGCTGGCCTTCCACAGGGCAGCCTCCAGCTCGGCACTCTTACGGTCGGCTATGTCGAGCATACCCTTCGACTCCCAAATCTGTCCGCAGCACATCTTCTCCATACCCTCGGGGAAGATGACTTCGTAGCCAGCCTTGGCCATCAGCTGGATAACCTCGTCGACGAGGTGATGAATCTTGCCACCACTCTTCGACTGGCCCATCGTCTGGTTGATGCAGCTTGGGAAATAAACGACCTTCAGCGGTGAATGTTCTTCCTCCTTATGCGGTACAGACTTCTGAATGATGAACTGCGTAAGGTCTGAGGGCTTGGGCTGGCGTTTCTTCTTCGGCATGGCCGTGGTCCAGAGAGGCAGTCCCATCTTGTTCATGCCGCGGCAGACACTGGTCATCATCGTCGGGCCAAGGGTGATATGGGCAACATGAGCCACATCGAGCACGACGCGAAGCCCGGACTTGATGCCCGCCATGTGGTTGGCGGCATACTCGCCAATCTTATAGCCTGTAGGACTCTCGTTCATATCCATCTGACGGATGAGGTGCGTCAGTTCGCCGGTATTAATCTTCATGGGGCACGATGTGGAACAGAGTCCGTCGGTGGCGCAGGTCTGGTCGCCGTAATACTTGTATTGGCGCTTGAGGGTGGCGAGGCGGTCCTGGATGGCGGCGACCGAATCGCCGCCCATTCGAAGCTGCGCAGTGAGATGGCGGATTTCGCGTTGGACGGCAATACGCATTCTCGACGAGAGCGTCAGACCACACGACATACAATTCACCTCGCAAAAACCGCATTCGATACACTTATTGGCACGTTTCACCTGTTCAATAGTTTCCTTTGCGGTGGAGAGCGACGGATCCATCAGATAATGGCCGCCGTCGGGAACCTTATCAAAATCGTAGTCGAGTACAGGCAGTGGCTTCAGGCACTTGATAAAACAGTCGGGGTCGTCGTTGAAAATGACGCCTTGGTTCAGAAGATTGTCAGGATCAAAGATAGCCTTGAGTTCCTTCATCACCTCATACGCCTTCTCTCCCCACTCGTACTTGACAAATGGGGCCATATTGCGTCCCGTTCCGTGTTCGGCTTTTAATGAACCGTCATAGCCCTCTACTACCAACTTGGCCACATCGCGCATCATCTCAGCATAGCGTGCCACCTCATGCTCGTCGGCAAAACTCTGGTTCAGGATAAAGTGATAGTTGCCCTCAAAAGCGTGGCCATAGATACAGGCGTCGTCATAGCCATGGTCGGCAATGAGCTTTTGCAGTTTCACCGTTGCCTCAGGCAGCGACTCAATGGGGAATGCGACATCTTCGATGAGACACGATGTGCCAACGGGGCGAGTACCGCCAACCGATGGGAAAATGCCGCTACGGATAGCCCAGTATTTGCCATAGACAGCCGGGTCTTCGGTAAACTCAGCAGGAATATACAAGCGGAACTGGCCCAAGCACTCCTTAATCCGTTCAATCTTGTCAAGCAACTGCTCATGCGTAATGCCCTTAGTCTCAGTCAGTATAGCCGTCAGATTGTGATAATCGCCTGGTTCGACGCCTGGTATTTTACCCGCATCCACATCAGCCTTATACTGAAGATAGACAGGATCGTCGACGCTACTGAGCGATTTGTAGTCGAGCATCTCAGCACTCTTCACCATCAGATTCTCGGCGCTCATCGCCAAATCCTCCTCGCCAGCCTTTAGTTTCTTCATGGCCACCACAGCCTCACAACTCTCCTTCATCGTCATGAAGTAGACCATAGCCGACGCTTTATAAGGATAGTCCTTCAGAGTCTTCATCGTCACTTCCGAGAGGAATGCCAGAGTTCCTTCAGAACCCACCATCGAGTGTGCAATAATATCGAACGGATCATCATAAGCCACCAAAGGACGCAGATTCAATCCCGTCACATTCTTGATGCTGTACTTCTTCTTAATGCGGTCAGTCAGTTCCTTATCGGCCCGCACCTTATCGCGCAGAGCTTCAATTTTCTGGATGAACTCCGGATGGGTCTTAGAGAACTGCTCACGACTGGCCACTTCGTCGGTGTCAAGAATGGTGCCGTCGGTCAGAATGATGCGAGCCGAGATGAGCATGCGGTCACTATTGGCATGTACACCACAGTTCATGCCCGAAGCATTGTTCACCACGATGCCACCCACCATAGCCGAACCTATTGACGCTGGATCGGGCGGAAACACGCGTCCATAAGGTTTTAATATCTCGTTGACTCGAGCACCCACGATGCCAGGCTGCAGAGTAATGGCATCGTAGTCCACAAGGGTGTATTTCTCCCAATGTTTGCCAGCTACTATCAACACCGAATCAGTACAGCTCTGTCCGGACAGTGACGTACCTGCGGCACGGAAGGTGAAGGGTAGCTTGTACTTTTTGCACAACTGAACAATCTTGGAAATTTCCTCCTCACCGTCGCTACGTATCACGACCTTGGGGATCTGACGGTAGAAACTGGCATCGGTACCCCATCCAAGTGTACGAAGCTCATCGGTATAAATACGTTCTGATGGCAGAAAAAGCCTCAGTTCTGAAAGGAATTGGTTTAGCATAGGACTCATTGTTTTTAGTTATACTTTCATTTTGTGAGCAAATATACGAATTTTTTTTGTTACTAGCATACTTTTTTAGTTTTTTTTCGTAACTTTGGCTTCACCGAACTTACTTTTCACTCGGAAATGAAAAGAAAAAAGCATTTTCCTTTTGTATTTCGCTCGTTTTTCGTAACTTTGCCACCTATGATAGCGAAATTACTCCATGAGTTGCCGAATATTACCCATATTAACCATGTTGTTTTGCGTTAGCTTCTGCTCTGCGCAAAGCTTCGAATTGCAAAAGGAGCACGACAGCCTGTATTATGTAAATGGCTGGCGACTGCTCTATCCCGTGTATCAATTCCAAACAGGTGACGTGGATGGCGACGGACAGACAGACGCGATGGTCGGCGTGATAAAGGGCACACGGTACTATCCGGAGAAGGCTCGCCGCATTTTCATTTTCAAGCAAGTAAATGGCAAGGCACGACCGCTGTGGCTGGGGTCAAAACTGGGCGGCATTTTGGAGGACTTCCGTTATACGAACGGCAAAATAAGGGCATTGGAAAAGACGACGGACGGACAATATGTGGTGTCGGACTACCATTGGGACGGGTTCGGCATGGCGTTCGACCATTATATAATAAAAGGTGTAACACGAGAAACAGCAATCAAAAGGTTTAGAGAATGAAGAAGAGTATGATGATGATGGCATGCATGGCGGGCCTGATGGTAGCATGCAGCCAAAAACAGAGTGTAGTACAAGTACCGGTGTCGAGAATCAATGCCGAACTGTTAAAAGACAGCATCGACTACGACATGGACGTGACGGGTTTGTGTCTGAGCGACCTGCGCATTCTGCGGAACGCTCCTGCAGCACAGAAAGGACTGCCTTTCAAAGACTCGTATCTGAGAGGCATCTACGAAAGCACAACGTGGTACGACTCGTTGATGTGGAAGTTTGACGAAAAAGTGCAGGGTGTGGAGAGCAAAGAAGGTGAGAGCTGGCGTGACGCTTACTACAGGGCCATCGACGAACAGAAGCTACTAAACTACAGCGAACAAGAGCTAGCATTCATGAAACGTCTGAAAGAACGGGAGGAAGAACTGATGAAGCAGAACTTCGACGTAGAGGAAGGCTTGCGGGTGAACATGACCAACCTGCTGAACCCGCAACAGGTGAAGAACTTCGACTCGACGCTATGTCAAAAACTCGGTGAGGAGGGCTTTGCCATTGTACCAGCTAACCACGCGCAACTGTTCCATATTTACGAACAGAATGACTACAACGAATTTCCGAGCTTTGTAACCACCGACCTCTATCTGCAACTCTACCATCTCTACATCGACTGCATGTTGCGTGAGTTGGAGGAATATCAGCTGCTAAACCTAATGACGGACTTCTCCCGCGAGATGCGCGACATCATGAGGAGTTACTATGAAGGAGCACCCGACGACAGCGATGAAGGGTATATTGCCTACCGCAACCGCCAATTCTTCGACGTAGCCCTACATTTGTTTACCGGCAAGCCAATGGAGAACGCCAATGACTACCGTACGGAACAGGAGGAGATTAACAAATGTCTACAGGCTGAGAACACAACCAGCGGCATGCTGATGGACTATCAGGGCGACATCTCGTTCCCATACAGTCTATTCCGTGCCCGCGGCCACTACACCCGTAGCGATGCCCTGAAGCGCTACTTCCGAGGTATGATGTGGTTGCAGGCAGCGTCGCTTGGTACCAACCACGACACAGAGGTGAAGCAGGCCGTCATGATGGCGTTCGCCCTGAAGCAGTCACCCAAGACACTTCAGAAGTACGAAAAAATCGACAAACTGATAACACTGCTGATGGGTAAGCACGATAACCTGAGCCTACCGCAAATCATCACAGAGGTCGAGAAGAGCGGTAAGTCGCAGGAAGAGCTAATCTACGATGACAAGGCCCTGAAACAGCTGACAGCCAGGATTAACGACATCGGCAACAAGCAGACACGCATCCGTCCGAAGTACGAGAAAACGAGCCATAACAAGATATGCGTCATGCCACAACGCTACCAACCAGATGCCGAAGTGCTGCAGGAAATGGTAGATTACGACGGTGAACCCACACAACGCGCCACTCCTAAAGGCCTTGACGTCATGGCTGCTATGGGTGTTAGCACAGCTGAGCAGATACTGATGGAGGAAAAGACGGCGTGGAAGGGGTTCTCTCCCACCCTCGACAAGATGAAGAAGCGCATGGGCGAGATTGACTGGAAGGAGACTATCGTCACCCAATGGATGCAGACACTGAAAGTGCTGACACAGGAGGGCAAGGGCGAGAAGGCTCCTTACTTCATGGTGAATCCCGCTTGGGGCAAGAAGGACCTGAATGCCGCACTGGCCTCATGGGCAGAGCTGAAACACGACGCCATTCTCTATGCCAAGCAACCCATGGGAGCGGAATGTGGCGGTGGCGGTGTGCCTGAGCCGTTAGTCAGGGGATACGTGGAACCCAACGTGCCGTTCTGGAAGAAAGCTATTGAACTGCTCGACAATACCGCCAAGGTGTTGCAAGAGCAGGGCATGATGACCACAAAGATCAAGGAAGTCACCGAGCGCATGGAGGAAGAAGTGAAATTCCTGCTGATGGTGAGTGAGAAAGAGTTGGCCGGACAACTGCTGTCCGATGAAGAGTATGACCAGATATCTTACATCGGCGCCACCATCGAAAACATCTCCTTGGACCTCATCCGCATGCCTGACCAAAGTCTGATGGGCTGGTCCGACGTGGAAGGCGCCGACCGCAAGGTAGCACTGGTAGCCGACGTCTACACTGCCAATTCTGACAACAATCCCGACAAGTCAATATTGTTTGAGGCAGTAGGCTGTGCTGACGAAATCTACGTAGTGGTGGAGATGGGCGGCTATCTGTATCTTACCCGTGGTGCAGTGCTGAGCTATCGTGAGTTCATTCAGCCTATTGACCAACCACGCCTGACTGACGAGGAGTGGCAGAAACAGCTGGAAACGAACCCGCGTAAGGGCATGCCAGAATGGATGAAGGGCATCATCGTGCCACTGAACAATATGCCAGAGCCCAATGAGGAAGTTTTTTATTCTTCTGGCTGTTAGTTCTTGTGTGTCGGCATTTTCTGCCGACACACTTGACGTTATTTTCACCGGCGACATCCTGCTTGATCGCGGGGTGCGTCGTGTTATTGAACGTCATGGGATCGACCATCTCTTCACGGATAGTATCGACTCTATCTTCCGGTCTGCCCAGGTGGTGGTTGGCAACTTGGAATGTCCAGCTACGGAGATTAAGTCGCCCGTTCAGAAGCTCTATATTTTCCGCAGCGAGCCCGAATGGCTTAATAGTCTGAAGGCGCACGGCTTCACTCACCTGAATTTAGCCAACAATCACTCCATTGACCAAGGACGCGAGGGACTAATGGACACCCGTCGTAACATCGAGGCCGCAGGGATTGTACCTGTTGGGGCCGGTTCCAACATGGCAGAAGCAGCGGAACCTGTACTATTAGCCGATAGTCCGCGGAAGGTATGGCTCATAACATCTCTGAGGCTGGCTCTCGAGAACTATGCCTATCTGCCTGACAAGCCCTGCGTCAGTCAAGAGCCGATGGACTCGCTGCTAAACCGTGTACACCGATTACGCAAGGCTGACTCTACGGCGGTGATTATCGTGTCGCTGCACTGGGGCGGCGAACACACGCTACAGCCTGTTAGCCGACAGCGCTGGGATGCTCACCAGCTTATCAGTGCCGGCACCGACGTATTGGTGTGTCACCATACTCATACCTTACAGACCATCGAAGATTTTCGAGGCAAAAAGATCTTCTATAGTATCGGCAACTTCATCTTTGACCAGCACAAGCCACTGAACAGCAGGGCCTGCATGGTACACATGAAGATTAGCGGTAACGATATTGAAATTAATACTATACCTTTGGAAATACGCCACTGTATACCGACATTAATCGGGCATTTTTGATTTTTTCACATTATTATTGTTTCCATATCGCGTTTTTTTCGTATATTTGTCGGCAAATTACGACGCCCCCTCGTGGGCCTAGGCAGAGAACTTATATAATAATCATTAATAACTAAAAGTCCTATGACAGCATTAATATCTGTTATTCCCATCTTATTGCTCATCGTACTGATGATGGGATTCAAAGTGTCTGGTTACCGCAGCGCCATCATTACGCTGATAGTTACTATCTTGTTGGCCCTGTTCGCTGTGCCGAACATGGGCATCGTTCCGGAAAAATACGCAGAAACATCGATATACGGCATCACGCTGTGGTCGGTCGTCGAAGGTTTCCTGAAGGCATGCTTTCCGATTATCCTAATTATCATCTGCGCCATCTTCAGTTATAACATTTTGTGCGAGACAAAGGAGATTGAGACTATCAAGACGCAGTTTATCCAAATGACGTCCGACAAAGGGCTGCTGGTACTCCTGCTGACGTGGGGCTTGGGCGGCGTACTCGAAGGCATGGCCGGTTTCGGAACTGCTGTGGCCATTCCAGCAGCCATCCTCATCGGACTCGGATTCAAGCCGATGTTCTCTGCCGTCATCTGTCTTGTCGCAAATACCGTGGCTGTGGGCTTCGGCGCCGTAGGACTGCCTGCTACGACACTCGCAAACCAAGTGGCCGCAAACGGTGTGGCAACACCAGAGGAACTTTGTGAAGTGGCTACCTTTATTATATTACAACTCTCACTGATGTTCTTTATCACGCCATTCCTCATCCTGATGATGACGGACAGGACGAAAATCGTCAAGAACCTCACCATCGCGCTGTTCGTCGGCACATTCTCCATCGTGGTGCAGTTCTGCTGCGCCCACTTCATCGGCCCTGAGACGCCGGCCATCCTCGGCAGCGTTGCAGCCATTTGTGCCATGCTCATCTACAACAAGCTCTTCCTGCGCCACGAGGCCGAGAAGGACACGGTGCATGTGGAGAAGCATAAGTTCGGCACCGTGAAAACGCTCAAAGCCTGGAGCGTCTACGGCCTGATTATTTTCTTCATTCTCATCTCGAGCAAAATTGTGCCGCCCGTCAACGAGGTGCTTAACAATACGCTGGTGACGAAATTTGATTTGCCCGTCATTGGCAACACATTTAAGTTTGGCTGGCTGTCAAATGCAGGCCTCATGATATTCCTCGGCGCTGTTATCGGTGGCCTGATTCAGGGTATGTCGTTCGGTGCCCTGATGAAGTTGCTCGCCAAGACAACGCTGAACTTGCAGAAGACTGTCGTCACCATCTGCTGCCTAGTAGCAATGGCCATGCTGATGAACAACACGGGCATGACCAACGACATTGCCAAGGGACTGGTGCTTCTGACAGGCGCAGCCTTCCCGTTCTTCGCGCCGCTGATTGGTAGCATCGGCACATTCGTAACAGGCAGCGCGACCAATGCCAACATCCTGTTTGGTAAGTTGCAGGCCACTGCAGCCAGCGACTTGGGACTGGTGAACCAGAGTACGTTCTTCGGCGTGACTGGCAATGAGTCCAACTGGCTCGCCGCAGCTAACTGCGCAGGAAGTGAGGGAGGTAAACTGTTGTCGCCGCAGTCGATAGCCATCGCCACCGCAGCCTGCGACATGGAAGGTCAGGACGGCGACATCATGCGCAAGACCATGCCGTTCGCTATCTTCTGGATACTGATGAATGGTCTGATGGTGTTCCTCGGACTGCACGTAATATAATTGAGAATTGACAATTGAGAATTGAGAATTGAAAATTGAGAATTAATATGAAGGTAGGACTATTTATCCCATGTTACGTGGATGCCGTCTATCCAGAGGTAGGCATGGCAACATGGAAGTTGCTGAAGCATTTAGGGATAGACGTAACATACCCCGAGAAGCAGACCTGCTGCGGACAGCCCATGGCCAATGCGGGATTCGAGAAACAGGCCATTCCTCTGGCTGAGAAGTTTGAGGAGAAGTTCAAGGACTTCGACTACGTGGTATCCCCCAGCGTCAGCTGCACGGCCTTTATACGTCTGAACTATCCGCGCCTGCTGAACCACGAGTGTGACACCGCCAAGCGCTGCATGGACGTCGTAGAGTTTCTGCACGACGTGGTGAAGGTAGACCGCCGCTTGGGCACATTCCCCCATAAGGTAAGCCTGCACAACTCGTGCCACGGCGTGCGCGAGCTGGGACTCAGCAGTCCCTCCGAACAGCACGTCGATAAGTTCAACAAAATCAAGGACCTGCTGAAGCTGGTCGACGGCATTGACGTCGTGGAGCCCGACCGTCCCGACGAGTGCTGTGGTTTCGGCGGCATGTTCTCCGTCGAGGAGACCGCCATTTCTGCTCAGATGGGCCGCGACAAGGTGGAGCGCCATATTCAGACCGGTGCCGAGTACGTGACCGGCCCCGACTGCTCGTGCCTCATGCACATGGCCGGCGTGGCCAAGAAGCAAGGCCTCAGCATCAAGTTCAAGCATGTAGTAGAGATTTTAGCAGCAGGACTGTAAAAGTAATTGATAATTGATAATTATGAGTACACAGCATAGCAAAGCAGCCAAGCAGTTCCTGAAGAACCAGACTTACGCCCACTGGCACGACGCCACCTTCTGGGCCGTACGCTCGAAGCGCGACAATATGGCCTACGGACTGGACGAGTGGGAACAGCTGCGCGAGAAGGCGTCACAAATCAAGCGCCATACCATCACTCATTTGGATGAATATTTGGACCAGTTTGCCACTGCTGCCGAGAAGAACGGCGTGGAGGTACACTGGGCAAAGGACGCCAAGGAGTTCAACGAGATTGTCTACGGCATCCTGAAGAACCATAACGTGAAAAAGATGGTGAAGTCGAAGTCGATGCTCACCGAGGAGTGCGGTATGAACCCCTACCTCGAAGCCAAGGGCATTGAAGTCGTGGAAACCGACCTTGGCGAGCGTATCATCCAGCTGAAGGGCCAGGCTCCCAGCCACATCGTCATGCCCGCCATCCACCTGAACCACGATGATGTGGGCGAGTTGTTCGAAGAGAAGGGCATCAGCAACGAGAAGGGCAACCATGACCCGACGTTCCTGACATACCGTGCCCGTCTGTCACTACGCAACGAGTTCCTGACGGCTGACGCCGGCATGACGGGCGGCAACTTCGGCATTGCTGAGACGGGCGACATCGTGGTATGTACCAACGAGGGTAACGCTGACATGTCAACGTCCTGCCCCAAGCTACACATCGCCGCCATCGGACTGGAGAAAATTATTCCAAATTATGAATGCCTGGCCGTCTTCCAACGCATGCTCTGCCGTGCGGGTACCGGTCAGCCTACGACAACCTACACGTCGCACTTCCGCAAGGCCCGTCCTACGGCACACCACATGCACATCGTACTCGTGGACAACGGCCGCTCGGAGTGGATTGCCAATCCTGAACACTGGGAATCGCTGAAATGCATCCGCTGCGGCTCATGTATGAACACGTGCCCCGTATACCGTCGCTCGGGCGGCTACAGCTACAGCTACTTCATCCCCGGCCCCATCGGCATCAATCTCGGTATGCTACGCGACCCACAGAAGCACAGTGGCAACGTCTCCGCCTGCACGTTGTGCCTATCGTGTCAAACAGTGTGTCCCGTAAAGGTGAATTTAGGCGACCAAATTTACCAGTGGCGCCAGCAGTTAGACGACTTCGGCACCGCCAACCCACAGAAGAAGCTGATGTGCCGTGGCATGTCTATGCTTTACGGCTCGCCTAGGCTCTACAACTTCGGCACCGGCCTTGCTCACTGGGCCAATCTCATCCCCTCGCCACTGATGAACTGTGGCCTCAACCCCTGGGCCGAGGGTCACAAGATGATGGAGTTCCCCAAGAAACCGTTCCACGAAATGATAAAGGATTATGAGTAGTAAAGAAGATATATTGAAGAAGTACAGGGCGAATGTGCGTGAGCGCTTCGACATGCCTGACCTCAGCGACATCAAGGCCATCACCTACCCCGACCCGCTGTTGCAGTTTATGAACATGACCAAGAGCGTGGGTGGCAACGCCATCGAGGTGGAGAAGGGCCGAGACATCAACGAGCTCATCCGCGAGCTGTATCCAGACGCCAAGGAAATTGCCTCCAACCTGCCTGAAATTACCATTGCCACACGCAATCCTGACGAGGTGGGTCGTGCCCGTGACCTCAACGGCACCGATGTCGGTATCATCCGCGGCAGCTTCGGCGTTGCAGAGAATGCCTGTGTGTGGATTCCCCAGCAGATGAAAGAAAAAGCCGTCTGCTTCATCTCCGAAAATCTCGTTATCTTGTTGCCAAAGAGTCAGATTGTCAACAACATGCACGAAGCATACGCCCGACTGTCAACGAGTAGCGGCAGTGCCGACACAGACGAAACGAAGGGCTTCGAAGAATATGGCTACGGCACCTTTATCAGCGGTCCATCGAAGACTGCCGACATCGCCCAGGTGTTGGTCATGGGTGCCCAGGCTGCCCGTAGCGCCACTGTACTGCTGCTGGATGAATAGTATTATAAAAGGGGTTCTGTTTGATTATTATGGCTGCATAAATTACTGTTTTTTTTGCGAAAAGATGAAAAAAAAGAGAAAAAACTTGGCTGATTGGGGAATTTATTGTAACTTTGCACCCGCTTTTCGTGACACCTATGTCCAAAGCGCAAAAAAACGTATTTATAACAATTAAAAAATTAAACCAAAAGCAAATGATTATTGTACCTGTAAAAGAAGGCGAGAACATCGAGAAGGCCCTCAAAAAGTTTAAGAGAAAGTACGAAAAGACTGGCATTGTTAAAGAGCTCCGTGCTCGTCAGCAGTTCGACAAGCCCTCTGTACTGAAGCGCCTGAAGATGGAGCATGCTATCTACGTACAGAAGCTTCGCGCAACTGAAGAATAAAAAAAGTACGCGATTTCTTTGGTAGTTTCAAAAAAAAATCGTAACTTCGTTGCCGAAATAGAGATGCAACGTTATGATGATAACAGATTTTTTGAACTACCTGCGTTACGAACGGAACCGTTCTGAACTGACTGTACGCACATACAAACGAAGTCTGGTAGACTTCGAATCGTACTTCAAAAATCGAGATAGTCATCTCTCATGGGAGTCGGTAGACTCTGATATTATCCGTGATTGGGTGGAGAGTATGATGGATAAAGGCGACATGGCATCCACTGTGAACAACAGTTTGAGTGCCGTGCGTTCCTTTTTTCGCTTCGCTCTTGCCCGAGATGCCATCAAGAATGATCCTGCAAGATTGGTTAAAGGTCCCAAAAAACAAAAACCTCTGCCGTACTTTGTGCGTGAGACGGAAATGGACCGTCTGATAGACCAGCCTCAGATGTGGGGCGACAGCTATGCGGATTTACGCGCGCGTACAATAATTATATTATTATATGAGACGGGTATCCGTTTGGCGGAGCTGATAGGACTCAACGACCAGGACGTGGATTTGACGACGCGCCAGTTGAAGGTGACTGGCAAGAGAAACAAGCAACGCATAGTACCATTTGGGAAAGAACTGGAAACTATACTCAGAGAATATATGCAGTTGCGTAATGAACAATCGTTACACATAGATCCAGCCCTGCTGCTAAACAACAAAGGACGTCGATTCTCCAGATACCAGGTAGAGTACATCGTGAAGACATACCTTTCAAAAGTAACGACGATGAAAAAGCGTTCACCGCATGTACTCCGCCACTCCTTTGCGACAGCCATGCTGAATAATGGTGCCGGTCTGGAGAGTGTATGTAAACTGCTGGGACACGAGAGCGTGTCAACCACGGAGATTTACACCCATACGACGTTCGAACAATTGAAGAAAGTGTATGAGAATGCCCATCCGAGGGCTTAACCTTATTTATTTACCCTTTAATTAAAAACAGGAGGTAACTATGGAAATTAAGATTCAGTCGATTCATTTCGACGCTACCGAGAAATTACAGGCGTTCATCGACAAGAAGGTCGCCAAGTTGGAGAAAACATTTGAAGATATTCAGAAGGTGGAGGTGCAATGCAAGGTAGTTAAGCCTGCGACTGCACAAAACAAGGAGGTGAGCCTGACCGTCACAGTGCCTGGAACGACTCTCTTCGTAGAGAAGATAAGTGACACTTTTGAGGAATCTACTGACCTTTGCGTAGACTCTATGCGTGTTCAGCTGCAGAAATTTAAGGAAAAATTGAGAAATAGATAAAAAAAAACCGAAAAAGTTTTGGTAATTCAAAAATAATGCCTACCTTTGCATCCGCTTTCCGATGATAAGACTCCAAAATCGGTTAGCGGATGCTTAGAGCAAGCCTCTTTAGCTCAGTTGGCCAGAGCACGTGATTTGTAATCTCGGGGTCGTTGGTTCGAATCCGACAAGAGGCTCTGGATTGACGAAAGTCAATTCGCTTTTAGCGAAAAAGGCAAGGAGGCAAAACATTGAGGGTGGTTTCCAGAGCGGCCAAATGGGGCAGACTGTAAATCTGTTGTCTTTCGACTTCGGTGGTTCGAATCCATCACCACCCACTTCCGGAAAAGGAAGTCAGTGTTGCGGAAATAGCTCAGTTGATAGAGCACTAGCCTTCCAAGCTGGGGGTCGCGGGTTTGAGCCCCGTTTTCCGCTCAAAGCTCGCTGTTATAGCTCAGTGGTAGAGCACTTCCTTGGTAAGGAAGAGGTCCTGAGTTCAAATCTCAGTAACAGCTCATAGAGAAAACGACGATTTAAATCGCAACAATTCATTTATAACAATAAATAAACAAAAGCTATGGCTAAAGAACAATTTGTGCGCACCAAACCGCACGTAAACATCGGTACAATTGGTCACGTTGACCACGGTAAGACTACTCTGACCGCTGCCATCACCACTGTTTTGGCTAAGCAGGGTCTCTCTGAAATCAAGTCATTCGACCAGATTGACAACGCTCCCGAGGAGAAGGAGCGTGGTATCACTATTAACACCGCTCACGTTGAGTACGAGACTAAGACTCGTCACTATGCTCACGTGGACTGCCCGGGACACGCTGACTATGTGAAGAACATGGTAACTGGTGCTGCCCAGATGGACGGTGCTATCCTTGTTGTTGCTGCTACTGACGGTCCTATGCCTCAGACCCGTGAGCACGTCCTGCTCGCCCGTCAGGTAAACGTTCCCCGTCTGGTTGTCTTCCTGAACAAGTGTGATATGGTTGAGGATGAGGAGATGCTGGAGCTCGTTGAGATGGAGGTTCAGGAGATTCTCGCTCAGTACGAGTTTGAGGATGATACTCCTATCATTCGTGGTTCTGCACTCGGTGCCCTGAACGGTGTTGAGAAGTGGGAGCAGAAGGTTATGGAGCTGATGGATACCTGCGACACTTGGATCCAGGAGCCTCCCCGTGCTACTGACAAGCCCTTCCTGATGCCTGTTGAGGACGTATTCTCAATCACAGGTCGTGGTACTGTTGCTACTGGCCGTATTGAGACTGGTGTCATCCACGTTGGTGACGAAGTTGAGCTGCTCGGTCTTGGTGAGGACAAGAAGTCAGTTGTTACTGGTGTGGAGATGTTCCGTAAGAT
>JAEEVA010000014.1 GCA_016286995.1 Prevotella sp.
GAACCGCCGAAGCTCAGACCCTTACCGGTCAGCACACCCTGGAACTGGTGTGTGAGCTTCTTGTACTGTCCGAACAGATAGCCTACCTCACGGCCACCAACACCGATGTCACCAGCGGGAACATCCTCATCAGGACCGATTACGCGATAAAGCTCGTTCATGAATGCCTGGCAGAAACGCATTACCTCAGCATCGCTCTTACCACGGGGTGAGAAGTCAGATCCACCCTTGGCACCACCCATAGGCAGCGTGGTCAATGAGTTCTTGAAAGTCTGCTCGAAAGCCAGGAACTTCAGGATACCCAGGTTTACACTCTTGTGATAACGCAGACCGCCTTTGTACGGGCCAATGGCGTTGTTGTGCTGGATACGGTAACCCATGTTGGTCTGAACCTTACCCTGGTCGTCGGTCCATGTGATACGGAATTCGCAAACACGATCGGGGATGCAAAGGCGCTCAATCAGATTAGCCTTTTCAAACTCGGGGTGTTTGTTGTACTCTTCTTCGATGGTAGGAAGTACCTGACTGACGGCCTGAATGTACTCGGGCTCGTTGGGGAAACGCTGTTTCAGCTCTTCTACAACTTTTGCTGCATTCATAATCTTTACTTTTTAAATGGTTATTATTTGTGTTAAAAATACTCTCTTCTTTCTTTTTGCTTGCAAAATTAAAGCAAAAACTACAAAAAGCCAAACATTTTGTTAGAAAAATTGCGTAAACGCTTACGTTTTGCTAATTAATTGATATAAATCAAGTCTTCTTGGCATGCTTAAAGAAGTAAATGGGTGTAAAACGTTCAATAAAGAGCATAAAAAGACGTGCGCGAGAAAAACTTCTCGCGCACGTACATTAATTATTATTAGGAGGAAGGGTGGGTGATTACTCGCCCTTCTCCATCTTAGCCTTCAGCTCAGCCAGTACGTCGATATCGCCCAGCGTGGTGCTTGCAGCTACGTTCTCAATCTTCGGAGCGTCGTCCTTCTTAGGAGCACGGGTCTTCTTGGCAGCAGCCTTCTCTTCACGCTTCGGATCCTCGAAGGTGCGGCTGTGGCTGAGGATGATGCGCTTAGAGTCCTTGTTGAACTCAATCACCTTGAAGGGCAGCGTCTCGCCCTGAGCAGCCTGTGAACCATCTTCCTTGACAAGGTGCTTCGGAGTAGCGAAGCCCTCAACGTTCTCGTCGAGCTGTACAACAGCACCCTTCTCCATCAGGTCGATAATCTTACCCTCGTGGATAGAGCCTACGGTGTACTTAGCCTCGAATACATCCCAAGGATTGTCCTCGAGCTGCTTGTGGCCAAGGCTCAGACGGCGGTTCTCCTTGTCGATGTCGAGTACGATGACGTCGATTTGTGCGCCAACCTGAGTGAACTCAGAGGGATGCTTCACCTTCTTGGTCCAGCTGAGGTCGCTGATGTGAATCAGACCGTCAACACCCTCCTCAAGCTCAACAAATACACCGAAGTTGGTGAAGTTGCGAACCTTGGCGGTGTGCTTGCTGCCAACAGGATACTTAACCTCGATAGCCTCCCAAGGATCTTCCTTCAGCTGCTTGATGCCGAGTGACATCTTGCGCTCGTCGCGGTCAAGCGTGATGATGACTGCCTCTACCTCGTCGCCAACCTTCAGGAACTCCTGAGCGCTGCGCAGGTGCTGGCTCCAAGACATCTCGCTGACGTGGATCAGACCCTCAACACCAGGCTGGATCTCAACGAATGCACCGTAGTCGGCAATGACAACAACCTTACCCTTCACGTGGTCACCAACCTTGAGGTTAGCATCCAGAGCATCCCAAGGATGCGGGGTCAGCTGCTTCAGACCGAGAGCAATACGCTTCTTGTCCTCATCGAAGTCAAGGATAACGACATTAATCTTCTGGTCGAGCTCAACCACCTTGTGGGGATCGTCTACGCGGCCCCAGCTGAGGTCTGTGATGTGGATCAGTCCGTCAACACCACCCAGGTCTACGAATACGCCGTAGCTGGTAATGTTTTTAACGGTACCTTCCAGAATCTGACCCTTCTCGAGCTTCGACATGATCTCCTGCTTCTGAGCCTCAAGTTCGGCCTCGATAAGAGCCTTGTGTGATACGACTACGTTACGGATCTCCTGGTTGATCTTCACAATCTTGAACTCCATCGTCTTGTCTACGAACTGGTCGTAGTCGCGTATGGGGTGAACGTCAATCTGTGAGCCGGGCAGGAAGGCCTCGATGCCGAATACGTCAACGATCATACCACCCTTCGTGCGGCACTTGATGTAACCATTGATAACCTCCTGGCTCTCCAGGGCGGCGTTGACACGCTCCCAAGACTTCGACATGCGAGCCTTCTTGTGCGACAGGATCAGCTGACCCTTCTTGTCCTCAGCGTTCTCAACGTAGACCTCTACAATGTCGCCGGCCTTCAGGTCGGGGTTGTAGCGGAATTCCGAGGCGGGGATGATACCATCGCTCTTGTAGCCGATGTTGACGACTACTTCCTTCTTGTCGACGCTGATGACCTTACCGTCAACGACCTGGTGCTCGCTAACCTTGTTAAGGGTTTCGTCGTACGCCTTGTCAAGCTCTTCCTTGCTGACGTTAGCGGTCGTGCCATTCTCAAACTGTTCCCAGTCGAAGTCCTGTAATGGCTGGACGTTCTTTGTTAATTCTGACATAAAAAATAAATATGTTGCCCAATCTCTCGACAGGGCGAGGCCTGAACAGACGTTTATCAGACCGTCTTTTAATGGGTTAATAATCAGTAGGAGTCAGCGCCTGTTCCGGCTCCTATTTCCCCCTTCGGGGAAAATATTTTTGCAAAAAGCGGGTGCAAAGGTAATAAAAATAGTTCAGAGTACATTGCTCATACTTCATAAAGGTGACAAAATTAAGCTCTTTTAACTATAAAAAATAAAATCTATGCACCCTGAACGATGAATTCTGAACGAAACTTAGTAATTTTGCAAAGTTTTTCGTGATAGCAAACACATGCGACGAAGTAATAAAAATAGTAAAAACTGACTCATTGTCGATTTTTTTTTCTATTTTTGCAGGTGCAATCTGTATGTATACCTAAAATTAAAGATATGAAGAAGAATTTATGGATGCTCGCCGCCATCCTCACACTCTGCGGCGTTATGAAGGCACAGACCGCCGAGGTATCTGATAGTCTGAAACAGGACAAAAGGTCAACCGATGCCGTTTTCTATAAATACAACTACCCGTCGGTCGATGCTGAGGGCAAGGATGTGGTGCTCTCATCATTACTCGTCGCATGGAATCCTGAGGAACCGAATGAGGACGATGGCATAGAGTCGGTGCATATCTACAGCCACTTTACTATCACGTCAGACGATGAGTGTCCCACGTCGGAAATGAATTTGAAGGAGAGTGTGCTGTTCTCCTTTCTTGCCAATGGTATTTACGGATTGGGTTCTGACGAAGACCAGAACTTCATTTCCCGTTGCATCATCATCGCCCCCGATTATGAGGGTTACGGTGTCACAAAGGACTTGGCACACCCCTATCTGGCACAAGAACTGACAGCCCGTCAGATGACGGATGCCGTGGACTATGGATTGAGACTTTATAATAAGCATGTTAACGACAAGCGTGCGCTACAGTTCAAGAGCGACTGGAGGTCGTTCGGATTCGGATTCTCACAGGGCGGTGCCGTGGCTTTGGCCGTGCAGCGCCGCTTGGAGCAGCTGGGAATGGACCGAGAACTGCGCTACCGTGGCAGCATTGTTGGCGACGGCCCCTACGACCTCATCGCCACCATGCGCTACTACATGGACGACGACGGTAACAGCTACGACACGGAGACAGACCACCACAAGGGAATAACCACCATGCCGATGGTCATACCAATGATTATACAAGGTATGTTGGACACGCATCCCGACTTGAAGAGCCATAAGCTGGAGGACTACCTCTCGCAGCAGTTCCTCGACACGGGCATCATGGAGTGGATAAAAAGCAAGGAATTGACAATCAACAACATCCACGAGAGGTGGTACGAACAGCTGCAGGAGGGTTTTGAGGCTGACGGCCGCACTTACACCAAAGAGCAGATGGAAGAACTGTTCCAGTCGCCCAAGGAGGACAAAGTATGGGCTCACCTCGACAAACTTTTTACCACACAATTTTACGACTATCTGGCCGATGCCTCGAATTTCAACGATGTTCCCACCGAGAAGGGTGATGCCTGCAAGGACCTGCACCGTGCGCTGGCCGACAATGGCGTCGCCTCCGGATGGCAGCCGAAGCACCGCATCCAGTTCGTCCATTCAAAAGGCGACATGGTGGTGCCTTACGGTAACTACCTCTCCTTCCGTGATGCACACCCCGACGGTGAGGGCGACTGGTACAAGATTGACGATAGCGTCACCCCTTCTGACCACATTGCCGTAGGCACCGAATTTTTCCTCTACCTCTGCACCACCGGCACTTACGGCGAGGTATTCCAGTGGCTCGATGAGGATCCGGCGTCAACAGGTATTAATGATTCTCAGCTGTCAATTGTCAATTATCAATTCTCCAACGCCTGGTATACCCTCGACGGCCGTCGCCTCAATGGCAAGCCTACGGTTAAGGGCCTGTATATCTACAACGGAAAAAAGGTCGTGATTAAGTGAGAGGCTTAACTTCTTTAACTACTGACTACTTAACTACTTCAGAAAGTTGAATCACGGTATGAGGGGAAGGTTCATGCCCTTAGTAATAAAAGTGTACAATCGTGATGGAATGTTGGCAAATGTTAAAAGTGTTTATAGGCAATAAACACAATATTCATAAGCAGTAAACACAGTGTTTATTGCCTATAAACACTTTTAGAAACGGCAGCTATAATTTTGCTGTCTGGTAAAAAGTTCGTATCATGACATCATCTGAGCATGCTGTTTTAGATGCTGTTATTGCATATTTTGCACCTTCAGCGAAACTTAGGCCAAATAATTAGTATCATCATCAAGACTGGTGAAATCGCCATCTGAATTCGGAGGCACGGGAGCAATCCTGTGCCTTTTTAATAGAAAAATACGAAATCGTTTTGTCGTTAAAGAAATAATTATTATCTTTGCAATCAAGTATCGGCAAATCGTCGTAAACGACGCATGCTGCAAAGCATCAATCTCTGAGTGCAGAGTGCTGGTATGATTTTCGTTGGTAAACAATAGCATCAGCTATTTGTTCAGAGACTCGTGGAACCTCGGAAATTTCATGAAGTAGTGCTCGAACAAGTCAGCCGATGCCCGTGCGATAGCGCGGGCATGACTTGTATCTTAGCACTACAGGTACATCCGAGGACCTCACGAGACAAGAGAAAAGTTATGAACGCGCTTCTTTTGTGTCCTGAGGTCTCATTCGAATTACCTGTAAGCAAGCCTGAAGATATAGTTTTGGTGCTTGACTAAAACTATAGTAGTGCATGGAACTACCTAAACAATTCGATAACATCACCTCTCATGTCATCGACGATTTGAAGGTGACGCTGTGCCAAGGCTCCAAAGTGGCAATGGCTGCAGCGAGTTTCTCCATCTATGCCTTTGAGGCCCTGCAAAAAGAGTTGGAGAAGGTGGACGAACTTCGCTTTATCTTTACCTCGCCAACGTTCAACAAGGATCAAACAAAGAAACAGAAGCGGGAGTTCTATATCCCCAAACTGAATCGCGAGCGTACGCTGTATGGTTCTGACTTTGAGATCAAACTTCGTAATAACCTTACTCAGCGGGCCATCGCTAAGGAATGTGCCGACTGGATTCGCCAAAAAGTACGTTTCAAGACCAACGTGTCACAGCAGAATATGGCTGGTTTCTTGAATGTAAAGCAGGATGAGGAGCAATACACCTACATTCCCTTTAATGAGTTTACCACTACGGAATTAGGTTGTGAGCGAGGCAATAATATCTTCCAACTTGTTCAGAGGCTGCCTTCGCCAATGTCTGACTCCTACCTTAAGTACTTCAATGACTTTTGGGAGGATAGCGAGAACTTCACGGATGTCACCAATGCCATCATCGAGAATATCGAAAATGTCTATCGCGAGAATTCGCCAGACTTCATCTACTTCGTCACGCTCTACAATATCTTCAACGAATTCTTGGAAGATATCAGCGAGGATGTGCTGCCCAATGAGGCCACAGGTTTTAAGAGTTCTCAGATATGGAATAAGCTCTATAACTTCCAAAAGGATGCGGCTCTGGCCATTATCAATAAGTTGGAGACCTATAATGGCTGTATCTTGGCTGATTCAGTAGGTTTGGGTAAGACCTTTACGGCTATTTCTGTTATCAAGTATTACGAGAATCGCAATAAGAGTGTGCTGGTGCTTTGTCCCAAGAAACTCTATGAGAACTGGAATACCTATAAGGGCAACTACAAGAACAATCCATTAGAAAAAGACCGTCTGCGCTACGATGTGCTGTTCCATACAGACCTTAGTCGTGAGCGTGGCTTGTCGAATGGCATAGATCTCTCGCGCCTGAATTGGGGCAACTACGACCTCATCGTGATTGACGAGAGCCATAATTTCCGCAATGGTGGCAAGGTAACGACTGATGAGGACGATGAGAATCCACGTGAAAACCGCTATCTGCGCCTGATGAATCAGGTGATTCGTACTGGTGTGCGAACGAAGGTGCTGATGCTTTCTGCCACACCTGTCAACAACCGTTTCAACGACCTGAAAAACCAGTTGCAGTTGGCCTACGAGGGCAATCAGAATCTGATTAACGACAAGCTGAATACTGATCGTCCTATCGAAGATATCTTCCGTTCTGCACAAGCACAATACAATGCATGGTCACGCATCGAAGACCCCAAGGAGCGTACCACGGAGAAACTACTCGATATGCTCTCGTTCGACTTCTTCCAAGTGTTGGATGCTGTGACTATTGCTCGCAGTCGTAAACATATTGAGAAGTATTACGATACCACGGAGATTGGTAAATTCCCAACGCGTCTACGCCCTATCTCGAAGCGCCCCAAACTGACAGACCTCAATGATGCAATCACTTACAAGGAAATAGCCAACCAGTTGGACGACCTGAACCTTGGTATCTATGCACCCTCTGACTATATCCTACCTTCTAAACGAGCCAAATATGAAATCGACACAGACGACAGAGGTGGACACCTTGGTATGTCTGGACGTGAGAAGGGACTGAAGAAACTGATGGCTATTAATTTGCTGAAGCGCCTAGAATCTTCAGTAAACAGTTTCCGTCTGACGCTGAGCCGTATGAAGGAAATGATTGACGAGACAATAGAGGCCATTGATACCTTTGTCAAAACCCGTCAGGATGTGCGCCTGGAGGTGCAACAGTTGGAAAACATGCTCGATGAAGATAGCGAGGATGATGTACTGATTGGTGGCAAGAAGTCTAAAGTATCATTGGCTGATATGGATTGTCGTTCGTGGAAGCGCGACCTGTTGAAAGATCAGGAGATATTGGGCTTGCTGCTGACTATGATTGAAGATATCAATCCAGAGCACGATAGCAAACTACAGATGCTTATCGAGAACCTGCGCGAGAAATTTGCTCATCCAATTAATGGAAACAACAAAAAGGTGATAGTCTTTACAGCCTTCTCTGATACCGCAGAATATCTGTACGACAACCTAGCTGCAATGATACTGGCGAAGACGGGGCTCCATGTAGGTTTAGTGACAGGTAATGGCATCCGTTCTACCGTTAAAGGATTGCCTGCTGACTTCAATAGCGTGCTGACACTCTTTTCGCCAATATCGAAAGAAAAAGACAAACTCTTTCCAAAACAATCAGAAGTCATCGATGTGCTAATAGCCACAGACTGTATTTCTGAGGGTCAGAACCTACAGGATTGCGACTACCTGATAAATTACGATATCCATTGGAACCCTGTACGTATCATCCAGCGCTTTGGACGTGTGGATCGTATCGGTTCGAAGAATGATGTTATCCAATTGGTGAATTACTGGCCAGATATCGAGCTCGACGATTATCTCTATCTGAAAGGTCGTGTAGAGGCGCGTATGGCTGGTATGGATATAACTGCAGGTGGTGGAGGTAATGTGCTGCTCTCGAATGAAGAACAGACTGATCTTGAATATCGCAAGAGTCAGTTGATGCGTTTGCAGGAAGAAGTGGTTGACCTCGAAGATATGGACACGGGCATCAACATCATGGACTTGGGACTAAATGAGTTCCGCCTCGACCTGTTGGCCTATCTGCCAGAGCATCCTGACATCGAGCATACACCCTTTGGCATGAGTGCTGTCGTGCCTGCATCAGCCACAGCAAAGCCTGGTGTCATCTTCATTCTGAAGAACAGAAACAATGCAGTCAATATCGGTCATCAGAATCTGCTGCATCCTTTCTATATGGTGTATCTCTCTGACGAGGGCGAAACCATCATCAACCACTTGGCTCCCAAGCGACTGCTGGACATCATGCGCTTAGCCTGCAAGGGAAAGCATGAGCCGATGATGGAACTCTGCCATCAGTTTAATCAGGAAACGGACAATGGCAGACGAATGACACACTATAGCGACCTGCTGCAAAAGGCTGTCGCAACGATTGTAGCGCAGAAGGAAGAGAGCGACCTTGAAAGCCTCTTCTCCTTTGGCGAGACCACAGCCCTGCACGGTGATATCAAGGGCCTCGATGATTTTGAACTGATTTGTTTCTTAGTAATCAAGAATTAGAGAATTGGAGAATTGAAAGAGTCAGACAACATATTAGGCTATCCGCAAGGTACCATTGTCGATAAGGTGGTACCTAAGACGATGTTCTACAAGTTCATGGAAGTGAACCAACGGATGAAGGTGCGTTTTGTGAATGACGTGGCGCAGATCTGCTGGCTTTATAAACTCTCTGCCAATACCATCAACGTAACAGCGAGTGAAGAGCTGATAGAAATCGATGTGTTTGTGGTGACGCTGAAAGAGCAGGATTGTCCTACGGATGTCTTTACGTTTATCGACATCAACATGCCGCATCATATTGTCTTCATCCTAAAATACGAAGAGCAGTATATGCTGCTGATCAACTATAAAGAATGGAAGGACAATACCCACACGCAATTCAAGATAACCAAGTCATTTGCGACTACATGGATGCCCCAAGCGCAATTGTCATTGGCTATTCAGGGCCAGTCGCTCCCACGTATCTACGACAACTTTGTGGCGCAGGTCTCAGGCATTGGTGAGCATAAGGCTGGAGCACTCGCAGAGATTGTTGGATTGAAAAAACGGATTGCCACGATGGAGGTAGAACTGCAATCCTTAGAAAAGCGTATGCGCAAGGAACCGCAATACGATGTGCAGGTCAGGATGAATAAACAGGTAAAGGCCAAACGACAGGAGTTGGCTGGGCTAAAACAAAAAATGGAGGAACTGAGCGTATGAAATACTTGCAATTCTCATTATTTAAGACTACGAATAATTTGGTCTATATATTTCTCAGAAACATTCTTTATTTCCTTTTTGTCGTAAATGGTAAGCAGGTTAATACACGTATCTGTCGTCTCTACGACCACATTGAGAGTGATGATTCTCAATCCGCCACGTTTACCCCCACCTTTGCTTTTTACTCCAAGACGGATTTTGCGTTTGCCGCCTCCCAAAGAAACTCCTGCCTCTGGGTTCTCCATCAATTCATATTGCAAATCATTAATATCATCGGCAAGAGAACGGTAACGCTTGGCCAAACGCTTTGCTTGGCGCAGAAATTCTTCAGTATAGTTGAAGGTTACCATAGACTGCTATGCTTCGGCTCTAAGTTCCTCAACCAATGCGTCGAGAGATTTCAGATTCTTACCTGCAAATCGTCCTTCTTGGGCTTCATTGAAGCCTTTTGTAATAGTTTCCGTTATAAAGGCTTTCTCTGCTTCAGCATCAGTAGAGGATGTAACCATTCTGTCAATAGTTACACCTTTTATTGCCTCAAGAATTTTTTTCAAACTTGGGAGAAGACTTACGTCCTCAATATTCAATACAATCTGCGTCATATTACTTCTGCTTATAATTCCGCTGCAAAGATACGAATAAGCGAGCAAAATTCCAAATTTATTTGAGTATTTTCGAGCGAGAGTATCTTCAATGTAGTCAAATATACGATAAATAAACGAAACAAACAAATAAAAATAATAAAATCATGCAAATAGAACATTTAAACAAAGAAACCACAGACGGAACAATGCGCAATCTCGATGCACTCTACCAGTTGTTCCCATCGTGCTTTACGGAGACGCAGGATGTCATAACTGGCAAGATGCATCGTGCAGTAGATTGGGGCAAGTTGCGTTCACTCCTTGGGGAGTATGTGGAAAGCGACGAGCCTGAGAAGTACGACTTTACGTGGGTTGGCAAACGGGCTGCTCAGCGTGAGGCTGCAGCACCCTGTCGTAAGACGTTGCGGCCTTGCCCGGAAGAGAGTGTGGATTGGGACACCACCCAGAACCTCTATATCGAAGGCGACAACCTCGAAGTGCTGAAACTGCTCCAAAACTCATATATGGGCAAGGTCAAGATGATCTATATCGACCCACCATATAATACAGGTAGCGATTTGATTTATAACGATACCCGTATACTATCAGAAGAAAAATATAATGCATCTATATCTGATGAAGAAGGTAATAGATTATTTAAGAATACTTATTCAAATGGAAGTTTCCATTCTGATTGGTGTTCTATGATATATGAGAGACTGGTTGTTTCACGCACACTTCTTTCTGATGATGGTGTTATTTTTATTTCAATAGACGATAATGAACTGAAGAATTTAAGAAATATTTGTGATGAAGTTCTTGGTGAGCAAAACTTTATTTCTGTGATTCCGAGAATTGCCAAAAAGGGGTCTGACCAAGGAACACATTTCAGACCAACCAAAGATTATATATTGTGTTATGCTAGAAATTTTGGTAGTTTAAATGGTTTTGTTGATAAGAATGTTGGAGTAGAGAAGAAGAACTATCCTCTATCTGAAAATGGGAGAAAGTACAGAAAGGCTCATTCTTTATTTCAAGCATCATTAGATCCCTTACGAGGTTGTGTTAATCAGAGATATTACATAGAGGCACCTGATGGCACATTAATAATCCCTCCTGGGGATAATTTCCCTTCAGAGTCTGTTGATGGAGGTCAAATTGCGCCACAAACTAAAAATGATAAAGTCTGGAGATGGAGTAAAGACTCTTATATGGCAAAAAAATCAATATTAATGTTTGATAAATCTCAACGATCTCCACTTGTTGATTCATATGGTAATCATACTGATTGGAATGTTTATGAAAAGAAATATGAAGATGAAGAAACAAAAGATGAAAAATATCCTCTTCCTAATGATGTGATTTATGATTATATCAATACGCTTGGTACAACTACATTACATGAATTAGGACTAGAGTTCTCGTTCAGTAAACCATACCAGCTTATTAAGTATCTAATCGAGATAATAAACAAGGAAGACGATATAATTGTGTTGGATTTCTTCTCTGGTTCTGCGACTACAGCTCAAGCTGTTATGGATATGAACGCAGAAGATAATGGAAAACGAAAATTTATAATGGTTCAAGTTAAAGAGAACTTGCCAGAAGGAACTCCAGATTTTACAACGATACCAGAAATTGCCAAAGAACGTATTCGTCGTGCTGGAAAGAAGATTAAGGCAGACAGTCCGCTGACGACACAAGACCTTGATATTGGTTTCCGTGTACTGAAGTGCGATGAGTCAAACTATAAGCCTGTAGCTTTTGCTCCCAAGGACTATACGCAGGAGTCACTCGATATGTTCTTGGATAATATCAAGGAAGAGCGCACAGGTCTCGACCTGCTCTTCGACTGCATGATGCGTTGGGGTTTGGAACTCTCATTGCCATACGACACACAAAAGGTGGACGGTTGTACCATCTATGATGTGGATGAAGGTAGCCTTGTGGCCTGTTTCGATGGTGTGGTGACTGGCGCTGTGATTGATGCCATTGCAGAGACTCATCCCCTCCGCGTGGTATTCCGCGATAGTTCGTTCACAGAAGCCGCCCAGAAGATGAACCTCTTCGAACTGTTCAAACAGAAGTGCGGCTGGACTGACCAGGAAGTGCAGAATAACGTCAGAGTGATTTAGCCTATGAAACTGAAATTTAAAAACCAACAATTCCAGACGGATGCAGCGAAGGCTGTGACGGATGTGTTCCAGGGACAAAGGAATGGCTCCTTGCTGGAGTTTACCCACGACTTGGGAACAGATAACGGTGGTTTCTTCGATGCCGTGGGCTATAAGAACCAGCCTATCGAGGTGCCGTATAGCCAGGTTCTGGATAATATTCGCAACCTGCAGATGGCGGCTCAATTGAAACCCACGGAGAGTTTCGACAGGGCAGACCTGCGGCTGACCATCGAGATGGAAACGGGTACAGGAAAGACCTACACCTATATCAAGACGATGTTCGAACTGAACAAGCTCTATGGCTGGAGCAAGTTCATCATCGTGGTGCCCAGCATCGCCATCCGCGAGGGCGTGTGCAAATCATTCGAGGTGATGAGCGAGCACTTTGCCGCAGAATACGGCAAGAGGATTCAGAGTTTCGTATATGATAGTGGCCAGCTGACGAAGATTGACCAGTTTGCCAGCGATAGCAACATGCACGTGATGATTATCAACACACAGGCTTTTGCTGCACGAGGTGAGGATGCACGACGTATCTATATGAAGCTGGACGCCTTCCGTTCACGCAGACCTATCGACGTGATTGCTGCCACGAACCCGATCCTGATTATCGACGAGCCGCAGAGCGTGTTGGGTGCTGATAAGAAGAATGCCACCAGAAATCGATTGAAGGAGTTTAATCCGCTCTTTACCTTATTATATAGTGCCACCCATAGGGCTGATGACATCGTGAACATGATCTATAGACTAGACGCGATGGATGCCTATAACAAGAAACTGGTGAAAAAGATCTCTGTGGTGGGCATTGAGCAAAAAGGCTCTACTGCTACAAATGGCTATCTCTATTTGGAGAGCATCGAACTCTCAGAGGGTAATCCTCGTGCAAGAATTGGCTTTGACAAACGGGTCGGGAATGGTGTGAAGCAGGTGACGCAACTGGTGAGTGACCGCTTTGATATCTACCAGAACTCAGGCGAGTTGCAGGAGTATGCTGATAACTATCGCGTGACAGAGATTGACGGCTATAACCGCTGCATCCATCTGCAAAACGGCCTCACCCTCTATGAAGGTGAGGTGATTGGCGCTGTGAACGAACAGGTAATCCGTAAGGCACAAATACGTGCCACCATCTTGGCACATATCGAGAAAGAACGTAAGTTGTTCCGTCAGGGTATTAAGTGCCTGTCGCTGTTCTTTATCGACCATGTGGATAATTATCGTGAAAGCCTCACCCCCGCCCCCTTTCCAAAGGGCGAGGGGAGTAGTCAGAAAGGCATCTATGCACAGATATTCGAAGAGGAATATGAACGGATTGTGGGAGAGCTGCAACTGAGGTTTAGCGATGACCCTGAATATGTGAAGTATCTGAAGAGCTTTTCGCCAGATCAGGTTCATGATGGTTACTTCTCGCGCGACAAGAAGAATAATGTGGTGGAGTCGAAGGCGAAAGAGTCGGAAAACGAACTGCGAGGCTATCAGTTGATTATGAAGGCCAAGGAGGCACTGTTGTCGTTTAAGACGCCCGTACGTTTCATCTTCTCCCACTCAGCCCTGAAAGAAGGTTGGGACAATCCGAATGTGTTCCAGATCTGTACGCTGAAGGATTCGGATAACCAGACGAAGAAGCGTCAGGAGGTGGGTCGTGGTATGCGCCTGTGCGTGAACCAACAGGGCGAGCGACAGGACGAGAGCGTGCTGCATGGTGGCGTGTTCGAAGTGAATGAACTGACTGTTATTGCCAGCGAGTCGTACAACTCGTTTGCATCGAAACTACAGACGGAGATTGCAGAGGCTGTGGGCGACCGTCCACAGAAGGTGAACATGCAACTGTTCCTCGACTTTGTGGTCACCAATGCCCATGGCGAACAAAAGAAACTATCAGAGGACGATGCGCAGGAACTGACCTTCACTCTTCGCATGAAGGGCTATATCACCAAAGACGGGCAACTGACACCCAAGTATCATCAAGACAAGCAAGAGGGGACACTCGACTTTGGAGAATATGATGAGTATAAGAAAGATGTGGAAAGGAAGCTCGAAACTGTCTTCAATCCTGATGCTGTCAAGCCAGAGAATGGCAGGAAGGTGCGCGAGGCGAAGTTTGACTCGCAGAAGTTTGAGCGCAAGGAATTCCAGGAACTATGGCGCAGGATAAACCATCAGACATATTATACTGTTGATTTCAAGACTGACGAACTAATCAACAAAGCAGTCATTCAGTTGGATAACCACCTGAAGGTATCAGATATCCAACTCCGTATGGTGACTGGTACGCTGGACCGCATTGGCAGCAAACAGCAACTGGAGCAAGGCACGGCCATGAGTATTACTGACTCTCAGACGCTTTCTGTGCATGAAGATATCGGAGAGGAGGTTCGCTACGACCTAATCGGTAAACTGGTAGAGAATACAGGGCTAACGCGAAAGGCTGTTGTGACTATCTTGAAGAAGATAAAGCCATCGACTTTCAATCAGTTTAAGACGAACCCAGAAGAGTTTATCATCAAGGCCTCGAATATTATCAATGAGTGTAAGGCCATTGCTGTGATTGAGCATGTGAAGTATCACAAACTGGATAAGCAGTTTGAGAGCGACATCTTCAGCAATACAACGCTGAAGGGCAAGTTGGGCGTGAACGCGTTAGAGTCGCAGAAGTCACTATACGATTTGGTGGTGGTAGATTCCGCTGGTATCGAGATGAACTTTGCGAAGGACCTGGAAGAGCGCAACGAGGTGGCTGTCTATACAAAGTTGCCTGGCGGCTTCTATATCAATACGCCTGTAGGCCATTATAATCCAGACTGGGCGATAGTGTTTAAGGAGGGGCCAGACATCAAGCATGTCTATTTCGTAGCAGAAACTAAGGGTTCTTTGGAAGAATCGCAACTGCGTGAATCAGAACGTTCAAAGATAGAATGTGCCCGTCGCCATTTCGCTACCATAGGCGATTCTGCAGTAACCTACGATGTAGTTCGTAATTACAACGATCTGCGAGATATCATTACGAAGTAGACATAAAAGAAGAGGTGTGTCAATTCCTTCAAAGGTTGTGGGGCGGGAAAGTCTTGGGGTAAAGTATAAATAATCCGCATAGCCGCATGGATTATGCGGATTATTTCGTATCTTTGCAAGCGAAATATGGCTGAAAGATGTCGGATATATAAAAAATGGACAACCAGCAAGAGATTTTTCCGATAGTGGACGAAGCAGGGAATGTGATAGGCTCTGCCACACGGGGCGAGTGTCATAGCGGCTCTAAGTTGCTACACCCCGTGGTGCATCTGCATGTGTTTAACTCCAAAGGTGAGGTGTACCTTCAACGACGGCCAGAATGGAAGGATATTCAGCCTGGGAAATGGGATACAGCCGTTGGCGGTCATATAGACTATGGTGAGACGCCAGAAAAGGCTCTTTGTCGTGAAGTGCGCGAGGAACTGGGCATCTCAGACTTCAAGCCCGAGTTTGTTGACAAGTATGTGTTTGAAAGCAAGCGTGAGCGTGAACTGGTCTATGTGCATCGTACCATTTACGATGGGAAGATCAGTCCCTCGGCAGAGGAATTGGACGGTGGTCGTTTCTGGACGATGCAGGAGATTCGTGAGGCAATGGGGAAGGACATACTGACACCCAACTTCGAGAGTGAGTTCAAAAGGTGCTTTGGTACGATGATGCTTGTATTTTTCACATCTTTTTGAAAAAAAAAGGTGAAATACTTCTTTGTTTCAAAAAAAAATGTTTATCTTTGCGGTCATTATAACCAAAACAACAATATCTTAAAAAATAAATAATACTGCTTATGTCACAAATTAATGGACACATTTCCCAGATTATCGGTCCTGTGATCGATGTGTATTTTGACACTAAGGGCCAGGATGCGGAAAAAGTGCTCCCTAAGATTCACGAAGCTTTGGCAATCCAGCGTCCTAATGGCGAACGACTCATCATCGAGGTGCAGCAGCACATCGGTGAGGATACCGTGCGCTGTGTGGCTATGGACAATACCGACGGACTGCAGCGTGGATTGGAAGCCAAACCGCTGGGCACGCCTATTCTGATGCCCTCTGGTGAACAGATTAAAGGTCGTATGCTGAACGTGATTGGTCAGCCTATCGACGGTATGAAACAGCTCGACATTGAGGGCGCTTATCCCATCCACCGTGCTGCTCCGAAGTTTGAGGAGCTGTCGACGACGAAGGAGGTACTGGCAACAGGTATCAAGGTCATTGACCTGCTGGAGCCGTATCTGAAGGGTGGTAAAATTGGACTCTTCGGTGGTGCTGGTGTGGGTAAGACGGTGCTTATCATGGAGCTCATCAACAACATCGCCAAGGGACACAATGGTTTCTCTGTGTTCGCTGGAGTGGGAGAGCGTACCCGTGAAGGTAACGACCTCATCCGTGAGATGATTGAGTCAGGCGTTATCCGCTATGGCGCTAAGTTCAAGGAGGCGATGGCCGAGGGTAAATGGGACCTGAGTCTTGTTGACCCTGAGGAGCTGAAGAAGAGTCAGGCCACGCTGGTCTATGGTCAGATGAACGAGCCTCCTGGTGCACGTGCCTCTGTTGCCCTGTCAGGTCTGACGGTGGCTGAGGGCTTCCGCGATGGTGGCGGCAAGGACGGCGGTGCTGCCGATATCCTGTTCTTCATCGACAACATCTTCCGTTTCACGCAGGCCGGTTCTGAGGTGTCTGCTCTGCTGGGCCGTATGCCGTCAGCCGTAGGTTATCAGCCCACGCTGGCTTCTGAGATGGGAACCATGCAGGAGCGCATCACCTCTACGAAGAAGGGTTCTATCACGTCTGTACAGGCTGTCTATGTGCCTGCTGACGACTTGACCGACCCTGCACCTGCTACGACATTTACCCACTTGGATGCTACGACGGTGCTTGACCGTAAGATTGCCGAGCTGGGTATCTATCCTGCCGTAGACCCGCTGGGAAGTACATCCCGTATTCTTGACCCATTGGTGGTTGGCAAGGCTCACTATGATTGCGCCCAGCGCGTGAAGGAGATTCTGCAGCGCTACAAGGAGTTGCAGGATATCATTGCCATCCTCGGTATGGACGAGCTTTCAGACGAGGACAAGCTGACGGTGAACCGTGCACGCCGTGTACAGCGTTTCCTCTCTCAGCCGTTTGCCGTTGCATCGCAGTTCACGGGTCTTCCTGGTGTTATGGTGCCTATCGAAGAAACCATCAAGGGCTTCAATGCCATCTTGGACGGTGAGGTCGACGACCTGCCCGAGCAGGCATTCCTCAACGTGGGTACTATTGAAGATGCCAAGGAGAAGGCTAAGAAACTACTTGAGGCTGCTAAGGCATAATGTTCAATGGTCAATGTTCAATGGTCAATAATTGAAATATGCTAAAGCTGAAGATAGTTTCTCCCGAGCGGATTGAGTTTGACGGTGAGGTGGTCAGTGTGCTCGTACCAGGTACGATGGGCCAGTTTGAAATACTGGTCAACCACGCTCCCATCATCTCTTCGCTTGACAAAGGCAGGGTAGTCTATGAACTCCCTGACGGCGAGAAGAAGAACATCGACATCATCGGCGGCTTTGTGGAAGTGCAGAAGAATGTCGTGAGTGTCTGTGTGGAGCTGAACTAATATATAAATAAGGTTCGCGAGGATGGATATCACAAAACAGTGCAAGAACTACATCGTCCAGAGCATCTGCCTGGTCGTGCTCCTTAACGTCTGTTGCAGTCTCGCAGCAAAGTTCTGGGGTTACGGCCTGCTGGCAGCTCAGATAGTCGGTACTGTCTTCGTGCTGGTATTGGAGATAACGGCAGCATTGGTGTGGCGGTGGGTAGCCCTGAAGCACAGGGATATGCTGCCATCGTTCTTTACTGCTGTCTCCGGCTTCCGCTTTTTGGGAGCATTGCTGGTCATGGCTGTGTGGTATCTGGTGGTAGGCAGCGAGAACATCATGACGTTCCTTGTGGTGTTTCTCGTGTTCTACATGGTAACGCTGCTCCATCATAGCATCATCTTTTCGAGAGTGTCTAATGGATTATAACGGTTTAAAAACCAATTATTTAGAATGAAACAATTAAAGTCAACATGTCTTTTGCTGATGATGGCGCTGATGCCGCTGTCAGTCTTGGCCAACGAGCACGAGGAAGGGGGAGCTATCAACATTCCTGAGATTGTGCTGCATCATCTGGCTGACACGTACGAGTGGCATATTGTGAGTGATATCAGTATACCGCTGCCCATCATCATCAGGAGTTCGCAGACCGGTGAGTGGCATTTCTGCACGGAACATTCTCTGCCCGACGGTTTCTTCTTCAACGAGGAAGCTCACGGCAAGATTTACGAGCGGATGGCTGACGGCACCGTTGAGCGTCCCATAGACCTCAGCATCACGCGCAACGTTCTGCAGATATGGATTGTGGTGGCTGTGCTGCTGGTGATATTCCTGAGTTGTGCACGCTGGTACAAAAAGCATGACAAGACGGACAATGCCCCTGGCGGATTCATTGGTGCCGTGGAGTTGTTGGTGATGATGATTAACGATGACGTCATTAAGTCGTCAATCGGTGAGAAGCACTACAAACCCTACGCCCCTTATCTGCTCACGGTGTTCTTCTTCATTCTTGTCACCAATCTGTTGGGCTTGCTGCCCATCTTCCCTGGTGGTTCCAACGTGACGGGCAACATCAACATCACGTTCTTCCTGGCGCTGTGTACGTTTCTGGCTGTCAACCTGTTTGGCAACCGCGAGTACTGGAAGGAAATCTTCTGGCCCGATGTGCCCCTGTTCCTGAAGGCGATCCCCATCATGCCGGCAATCGAGCTGTTCGGTGTGTTTACCAAGCCCTTCGCGCTGATGATCCGTCTCTTTGCCAATATGATGGCTGGACATGCTATGATATTGGCCTTCACGTGCGTCATCTTCCTGGGTTGGACCATGGGAGCGGCAATGGGTGCGGGACTGAACATCTTCAGTGCCATCATGCTACTCTTTATGAATGCCCTGGAACTGCTGGTAGCCTTTGTGCAGGCCTATGTCTTCACCATGCTGTCGGCTGTGTTCATCGGACTGGCACATCCTGAGCACCATGAGTGAGTGAAGAGTGAAAAGTGAAGAGTGAAAAGTGAAAAATAAAAGATTAAACAATTCAAATATTAACAATTTAAAAACATTAAACTATTATGATTACATCATTGTTATTAGCCGCTGAAGGTCTGGCACAGCTGGGCTGCGGTCTGGGAGCTGGTATCGCCGTTATCGGCGCTGGTATTGGTATTGGTAAGATTGGTGGCAGCGCCGTAGACGCTATTGCCCGTCAGCCCGAAGCCTCTGGTAAGATTTTCACACAGATGATTCTGACCTCTGCTTTCGTTGAGGGTTGTGCCCTCTTCGCTATTGCTGCCTGCGCATTCTTGATTAAATAAACTTAGTAGCAAATGGATTTCACTCAATTACCAGCAATCCTTACGCCCGATTTGGGACTTCTGTTCTGGATGTTGTTGGCGTTCTTGGTGGTCTTTGCTGTCCTTGCCAAGTACGGTTTCCCTGCCATAACCAATATGGTGGACGAGCGCAACCGCTACATTGACGAGAGTCTGCGCAAGGCACATGAGGCTCAGGAGCGACTGGCAAATATTGAGAAGGAAGGTGAATCCATCTTGCAGGAGGCTCGCGAAAAGCAGACTCAAATTCTGAAGGAGGCTGCTGCAACGCGCGACGCTATTGTGGAGCAGGCCCAGGCAAAAGCCCGTAGTGAGGGTGCCCGATTGCTTGACGAGGCTAAGGTTGCCATCGAACAAGAGAAGAAGGCCGCCATTGCCGACATCCGCCAGCAAGTAGCCACGCTCAGCGTTGAAATCGCCGAGAAGGTACTTCGCCAGAACCTGAAAGACGATAAGTCGCAGATGGATTTGATAGACCGTATGCTGGATGAAGTTGCTGCTAATTAATAAATAAGGTACACGCGTATGGATATAGGAGTCATATCGGTGAGATATGCGAGGGCGCTGCTGAAGAGTGCCACCGACCAGAAGCTCGACGAGCAAGTTTATCAGGACATGATAACCTTGGCCAAGAGCTACATTGAGGTGCCTCAGTTGCGTCAGACCATAGACAATCCTATGCTCGCCAAGGATCAGAAGCAGGTATTGCTGGAAACTGCCTCGGGCAGTCAGGCATGTCAGCTGACGAAGGCCTTCATCGCTCTGGTGTTGAAGGAAGACCGCGGGAATATGATGCAGTTTATGGCCAACTCGTACGTGACGCTTTACCGCAAGCAGAAGAACATCATCCGAGGTAAGCTGACCACCGCTGCCCGTGTTTCTGCCGCTACTGAGCAGAAGATGCGGCAGATGGTGGAAAGCCAGGCTAATGGTACTGTTGAGTTTGAAACGGAGGTGAATCCCGATATCATCGGTGGTTTCATCCTCGAATACGACACGTTCCGCATGGACGCCAGTGTCAAGTCGAAGCTCAACAATATTCTACAAACACTAAAGTAATTATTGAACATTGAACATTGAAGATTGAACATTATATGCGAGCAGACAATCAAATATTGATCATCTCGAAATCTTTCGCTCTTCGGATAATTAGGCTTTATACCTATTTGAAAGAAGAGAAAAGGGAGCATGTGATGTCAACTCAATTGTTGAGATGTGGAACAAGTATTGGTGCTAATGTTCGCGAGAGTAAAATCTTCAAAGTCTAAGACTAATGTTCAATGTTCAATCATCAATGTTCAATAAAATTTTAAAAGCAAATGTCAGATAAGATTAAACCAAGCGAAGTATCCCAGGTGCTGCTCGAACAGCTGAAAGGTATTCAGAATGCCGAACAGTTTGACGAGGTAGGTACCGTACTCACCGTCAGCGATGGTGCTGCCCGTATCTACGGTCTGCGCAATGCCGAGTCTAAGGAACTGCTGGAGTTCGAGAACGGCACGATGGCTATTGTGGAGAACCTCGAGGAGGACAACGTCGGTTGTGTGCTGCTGGGTACCACGTCAGGCATTAAGGAAGGTATGGTTGTAAAGCGCACCAAGCGCATCGCTTCTATCCGTGTCAACGACAATATGCTCGGTCGTATTGTCAATCCGCTGGGACAGGCTGTCGATGGCAAGGGCGATATCGACCTCACTGACTCTTTCGAGATGCCGCTGGACCGCAAGGCTCCTGGCGTTATCTATCGTCAACCGGTGAAAGAGCCGCTGCAGACGGGTCTGAAGTCCATCGACTCGATGATTCCCATTGGCCGTGGACAGCGTGAGCTCATCATTGGTGACCGCCAGACGGGTAAGACGGCCATTGCTGTGGATACCATCATCAATCAGAAGAGTTTCTATGAGGCAGGTAAGCCTGTCTATTGTATTTATGTGGCCATCGGTCAGAAGGCCAGTACCGTTGCTAACCTGGTGCAGACACTGAAGGAGCATGGCGCTATGCCATACACCATCGTAGTGGCTGCTACCGCTGCTGATCCTGCTGCCCTGCAGTATTACGCACCATTTGCTGGAGCTGCCATCGGTGAGTATTTCCGCGACCGTGGCTTCCCTGCTCTCGTGGTTTACGACGACTTGTCGAAGCAGGCCGTGGCCTATCGTGAGGTGTCGCTGATTCTGCGCCGTCCCTCTGGACGTGAGGCATATCCAGGCGACGTCTTCTACCTGCACAGCCGTTTGTTGGAGCGTGCTGCCAAGATGAACGAACAGCAGGAGGTGGCTGAGCAGATGAACGACCTGCCAGAATGCATGAAGGGTCATGTCAAGGGTGGTGGTTCTCTTACCGCTCTGCCTATCATCGAGACTCAGGCCGGCGACGTATCGGCATACATCCCGACTAACGTGATTTCGATTACCGACGGTCAGATATTCTTGGAGAGCGACCTCTTCAACCAGGGCTTCCGTCCTGCCATCAACGTTGGTATCTCCGTTTCCCGTGTGGGTGGTTCGGCACAGATCAAGTCCATGAAGAAGGTAGCTGGTACGCTGAAGATTGACCAGGCACAGTATCGTGAGCTCGAGGCCTTCTCGAAGTTCTCCAGCGACATGGATGCTGTGACAGCCATGACGCTCGACCGTGGTCGTAAGAACCAGCAGCTGCTCATCCAGCCGCAGTACAGCCCCATGCCCGTCGGCGAACAGGTGGCTATCCTCTACTGTGGTGTGCATGGACTGATGCGTGATGTACCCATCGACAAGGTGCGTGAGTGTCAGAACCAGTTCCTCGACAAGCTGCGTTCGTCGGCTCCCGAAGTCATCGAGACACTGGCTGCCGGTAAGATTGACGACGAGATGACTGCCAAGATTGAGGCTGTCATGGCTGATATTGCAGGAACCTATAAAGCATGATAGCCTATGCCCAGCCTGAAAGAAATTAAAGGCCGCATAGCCTCGGTCAACAGCACGCGCAAGATTACCTCTGCCATGAAGATGGTGGCTTCGTCGAAGCTACACCATGCGCAGGTGGCCATCCAGAACATGCTGCCCTACGAGACCATGCTGGAGCATATCCTCAAGTCGTTCCTGGCTGCCGAGGCTGAACCTCAAACCATCTTCGACCAGGAGCGCCCTGTCAAGCGAGTGGCACTTGTGGTGTTCTCCTCGAACTCGTCGCTCTGCGGCGGTTTCAATGCCAATGTCATCAAGCTCATGCAGCGTACGGTGAATGCCTATACCGATGAGTTGGGAGAGGGTAGTGTGGAGGTCTATCCCATTGGCCGCAAGGTCTATGAGAAAGCTCGTAAGTTGGGTTATGATGTCCATGGTGAGCGTAACGCCCTGATTGACCATCCGCATGTACAGGAGTGCATCGATTTGGCTATGGAGCTGGGCACGAAGTTTGCCGAGGGTCAGATTGATCGCGTGGAAATTCTCTATCACCACTTCAAGTCGGCTGGTTCGCAGGTGCTGACCAACAAGCAATTCCTGCCAGTCGACCTCGAGGCTGAGCTGGGACGTGACCATGAGCGCGACCTGACGACAAACGTTGTCACAAAGAAAGCCCAGGACTATCTGAAGAAGAACCGTCGCAAGAAGGTTGTCAAGGAGGGTGAGACGGCTCCGCTGAACGATAACTTCATCGTGGAACCCGACATGAATACCGTGCTCTCCCTGCTGTTGCCCAAGATGGCGCACCTGATGCTCTATACGGCATTGCTTGATAGTGTGGCTTCTGAGCATGCCGCCCGCATGGTGGCCATGCAGACAGCTACCGACAATGCCGACGAGCTGTTGCGCGAACTGAACCTGCAGTACAACAAGGGTCGCCAGGCGGCCATCACCAACGAGCTGCTTGACATTGTGGGAGGTTCTACCAATGCCTAACGTTTTCAGGGGTCAGCATTTGTCTGACCCCTGAAAACATCATTATTATTAGGTATTTATTTTGAATCGTTCGTTTAAGTGGAATTTATTTGCTACCTTTGCAGGCAAATAGATTCATTAGATTTATGAGACTCTCGGAATTAAAGACGGGCGACGAGGCCTATATTATCAAAGTACAGGGACACGGTGGCTTCCGTAAACGCATCGTGGAAATGGGCTTCATAAAGGGTCAGCGCGTAGAGGTGCTGCAGAGTGCACCACTACAGGATCCTGTGAAGTATAAGGTGATGGGATATGAGGTCAGCCTTCGTCGGCAGGAGGCTGAGAAGATAGAAGTGAGTCAGGACGCACAGGAGGCTGCTGATGTCAGCGAGCCTCAGAACGTGTCGATGACTGCACACTACGCCACGCACTCCGCCCGTCATTCCATCAATGTCGCCCTTATCGGTAATCCGAACTGCGGTAAGACCTCGTTGTTCAACTTTGCTAGCGGGGCGCACGAACGTGTGGGCAACTACAGCGGTGTGACGGTCGACGCCAAGGAGGGTTACGCTGACTTCGAGGGCTACCGGCTGAAGTTGGTCGACCTGCCAGGCACGTATTCGCTGACAGCCTATTCCCCTGAGGAGCTTTACGTTCGCAAGCAGTTGGTGGAGGATACGCCGGACGTCATCATCAATGTCATCGACGCCTCAAATCTGGAGCGCAACCTGTATCTGACGACGCAGTTGATGGACATGCACCTGCGCGTAGTGGTGGCACTGAACATGTTCGACGAGATAGAGCGCCGTGGCGACCAGTTCGATATTGAGAGTCTCTCTGGACTGATGGGTATGCCCATGGTGCCGACATCGTTCAAGACGGGTAGGGGACTCGACGAGCTGATGCACGAGGTGATACACATTTTCGAGAGCCAGGAGGGACACGATAACTTCTACCGACACATACATATTAATCACGGACATGAGATAGAAAACGGCATAGCCAATATTCAGAAATTCCTGAAAGGCAACGATTTGCTACGTCTTAGGTATTCGACACGATGGCTGGCGCTAAAGCTGCTTGAGAAGGATCGGAAAGCCGAAGAAGTTATTGCCGCCCTGCCCGAGTGCGAAGATATTCTGGCAGCTCGCGACCAAGCCGTGCGCCGCGTCAAGGAGGAGACTGGTACCGACTCGGAAACCGCCATCATGGATGCCAAGTATGGCTTCATTCGTGGTGCGCTGCATGAGGCTGGCTACCGTGTAGGACAGAAGGAGAACACGTATCACGTGACCCATCGGCTCGATGCACTCATCACCAACCGCTGGCTTGGCTTCCCCATCTTCTTTGCCCTGCTGTTCCTCATGTTCGAAGTCACGTTCACGTTGGGCCAATACCCCATGGACTGGATTGATGACGGCGTAGGATGGCTGGGTGATTTAGTTGCCCAGACCCTGCCAGACGGACCGCTGAAGGCCATGCTGGTCGACGGCATCATCGCCGGCGTTGGTTCCGTCATTGTCTTCCTGCCGCAGATACTCATACTCTACACCTTTATATCGTTCATGGAAGACTGCGGCTACATGGCTCGCGCAGCATTCATCATGGATAAATTAATGCACGGTATGGGCCTTCATGGCAAGTCGTTCATACCGCTCATTATGGGCTTTGGCTGCAACGTACCTGCCGTCATGGCCACGCGAACCATCGAGAGCCTGCGTTCACGGCTTATCACCATGCTTGTGTTGCCCATGATGTCGTGTTCGGCGAGACTGCCGGTGTACATCATGATTACCGGAGCTTTCTTCGCTGTGCGCTACCAGAGCCTCGTCATGATATCGCTCTATCTCATCGGCATCGTACTGTCCGTCATCGTGGCACGTGTGCTGAGCGCATGGGTCGTCAAGGGTGAGGACACACCGTTCGTCATGGAACTGCCGCCCTATCGCTTCCCCACCGCCAAGGCCATCTTCCGCCATACGTGGGAGAAAGGCAAACAGTACCTGAAGAAGATGGGTGGCGTCATCCTCGTGGCAAGCATCATTGTCTGGGCATTAGGTTATTTCGGCACCATGGGAGTGGCACCGTCGCTTGAGGAAAGCTTCATCGGCTTGCTCGGCAAGGCCGTCGAACCGGTGTTCCTGGTACAGGGCTTCGACTGGCGCTTAGACGTCAGTCTGATTGCCGGTGTTGGTGCCAAGGAAATCGTTGCTTCGACTATTGGTGTGCTGTATGGCGACATGGGCTTTAATTTCTCGTCCCTGACAGCCTACTGCTTCCTACTCTTCGTACTTATCTACTTCCCCTGTATCGCCACAGTCGTTGCCATCAAGAACGAGAGTGGCTCATGGAAGTGGGCGTTCTTCGCTGCCATCTATACTACCGTACTGGCGTGGATAGTTTCTGCCGTTGTCTATCAAGTCGGCAGGCTTATCCTTTAAAGAAGAATGATGCTATAGAATAAAATCCGTTTAATCCGTGCAATCCGTTGTTTAAAAGAAAAGGCACATCCTTCGTCGTGATGTGCCTTCGGACGCGTCAGGATATGCCTTCTCTCGGTTCATGATGTGCCTTCGGAGCATTCAGGAAGTGTCTTCGGACCGTTCAAGACAGTAACGCGTAACGCTTCGAGCCCGCCCTTCCCCATGGTGGGATTTCTGTCGGATTTCCATTCACGACCACTTGACGAAACGGGAAAACGGGAAAACGGCAGACGATTTGTTACCTCACAGTGGGACAGTCCCCGTGCAACCCTGTGCCTTTTTGAGAGAAAAGCACGAAATCGTTTTGTTGTTCCGGAAATAATTACTACCTTTGCCTGCGAGAATCTTTTGCTTATATAAAAATGAAGGAAATAGACGAGAACAAAGAGGAACAGGGCATGATGGCTGCTGAACCTGTTGGGGCTGTGATGCCAGCTGATGTGTCTGCCTTAGGATATGACATCGACAATTGGCCTGGGATGCCGCTTGTCGGCCCCAGCAATCTGGAGGAGATGAATGCCCGTATTGACCAGGCGGAACGGGAAATCAACGAGGGCATAGGTTTCTCGTGGGAGCAAGTGATGTTGGACGCTCAGTCTATCCTGAATCGCTATGAAACTGCAGTTTACTAAGCAGGCTCGCGAAGAATTCCTAAGGATTGTGTCCGTCTTTGCAGAATATGCCGGACCACGATCAGCCGACAAATTCATTAAGCGTGTTAACGACCGTGGCGAATCATTGCTTAAGCATCCTGAGATAGGACACCCGGAAATGCTTTTGGCTGACCGTCAGCATAAATATCGCTCTATTTCATTAAATTCGAACTACTATCTTGTCTATTACGTGACCAAGACGACGATATGGATAGTGGATATATGGGACCGCCGTAATGATCCAGCAAAATTGGTCAGACGCATTAGATAATCTTAAACAGATGATGCCTTTGGGCTAACAAATTAAGAGCGCAATACTTTTTTCCGCAATTCCTTTGGAAGTTGCGGATTTTTTTGCGTCACAGTGGGGACCTCACAGTGGGGACAGTCCCCCTGTGATTTAGACGACAGCAGGCAGCTCTTCAAACGAGGGATGCCTGCTGTCGATGTGATACCCATTAGTTACTCCGGCGCCTGTTCGGCTCGCAGAGTGCTTTGGGCAAATTGCTCCTACTTTATCACGACCTTGAACTTCGTTCGAGCTCGTTAACGTTCGATAAAGCATGAGCAAGCTCTGCTTTATTCTCACTTAATCACGACCTTACGGCCATTGACGATGTACACACCCTTCTTCGTGGGAGTGCCATCCAGCTGACGACCGTTCAAGTTGTAGATGGTGGAAGGCTTCTGATGTAATGTTGAGACGGGAGTGACACTTGTCGTTGCATCTTCATTGATAAAGAAGAACTCCTTCCACTGTGGTGCCTGCTGATAGGCTGACAAACAACTGGGAGGTACACTCAATGTGCAGTTCCACTTGTTGATGTCGTCCAATGCCTGGTTGCCACATGTGGGTGGTACTGCTGCATGGCTAATCAGCTTGGTCATTGCCGTACAGTCGGAGAATGCCTCTTGGCCAATTTCCTGTACACAGGAGCCAAATGAGAAGAAATCGAGGCTGCTGCACCCGGAGAAAGCCCAATTGCCAATCTTCGTCACACCATTTCCAATCTTCACTTCCTTCAGATTTGTACAGCCATAGAATTCATTCTCCGAAATTTCTGTCTCTTTATTCGTTATCTCTACTGAACGTAACGTAGTATTCCGATAGAATGGAGAGTAACCATAGTAGCTCGAAGTTGAGTAGGTGATGTTCCTGCCAATATAAACATAGTCAAGTGGACAGCTCGAGAATATCGGTCTACTATTACTGCCATAACCAAGTGCCAGTTCCGACTCATGCTCATCCATGATAACAGTTTTTAAACTGGTACATCCACCAAAAACGTAGTTTCCGATAGATGTTACATTTTGAGGAATACGAATCGTTGGCAAAGCGCTGCAACCCCCAAAAGCACCCTCATTGATTGTCTTGACACTGCTGCCAATTTGCAGATCAATCAAAGAAGAACAGCCACTGAATGTATATTCATCAATGATATTAACACCACTTCCTATTTTAGCAGATGTCATTAAAGAGCATCCGGAAAAAGCAGATTTCCCGATGGAAGTTACGGCATCAGGGATTACAATGCTTTCCAATTTAGAACATCCGTAGAAACTATTCTCGCCAATTGAAGTAACACCCTGACCTAAACCTGCAGTTTGCAAGGCTGTACATTTGTAGAATGCATTCTTTCCAAGATTGCCCTGATTGCTAATTGATACCGTATTTATGCTTTTACATGTATAAAACGCTTTTTCCCCTATATCTCCTTTAAAACTCAATGAAACATCTTGAATAAACTGATTGTTATAGAATGCATAAGGATGAACTTGTTTTACCGTCAATGCTATTCCCTTATTCGTTACGGTTTCTCCGATATTCACATGTTCGTTAGTTTCATTATACAAACAATCAATAGCATCGCAAGTGCGGTCAGAAGGGCTTACAGGCACATATTTTACTCCGTCAACCTCAAAAAGTGAGCTTAAGAACGGATATTCTGTTTTGTTATACAGTGAAGTATATAGGTTATTTGGCACATAGTTCACTGATCCTGCGGCATTGTTATATCCACTTGGTGGTGTATTCGTTAACCAAATTACCTTTGTCGGTTTATGATTCTCAAAAATACCTGAACCGAAAGTCAATATTCCAGAGCCAATAGTTACACTCTCTAATTTGGAACAAGATGCGAATGCATTTTTATCGATGCTTGTCACTGAGTTGGGAATGGTCACGTTTATCAGGCCAGTGCAGTTACTGAACGCTTTGTCGCCGATGCTCGTCACTTCATCGCCGATTATTACCTCTTTAATATTTTTGAGACCAGAAAACCAATTACCAATTGTACTACAATGGAATGTTACGCTCGTAAGGCCAGTGCAGTTATAGAACGCACTGGAACCGATACTTGTCACTGAGTTCGGTAAGGTTATGCTTGTCAGACCAGTACAGTTATAGAACGCACTGGAACCGATTCTTATCACTGAGTTCGGTAAGGTTATGCTTGTCAGACCAGTGCAGTTACTGAACGCTTTGTCGCCGATGCTCGTCACTTCATCACCGATTATTACCTCTTTAATATTTTTGAGATCAGAAAACCAATTACCAATTGTACTACAATGGAATGTTACGCTCGTAAGGCCAATGCAGTTGTAGAACGCACTGGAACCGATACTTGTCACTGAGTTCGGTATGGTTATACTTGTCAGGCCAGTGCAGCCTTCGAACGCCCCATAACCGATACTCGTCACTGAGTTGGGGATTGTTATACTCGTCAGGCCAGTGCAACCAGCGAACGCACCACCGTTAAATCCTCCGATATCATTCGAACCAATGGACGTTACAGAGTTAGGTATGGTAACATTACTCAAACCTGTACAGTTATAAAATGTCCCATTCGCAATTGTTGAAATGGAATTCGGAATGGTTACGCTCGCCAGGCCTGTACAGCCTTGGAACGCATCTTTACCAATACTCGTCACTGAGTTCGGAATGGTTACGCTCGTCAGCCCTGTGCAGCCAGAGAATGCAGAGCTACCGATACTTGTCACTTCATCACCGATTGTAACTTCTTCAATATTTCCGAAGCCAGAAAACCAACTACCAATTATATTACAGTGGAATGTCACGCTCGTCAAGCCAGTGCAGCCAGAAAACGCATAGCCACCGATGCTCGTCACTGAGTTGGGGATTGTTATGCTCGTCAGGCCAGAGCAGCCAGAAAACGCATAGCCACCGATGCTCGTCACTGAGTTGGGGATTGTTATGCTTGTCAGACCAGTGCAGCCAGAAAACGCATCGCTACCGATACTCGTCACTGAGTTGGGAATGGTTATGCTCGTCAGACCACTGCAGCCATGGAACGCATCCCAACCGATATTCGTCACTTCATCACCGATTATTACCTCTTTAATATTTTTTAGATTAGAAAACCAACTGCCGATTGTATTACAATGGAATGTCACGCTCATCAGGCCAGTGCAGCCAGAGAATGCAGAGCTAGCGATATTTGTCACTGAATTGGGGATAGTTATACTCGTCAGACTAGTGCAGCCAAGAAATGCTTCGCTACCGATACTCGTTACTGAGTTGGGGATTGTTATACTTGTCAGGCCAGTGCAGACAGAGAACGCAGAGCTACCGATACTTGTCACTTCATCACCGATTATAACTTCTTTAATGCTTTCGAAACCGGAGAACCAACTGCCAATTGTACTACAATGGAATGTCACGCTCGTCAGACTAGTGCAGCCAGAAAACGCACCATTACCGATGTTCGTCACTGAGTTCGGAATGGTTATGCTCGTCAAACTAGTACAACCAGAAAACGCCTCATAACCGATGCTCGTCACTGAGTTTGGGATGAGTGTGTTTTGACAGCCCCATAGAAGTGTGTTAGTTTCAGTTTCAATAATAGCATTACAGTTATTTCGTGAATCAAATTTAGGATTATCTTGTGATACAACAATTGACGTCAGGCCAGTGCAACCTCTGAACGCATAATTCTCGATGCTCGTTACTGAGTTTGGGATGGTTATGCTTGTTAGACCAGTGCAGTCACTGAACGCAGAGTTACCGATACTCGTTACAGGATAATTTTTTCCTCTATAAAAAACTGATTCAGGAATGACCACATTGCCAGAGTATTCATTGGAATAACTAAAAGAATAATCGCCACGATAGCTGACAGCAAACTCTGTATAGTTGTTTGTATATCTATAATAGATGGTGACACCATCAGAATTGACCACTGCGATGTCGTAGGAAAAGGCTTTTGTTCCAACCATGCTCATGAGCACGGTGAGGAGTAATGTAAGTTTAAACTTTTTCATCATTTCTTATTTTAGATTTGCTTTAACTTCTGCTATTAATCGCTTGAAGTCGTCAAGATTTACTATTCTTGCATATAGAACTCGTTTTCGTAGAGAGCCTTTATCTTCATAATAATCTTCAAACACATACGCACCATTGTCTAAACGAATGTAGTTATGGGCGAAAGCATTCCTCATATGCTTATACCATTTCTTGACGATTTGGGTATACTGTCTTGTTGAGGTTTGTTTGATGGCATTTGCTGAAAAATAGAACACATTGTCTTGAGGATTTTGCATCTTAACCTCATAGTTTTTATATACGAAACCAAATGGCGTGCTTGCATTTACTTTCGTCGCAGCATCAGTAAGTATCTTTTCATCTCCATATGATGATCTACCGCTTTCGCAAACAAGCAATATGTTTTCATAAAAGAAATACACGCTCTTTTCGTCTAAGATACTTATGGCGGATCTTTTGGGTAAAATAACTTTTGCCATAGTCTATTTAGTTATTTGGATTACATTACAGAATGACTTTATTTCCTTTTCGTCATCCGACAGGAAATAGCCTCTAATCCCATACTGGGTATAAGATATTCCATCAGAAGCTTCATTACCTATTTCAGCATCCCCTTCAAACTCAAAATTATATTCTATATTGGGAATGTCTATAGGCTTGCACTTCACATTTCTTCCTAATCTAATTTCTACAACATCCAAAACTTTATTTCCCTTTTTATATATAAGTTTAGGAGTAATCATAGAACAGAGTTTTGTCTCTAATGTTTCTTCTACCTTTGGTTTCGATGAACCTTTTACAAAAGGCTTTTCATGCTCTCCAACTATTCTACCTGCCATACGCCATAAAACATTACTGCCTATAGCCACCCGGATTCAGCGTTAAACATATTATATGGAAAGACGTGGGTGCTCTACTCGCCTATCCCACGTGAGGGCTCTCGCATTGCCTTGACCAGGATAAGCAACTCGATAGCCCACGCCGAGAAATATTGACAAAGCCCCCAGATGGGGCTGATTGCAATACACTCAAAGTGGACGTTCGGTTGCGATATCTTCTGGTCATTGAATTTGCGAGATTCTCACGTCGAAGATAACGTTCGTAAACGTCCTTTTTACCACTAAGATATGACCCTCCAGCCCTTGCGGACTATTCGAGTCGCTTGCAAAGATACGAATAAGTGAGGACAAAAACAAATAAAATGGCAATTATTTTTTTTGTCGAACGAAAGTATCTTTACCATGGATAAAAGATAGGGAATTAATAATACTTACCTTACTTAGCAGGAAAGCATCTTTTAAAGCATAAGACATCATATACTGAAGGGTAATATGTGCTTAGCTACAAAAAAGTTGTTACAGCTTTTAAAATAGTTGTTACAGCTTTTCAGAAAGTTGTTACAACTTTTTTGCCATTCAGCATCTCTTACTCTGTAGTATATATGGTTTTACTCGCTAAAAGATATGTTCTTGTTCAGTTCGATAGGCTCACTGGTGCGTCAAAGTAAGTGCGATGGTACGTCAATATAGGCTCGCCAGTACCTTTCGCGCACTTACTTTGACGCACCGTCGCACTTGAAATGACGCACCATCGCACTTACTATGACGCATTATCCCATATAAATTGACTTGTCAATGCACTTACTTGACTCGTCAACGCGTATACGAAAGCTTACGCATTTTTTGAAGGTAAGTATGTTTTTCTTGGATTTTTTTTGTACTTTTGCAGCGCAGTATAATTTGTAGTAAGAAAAAGAAATCGTAGTAAGAATAAATGAAGAGGATATGTGATTTCATTGCCCGATGGATGGGGGCCATGGTTTTACTGGTGGCTGTGTTGTCACTGGCGGTTCCTGCATCTTTCGTATGGATTGACACTTGGGCTATCAATCCGATGTTAGGTGTCATCATGTTTGGCATGGGACTGACACTTTCACCAAAGGACTTCAAGGTGGTGTTAAGCCGTCCCAAGGATATTCTTATAGGCTGTCTGGCACAGTTTACAGTGATGCCTTTGCTGGCCTTCGTGCTGACGTGGTTGTTCGCATTGCCTAAGGAGCTGGCGCTGGGTGTGATACTGGTGGGTTGCTGTCCAGGTGGAACAGCCTCGAATGTCATTACTTATCTGGCAAAAGGCGATTTGGCGCTTTCTGTAGGCATGACTGCAACCTCAACGCTGTTGGCGCCCTTTCTGACGCCGCTACTGGTGTGGTTGATGGCTGGCACAATGGTTGATGTCGATACGTTGGGCATGTTGCAGAGCATCGTCTACGTGGTTATTGCACCCATTGTCTGCGGACTGCTCTGCCAGCGTTTCCTGCCACAGTTGACGAAAGGCGTTACGCCCTATCTGCCGGCGTTCTCTTCAGTGGTGATTGCCATTGTGGTGGGTATCGTCGTGTCGCACAATGCCGACCGCCTGTTGGTAGGTGGCTTGCTGGTGGTGTTGGCGGTGATGGCACATAATGTGCTGGGACTCAGCATTGGTTTCCTCGTTGGCCGTCTATTGCAGCTACCCAAACCCAAGTGTGTGGCTCTCAGCATCGAGGTGGGAATGCAGAATTCTGGCCTTGCCTCGTCGTTAGCCGTGTTGCATTTTGCGGCATATCCGCTTGCCACAATTCCTGGTGCCGTATTTAGCGTGTGGCATAATATCAGTGGTGCCTTAGTTGCCAAACTATATCAAATGTGGCAAAAAAAATAGAGGGTACACCGTGATGTACCCTCCTATGTTTGGCTGTTTTTGTCTTACTTGTTCACTTGGAACTTGGTGTCGCCATCCTTGAAGAAGGCATTGATCTGCTTAGCGGCAGCGATACCAGCGTTGATATTGGCCTCGGCTGTCTGAGCACCCATCTTCTTCGGGGTAGAGAAGTAACGACCTTCGAACTTCAGGAACTCGTCGTTGGCATCCGGCATGATGTCAGTAACGAACTTCAGGTCCTCACGCTCCTGCATCAGCTTGATGAGTTCAGGCTCGTTGATGACTTCCTTACGGGCTGTGTTCACCAGTACGCCACCTTTCTTCAGCTTGCCAACCAAAGCGGCATTGATGCTCTGCTTGGTCTCAGGAGTTGCGGGGATGTGGAGTGAAACGACGTCGCAGGTCTCGAACAGGGCGTCCTGATTGGCAACGGCATGAACACCTGCAGCCTCGATAACCTCTGCAGGGCAGAAAGCATCGTAAGCATAAACGTCCATACCAAAGCCCTTGGCGATGCGGGCCACGTTGCGACCAACATTTCCGAAAGCAAGGATACCCAGTTTTTTGCCCAGCAGCTCTGAACCGCTCTTGCCATTGTAGAAACCACGAACGGCCATCACCAACAGACCGAATACCAGCTCGGCAACGGCATTGGAGTTCTGACCAGGGGTATTCTCAGCTACTACGTTGTGAGCAGTAGCAGCGGCGAGGTCGATGTTGTCGTAACCAGCACCTGCACGAACGACTATCTTCAACTGCTTGGCAGCATCCAAAACTTCTGCATCTACCTTATCCGAACGGATAATCAGCGCGTCGGCATCTTTCACAGCCTCTAAGAACTGAGCCTTTTCTGTATATTTCTCAAGCAGTACCAGCTCATTGCCGGCTGCCTCTACTTCTGCCTTGATACCATTGACAGCAGCTGCTGCGAATGGCTTCTCTGTTGCAACTAATACTTTCATGTTATATATTGAACATTGAACATTGACCATTGACCATTAATCTTTCGCTTCCGTTTTGGTCGTTTTGATGATTTTGGTCAGGGTAGCTGCAATTTTACCACAATCATTATAAATAGATTCAAATTGTTTGTCGTCTATTACGTCTGACTCATGTAACAGCTCTAGCCAATATTCAGTTTCGTTTGCTTCCTTTAGAGCAATGTTTAATTTGTTAACAAAATCCATTCGACTTTGAGCATTGACACTCTCTCGAATATTTGCCCCTATACTAGTGCCACTTCGGAGAACTTGCTTAGACAATACATATACTTGTTTGTCTTCTTTCAAGTACTTATAAAGACGGATTATTCGTAGTGCAAAAACCTTACTATCAATTAATACTTGATTATCCGTCTTCATAATGGTCAATGTTCAATGTTCAATGGTCAATGATTATTTTCAAATTCCTTCATGCAGGCAACGAGGGCGTTGCAGCCTTCGATGGTCTGGGCGTTGTAGCAAGAGGCGCGGAAGCCACCTACCGAACGGTGACCCTTCACACCAACCATACCCTTTGAGGTTGCGAAGTCGAGGAAGTCCTTCTCTAACTCCTTGTACTCGTCGGCCATCACGAAGCAGAGGTTCATCACTGAACGGTCCTCAACATTGGCAGTACCACGGAACATCTTGTTACGGTCAATCTCACCGTAAACAATCTCAGCACGCTGCTGAGCCAGCTTGTCCATAGCCTCAACACCACCATTGCGCTTAATCCAACGGAGGGTCTCAAGAGCACTGTAGATGGGAACCACGGGAGGTGTATTGAACATAGAACCCTTGTCCACGTGGGTGCGATAGTCGAGCATGGTAGGAATCTCACGAGGAGCCTTGCCCAGTTTCTCGTCCTTCAGGATGATGATAGTGACACCAGCCATAGCCAGATTCTTCTGAGCACCAGCGTAGATGGCGTCGTACTTCTTAACGTCGATGGGACGGCTGAAGATATCCGACGACATATCGGCAATCAGGGGAACGTTGACGTCGAGGTCCTTGCGAATCTCAGTACCGTAAATGGTGTTGTTCGTCGTGATGTGCAGGTAGTCGGCATCAGCGGGAACCGTCCAGTCCTTAGGAATGAATGTATAGTTGGCGTCAGCGGAAGAAGCCACTTCTACTACCTCACCAAACAACTTGGCCTCCTTCATAGCTTTCTTGGCCCAGACACCTGTGTTCAGATAAGCAGCCTTCTTAATCAGGAAGTTGTAGGGAATCATGCAGAACTCGAGGCTTGCACCACCACCGAGGAAGATGACTGAGTAACCCTCAGGAATGTCGAGGAGCTCCTTTACAAGAGCGACAGCCTCGTCGACAACGGGCTGGAAGTCCTTTGCACGGTGGCTGATCTCCATCAGAGAGAGACCTGAGCCATTGAAATCAAGACACTGTTTTGCGGTTGCTTCGATAACCTCACGTGGGAGCATCGAGGGACCGGCGTTAAAGTTGTACTTCTTCATTTTGTTAGTTTCTTGTTTTAAGAGTTTATATTTACTTTTACCTTTTTACCTTGAAATGTGGCGCGAAGTTACACTTTTTATTTCATTTGACCAAATATTTGAGCAAGAATTAAGCAAAATACCCTATTTTACTTGCTTATTGTCAAGTCGAAGTGGCAAAATGTTGACCGTTGAACATTGAACATTGAACATTGAGCATTGAACATTGAGCATTGAACATTATTAGCGAACCTTTTCGACAATGGTTTTGATTCCTTTGATTTTTTCTCCCTGAACACTGTTGAGCACTTGCTGTACTTTTTCACGACGGATGGCTGCATAGGTGTAGCGGTCCTTTACGTCGATGCGACCAATCTCTCCAGCCTCTATACCACCCTTTTTGCACAGGAATCCCACAATATCACCTTTCGAAAGCTTATCCTTCTTGCCCTTGCCGATGTAGAGGGTAGCCATCTTGGGGGCTGGGACATTGACCATTGATGATTGACCATTGACCATTTTCTGGGTGGGCTCGTAATGTTCAATGTTCAATGGTGAATGGTCAATGACAAACTCGGGGATATGCTCTTCGCTGTTCAGGATAAAGAACGTGCGGCCTGTGGCATCCCAACGGGCCGTACGGCCTACACGGTGGATGTAGCCTTCTTCGCTTTCTGGCAGATGGTAGTGGATAATGTTCCGGATGTTTGGAATGTCCAGTCCACGTGAAGCCAAGTCGGTAGCTACGAGCACGTTTGCCGAGCCGTTGGCAAACTTGTAGAGCATATCCTCGCGTTGGCGCTGTTCCAGTCCACCATGAAAGTGACTGGTCGTAAAGCCCTGTTTGCGTAGGAATTCGTTGACTCGCTCAACGCTGTCGCGGTAGTTCAGGAATACAATACTGCTCTCATCGCCAACACTCAGCAACAGGTTGCGCAGTGTTTCCAGCTTGTCCTTCTGTGGACTGTGCACCTCATAGAGTGTCACACGCTCCGACGTCTGCTCGTCTTCAGGTAGGAAGTCTACCAGCGTGCCTTTTTTCGACATATTGACAAACTGTGGAATCTGTTCGGCATTGGTGGCTGATAGCAGGATGCGACGCTGCAGACCTGGCAGGCTCTTCAGCAGTTTGGACATCTCAGCTTGGAATCCCATTTCCAGGCATTTGTCGAACTCATCGATGATTAGATAGCGGATGCCATAGCGTGAGATGTTGTCCTTGTCCAGATGGTCATTCAGGCGTCCGGGAGTGCCAAAAACAATATGCGGGCGTACCTCTTTTAATATGCGATGCTCGTCCATGGTCGGTCTGCCACCGTAGCACGCCATGCCACGCAATCCACAGCCCAAACTCTTCAGGACGTCGGCCGACTGTAGTGCCAGCTCCCTGCCTGGAGTGATGACGAGGGCAGATGTCTGAGAGTCTTTGTCAGAAGGCTGAGTGGTTTCTATGAGCTGTATGAGGGGTAGGAGATAAGCCAGTGTCTTTCCCGAACCGGTAGGTGACAAGATAACAACATCACCGTCGGTGCCTGTAATGGCCTCGACGGCGTGTTGCTGCATCTCGTTCAATGAAGTGATGCCAAGTTTGCTTAATATCGTCTCAACATCCAATTGTCAATTCTCAATTGTCAATTCTCAATTCACTTCTTCTCCTCTTCCTTCTTCGCCGGCATCTTCTTGTAGCGCTTGTTCAGACCGTTAATGACGTCCTTGGTGATGTCGAAACGTGGAGCGGCATAAAGGATGTTGTCACCCTGCTTGGTCAGAATCAGGTCGTACTTCTTGTCCTTGTTGTAGGCCTTCAGGAAGTTCATCAGCGAGTCGCGAAGGGCGTCGTTGTACTTCTGGGTCTCCTGGGCCAGCTCGTTCTCAAGACGGGCCTGCAGTTCTGCCAGACTCTGCTGCTGACGCTGAATGGCTGCTTGCTGGCTCTCAGCCTGTTCACGGCTGGTGAAACCATTGTTGTTCAGCTTCTGCTGGAAGTTGGCAGCAGCGCTCTGCAACTGCTGGCCTTTCTGGTTCAGCGTGTTGCGGGCATTGTTGCCCTTCTTCTGCAGAATGAGCGAGAACTCCTTGCAGAATTCATACTGTGTCATCAGAGAGTCAACCTCAACAAAGGCAATCTTCAGACTGCCAGTCTGGTTGCTGTCAGCAGCTGCTGCGGGTTGATCATCCATTTTTGAAGTTGCATTGTTGCAAGAGGCCAGTGCCATTACGGCAGCTGCGGCCATCATCATGTACTTTTTCATTTCTTTTGTTTTATTGTTATTTCGTTATTACCTTATTATTATATCATCATCTCTCACTAACGGAAAATCGGCTCTTACTGCGCATCTCGCGATCTTGGTCTATCACGCAATGGATACCTCTCTGCTTCATGGCTTCGCTGTCGTGTATGTGCTGCGATGAGAAGCTGCCATTCTTGCGCGACAGGACTTTGACCAACAGCAGCATCATACCTGCTGCAATAATGAGTATACTGACAAGGAGTGCCTTAACCATTCCATATTTTTATTAAACGGCTACAAAAGTACGCAAAAAAAGTGAACTGGCCAAACGTCAGCCCTCCTTTTAGCATTTATTAGTCCTCTTTATGTTTACTATTCTTTTTCGAAGTTAAGATACAGGCAGTTCAAGCCGTTTTGATATTGGTAGTTGATATCCTCGCAATGGTGTTTTAATTGGGGGCTATAGGCCTTGCCAACGTCCTTGACTATGACCGTAAGGCGCTGCTTTAGGTCCAATATGCTTATGTCGAAAGCCCCAGTACGCCCTGAAGCCTTACCCATTTCCAACTCCTGACCAATCAGTTCCTCCAGACATTCCTGTACGCTGACAAGTGTCGTAGGGTTAAGGTTCAGGCTACGAATGTATTCCTGAATCATCAATAGTTTGCTTTTGGTGTCCTCTTCATCGTTGAACCAGACAGAAACGGTGAATGTCCCTTGTTGGCTGTCGTTAGGGGTCAAAAATAGCCAGTGCAGATGCTGTCCTCTGCGCGATTTCAGGTAGATGAAGCCAATGGTTATTAGCAACAAAATCCATAGCCCCAATGGTATGGAATACCAGAAACCATCGGGCATCAAGGTTGCGATGAGCCATACGACGGGCAGCATAATAACCAGCGGGCCGAACTCGATGAACGAAGCCATTCGACTGCGGCCGGACATCATGTAGGCATTGGAAACCAACATCAGCACGGACAAGGGAATCAGACTCTGAACAAACAGTCGGATGGGTTCTTCGGAAAGCTGGCGCAGACGTTCGTCGGCACCGTAGATATCGGCCATCACGGAGGGGTAGAGATATACGAGAACCGTCACCACCACACAGGCTGAGATGACTATCTGCAAAGCACTCATCTGCAAACGGTTCAGTCCGTTCCAGTCACGCTCTCCATACATCACACCACCGATATACTTTACGGCACTATCGGCAGCGTAGGCCATAATCAGTCCGAACGTCACTGTTTGCAGGCAGACACTGAGAATGTACATGCCGTCGGCTCCTTGGGTTTGCAGCACAATGTAGTTCAGCGCTATATACAGCACTGCCATGATGAGTGCATAGATAGCCGTTGGTACACCACGTTCCAGACTTTGGCTCAGCAATCCCAGATACTCTTTACGGTTGCCGATGTTGAAAGCAAAGGGTCTTGGCGGCCTCGTCAGATAAGGTGTGAATACTACCATCGCCACAATGGGCGCTATCAGGCTGGCTATGGCAGCACCACGCATACCCATGTTCCACATCACTACCAGCAATAGGTCGAGCAACACATTGAGTATCGTATTCAATACCACGTAGTTCGTCACCAACTTCGGGCGTCCGCTGATTTCCACATATCGCCCCACAGCATCACACATGAGCCATACCACGCAGGCTGCCAGTGAGAACGGCATATAGTCGACCACCATCGGCAGCAGTCGCTCCTCGTCAGTCAGCAATAGGGCTATCTGTTTGGAAAACAAGCAACAGACTACCGCCAACAGCCCGTTCAGCACCAACACCGCCGTCATGCTCATTGTTACCAGACGGTTCACCGTTTTATATTGCTGATTGCCGTAGGCAGACGCCACGATAAGCGCAGCACCAGAGAATAGCATTGCTCCAAAAATCTGCACAACGGTCAGCACTGGGTCCACCAGCGTCACCACCGATATGGCATCGGCACTGACAGCCTGGCTTACTATGATACCATCTATTGTCGTATTGAGGATCTCCACTATCGATGATAACACCGCTGCCACGATGAAGTTACGCAGCGAGTGGTGAATGACAAACAAGTCTCGAGTTGTTTTCTTCAACATACATCTCTTATTTTGACGACAAAGGTACCAATTTATTGTCAAACAATCAAGAGCCATTCAGAAAAAATGAATATTATTTGTTTTTTTGCTTACTTATTTGTACCTTTGCGCATAAAATACTAACAATATAACCAGAAAAAATGAATATGAGTGAGTTAAAACCGGCTGTTGTCTTCGCTGAGTTTGCGAAGATTAACCAAATTCCACGCCCTTCGAAGCGTGAGGAAAAGATGATTGCATACCTGAAAGAGTGGGGTGAGAGTCACGGACTGGACACGAAAGTCGACGAGACGGGTAATGTCATCATACGCAAACCTGCTACACCAGGTATGGAGAATCGCAAGACCGTGATTCTGCAGAGTCACATGGATATGGTGTGCGACAAACTGGTGGACGTTGACTTTAACTTCGATACAGACCCCATCCGTACAACCATTATCGACGATGAGTGGCTGACGGCAGAAGGTACCACGCTGGGTGCCGACGACGGCATCGGTTGTGCGATGGAGCTGGCCCTGCTGGCTTCTGACGATATTGAGCATGGTCCCATCGAGTGTGTCTTTACCCGTGATGAGGAAACGGGACTGTCTGGTGCCGAAGGCATGAAGGCCGGTTTTATGACTGGTGATTACCTGATTAATCTTGACTCGGAGGACGAGGGCGAGATATTCATCAGTTGTGCCGGTGGTCGCAACACGACGGCTAAGTTTACGTTCAAGAAAGAGGACGCTCCTGCCGGTTCATTCTTCCTGCGTGCCCAGCTGAAGGGGCTTGTGGGCGGTCATTCTGGCGACGACATCAACAAGCAGCGTGCCAACGCCATCAAGTTGCTGGGACGTTTCCTCTATCAGACGATCAACAAATATGAAGGTGTGCGCTTGGCCCAATTCAACAGTGGTAAGTTGCACAACGCCATTCCTCGTGATGGTATGTTTGTGATTGCTGTTCCCCATGATGTGAAGGAGAATATCAAGGCCGACTGGAACGTTTTCGCCTCCGACGTGGCCGAGGAATTCTGCGTTACTGACACTCAGATGGTGTGGACGATGGAGAGCACTGATGCTGAACCTGTCATCGAGATACAGGTGGCTCGTAATTTTGTCTATGCCTTACAGGCTGTCGATAACGGCATTTATGCCATCTGCCAGGATCCGGCTTTGAACGGTATGGTGGAAACCTCCAGCAACATTGCCGCTATTCATACTACCGACAGCGAGATCAGCATCCTCTCTTCGCAGCGTTCGAATGTGATGTCCAATCTTGACAATATGTGTGCAACCATTCGTGCCACCTTCCAGCTTGCAGGTGCTGAGGCTTGGTCGAGCGACGGTTATCCTGCCTGGAAGATGCGTTCGCATAGTGAGTTGCAGCGAATCGTTAAAGAGTCGTACGTCAAGCTGTTTGGTAAGGAACCGATTATGCGTGGCATCCATGCCGGACTGGAGTGTGGCCTGTTCTCAGAGCGCTATCCGAACCTCGATATGGTGTCGTTCGGTCCTACGTTGCGCTTTGTCCATACACCGGACGAGCGTCTGCACATTCCTACTGTCCAGATGGTTTGGGATCACCTGCTCGATGTACTTAGGAATATTCCCACCGTTAAAGGCGTTCCACTTGCTTGACGCCTTTAACGTTGCGTAATTTTTTGACAAGGGCTTCCAGACGGGTGTTGTCGTCAATCATAATGGTGAGATTGCCGCTGAACAAACCGTCATGGGAGTCTATGTTGATGGAGCGTAGGATGAGTTTCTCGTCCTTGGAGATAATACTGGTGAGGTTGTTGACAATGCCGATGTCATCGTTGCCGACAATGCGCAGGGTGATGGCATATTGCGAGGCACCCTTGCCACTCCACTTGGCACGGACAATGCGATAGCCAAAGCGCTTGCGAAGCTCGGGGGCGTTGGGACAATCCTCACGGTGAATCTTGATGCCTCCGTTGACAGTGACGAAGCCAAAGACCTTGTCGCCATAGATGGGCTGACAGCAGCGTGCCAGTTGGTAGTCGACACCCTTCATGCCTTGGTCGATGACCAAGACGTCATCGGAAACCTGAGTGCTTTGCGTTGAAAGCTTGGAATTGTCGAGTACGAAGTTGGCAGCACTCTCTGCTACGTTGTTGCCAGTGACGGGCTGGTCGCCGTGCTGCAGTTCCATATAGCGGTCGATAACCACGCCGGCATCGAGCTCGCCGTTGGCTATCTGACGGTAGAAGTCGCTGACCTCCTTGAATCCGAGCTTGCGAATGAGCAGCTGCATGACGGAGTCGTCCATATCGATATGGCGGTTCTTGAACTTACGCTCAAGAGTCTCTTTGGCAAAGAGGCCTTCCTTGACCTGTGTCTCTTTCAGAGCCAGTCGGATCTTGGACTTGGCACGCGAGGTCTTGACGATGTTCAGCCAGTCCTGCTTGGGTTTCTGGTTGGCACTGGTCATAATCTCCACCTGGTCGCCACTCTGCAGCTGCTGGCGCAGACTGACGGCATGGCCGTTGATGCGTGCTCCCGTGCAGGCATTGCCTATCTTAGAGTGGATATGGTAGGCGAAGTCGAGTACAGTGGCACCTTTGGGGAACTTGTAGAGGTCGCCCTTGGGTGTGAACACAAACACTTCGTCTTCGTAGAGGTCCATCTTGAACTGATCCATGGCTTCGAGGCCGTCGGCAGTCTCAAGCATGGTACGGATATTGGTGAGCCACTCGTCCATGCCGGCATCGCCCTTGACGCCCTTGTAGCGCCAGTGGGCAGCCACACCACGCTCGGCCACCTCGTCCATCCGTTCGGTGCGTATCTGTACCTCCACCCACTTCTGGCCTGGCCCAAGCACGGTGATATGCAGACTCTCATAGCCGTTCGACTTGGGTACGCTAATCCAGTCACGCAGACGTTTGGGATTGGGCTGATACATTGAGGTGATGATAGCAAAGACCTGCCAACAGAGGGCACGCTCACGAGTAGCGGTGCTGGCGGCAAAACCATTAGGTACGGTGTCGTCGCTGTCGATGATGATGCGGATGGCAAAGAGGTCGTAGACACCCTCGAAAGGACACTTCTGCTTCTTCATCTTCTGCCAGATGGAGTGAATTGACTTTGTACGTCCCTTGATATGGAAGTGAAGTCCGGCCTCGCTGAGTCGTTGCTCGATGGGCTGAATGAACTGGCTGATGTAGGCGTCGCGGCTTTTCTTGGTTTCGCTGAGCTTGTCCTTGATATGGTAGTAGGCGTCGTGCTCCAAGTATTTCAGCGACAGGTCTTCCAGCTCACTCTTCAGCTTATAGAGTCCCAGCTTGTGGGCAAGGGGAGCATAGAGATAGGCGGCCTCCTGGCTGACCTGGCGCTTGGCGTCAATAGCAGGATCAACACTAACCCCAGCGGGAGAACCGCTGGGTACGGTATCGGCGTTACCGATATCACGAATCTGGCGCATTAGGTTGACGCGGTCGGCAATCATAATAAGAATGACGCGCATGTCCTCGGCAAACGACAGCAGCAGGTTGCGGAAGTTCTCGCTCTCGACGACGGGATTCTTCTTGTACAGCTGTTGAATGCGCTGCAGACCACGCAGAATACGGGCTACTGATTCCCCGTAGTCGGCCTGAACGTCATCAATGGTCAGGAAACCTTCCTCCACACTGGGGCGCAGCAGGATGGCCAGTACAGCATCACGGCGCAGTCCGATTTCCTCGACGACGAGGTGTGCCGTCTGGAAGCTAAGCAGGATGGGATTGAGTCCGAACACATTACGGCTGACGTGCTGCTGTTCGATGGTTTCCATCAGGTGACGGCGTATATGATCGACATCTCCCTCATGAAGGCTGTCGGCAATTTGGTCGTACACGAGCTGGTAGAGTGCCAGCGTCTCTTCCCTTTCCTGTGGTGTGAAGGCTAGTCGTTCCATGTTAGTTAAGTATTCTCTCTTTGAGAGTGTAGCGTTCTCTCTTTGAGATTGTGGCGTTGCAATGCAATGGGTGTTGGTCGCTATTTTTTCCTGACGGGGTCGCAGGTCAGTCCGCAGCCTAGCTTTTTGAAGATTTTGCGGTCTACCTCGCTGAGCATGACGGTAGAGTGCACCTGACAGCCACGCAGCTTAGGCAGCTGTGCCAAGGCGTCGCGACACTGCTCGTCGTCTTTTGACAGTACGGAGAGGGCTACCAGCACCTCGTCGGTATGCAGGCGTGGATTCTTGCCACCTAAGTATTCTATCTTTGTCTTCTGTACGGGTTCTATCAGACTCTGAGGAATAAGTTTAGCCTCATGGCCGATACCTGCCAGATGTTTGGTGGCATTGAGCAACAGGGCAGCGCTGCAGCCGAGTAGGGGTGAGGACTTGGCGGTAATGATGGTGCCGTCCTCCAACTCCATAGCAGCAGCAGTATGTTCTGTCAGTTCCTGTTTGGCCTGTGCTGCCACGGTGACGCGACGGTAGGCGGTGGTAATCTTGGCCTGATTGAACAGCATCAGGATTTTGTTCACCTCACGCTCGTTGTCGATACCGTCGGCCATCTTGTTGGTGGCGTCGTAGTAGCGACGGATAATCTCGTCGCGACTGGCATTACAGCATACCTCGTCATCGGAGATGCAGAAGCCAACCATATTAACACCCATGTCGGTGGGCGATTTATAGGGATTCTCACCGTAGATGCCTTCGAACAATGCCGTCAACACGGGGAAAATCTCGATGTCACGGTTGTAGTTGACGGCAATCTTGTCGTACGCCTCCAGATGGAACGGGTCAATCATGTTGACGTCGTTCAGGTCGGCGGTGGCGGCTTCGTAGGCAATGTTCACGGGGTGTTTCAACGGCAGGTTCCACACGGGGAACGTCTCGAACTTGGCATAGCCGGCACGGATGCCTCGCTTGTTCTCGTTGTAAAGCTGCGAGAGACATACGGCCATCTTGCCGCTACCGGGACCTGGGGCAGTGACGATAACCAGCTCGCGGGTAGTTTCGACATAGTCGTTCTTGCCAAAGCCATCGTCGGAGGCAATGAGTTCGACGTTGTGCGGATAGCCGTCAATCAGATAATGGACGTACGAACGGATGCCCATACGTTCCAGACGGTGACGGAACTGGTCGGCAGCATGCTGGCCGTTGTAGTGGGTGATGACCACCGAGCCTACCATGAAGTCGCGGTTCATGAACTCATCGCGCAGTCGCAGCACGTCCTCGTCGTAGGTAATGCCCAGGTCGGCACGTATCTTGTTTTTCTCAATATCCTCGGCACTGACCACGATGACAATCTCAATGCTGTCGCGCAATTGTGCCAGCATTCGGAGTTTTGAGTCGGGCTTGAAACCTGGCAGCACGCGCGATGCATGGTGGTCATCGAACAGCTTGCCTCCTAACTCCAGATACAGCTTACCGTCGAACTGGGCAATCCTTTCGCGGATGTGCTCGCTCTGTATCTTCAGATATTTCTCGTTATCGAAACCAATCTTCATCTTTGAACTTTAATCTTTATGATTAGCGTTTACGTTGCTGTTCGCGCATGGCGTCGGCCTGTTTCTGCATGGCCTCCAGACGAGCGGCGAGACCAGACTGCTTCTTGGGATTGTTCTTATTGGCCTGGTAATTGGCTTCCAGAATGGCCAGGAGCTTCTCATCATTCGTTGTCTTACGCAGGGCCCACATGATGATGGCCGAGAAGAGCAGCGAGATGAAGTAGTAGAAGTTCAGACCACTGGAGTAGTCGTTGAAGATGAAGAAGAACATCAGGGGCATGATGTACATCATCCACTGCATCATCTTCATCTGCTCAGCCTGCTGACCAATCATCTGGTCCTTCTGCTGACGCATGGAGAAATAGGTGTACAGCAGCTGGGCACCACAGAACAGAATACACGTTAGCGACAGGTGGTCGCCGATGCCCCAGATGTGTTTGCCCCATTCAATGATGGGGTCGTAGGTTGACAGGTCGGCCATCCACAGGAAACTCTCACCACGCAACTGGATGGCGTTCGGCACGAAGAAGAACATGGCCAGCCAGATAGGCATCTGGATGATCATGGGCAGACAGCCTGACAGCGGACTGACGCCGTACTTCGAGTAGAGCGACATCATCTCCTGCTGCTTCTTCATCTGGTCTTCAGGCTTGTCGTACTGTTTGGTAGCCTCTTCGAACTTGGGTTTCAGTACACGCATCTTGGCACTCGACATATAACTCTTCTTGACCATCGGGAAGGTGATGGCTTTGAGTAATAATGTGATGAGAATAAGTACGATACCCATATTTAGTCCAAAACCGGTTAGCCAGTCGAAGACATACAGCGTGAACCAGCGGTTAATCCAGCGCAACAGCCACCAGCCCAGGTCCACGAGCTGTTCCAGGTCAAGGTCCTTGCCGAACTTACTCTGCTGTTCCACGTCCTTGATGAGGCGGAAGTTGTTGGGGCCGATATACATTTCAAACTCCGTAGGATTCTGACCAGTGGGGTCGTAGGCCGTCTTCATCTTGGCATCGAAGTGCTTCAGATAGCCCGAGCCTTTCTCGTCCATCGTACTGGTCAGCGTTGCACCCTTGGCGAAGTTGTCCTTGGCAATGAGTGCCACGCTGAAGAACTGGTTGCGGAAAGCCACCCAGTCGGTCTGCTCTTCAGTCTGCTCTTGAGCTCTGTCGCTGCTTTCCGACAGTTTGTCGGTGCCACCCGTCGCCTCCTTATAATATATAGAGGTATAGCGGTTCTCAAACGAGAAGCCTCTCTCCTGTTGACGGCAGTGATCGGTCCACTCTATCTCCATCTCTTTGTACGACGGTGGGAACAGACCTGCCAGTCCTGTCGTCTGGAACGACATCGACAGCAGGTAGTCCTGTCCTAACTGGTAACGCATGATGACCTGTCCGCCATTGGCAGCAGTAGCCGTCATGGTGACAGCAGCATCAGTCTGCTCCGATGGTGTGAAGTACAGGTCCTGCGTGACGATATTCTCCTGCTTGCCGGCCAGCATGATGTTCATGTTCTGGTCCTTGGCGTCGAACAATGTCACGTCGGGAGCACCGTCAATGCTCTTGAAGTCCTTGATGACAGCCTTGCGGATGACGCCGCCTTTTGTGTCGAGCGTCAGTTCCAGCTTGTCGTTTTTCAACACAACCTGCTGAGACGTACCTTGCAGGGCGGTGTGGAACAGGGCGGTAGTGTCGACGGTAGCATTGTCGACAGCTGAACTGTCGACCACACTTTTGGCTGATTCTTTCTGTGCTTGTTTCTCTGCCTGCTCCTTCTGGACGGCAGCAATCGAGTCTTGTTGTCGTGCGGCTTCAATCTGCTCTGCCGACGGCTGGTTCCACCAGCTGAAAGCTATCAGTACGACGGCAATGAGCACGAAACCGATAATGGTGTCTTTATTCATTGTTAATTACGTTTTTTACATTTTAAGCTGCAAAGGTACGAAAAAGTGTGAACAATACAAAGCAAATATGCTTTTTTTTGCTTTTATTCGTAAATATCGTCCTTATTGTCACCGCATGTGAACGTCGCGCTGTGGGAACGGAATCTCGATATTGTTTTTGCGGAGAGTATCGTAGATGCAGTGTAGAATGTCGCTGACGACATGAGCCCGCTTGGGGGCTATAACCCATACAAAGAGTTTCATGTTGACGCCAGAATCGCCCAACTCTCCTACGACGGATGCGATGGGACGCGACTTGTCCATCCATTTATGGTTAAGTTTGGTGACAGCGGTAGTAACCATTTTCTTGACTTCGTCCAGATCAGAACCATAGGCGACGCTGAACGGTACGGCAGCCAGCACATAGCCACCATTGCGCGACAGGTTCTTGTAGTTGTTCTGGAAGAGTTGTGAGTTCTGGAAAGTGATGATTTCACCATAGATGGATTCGATGACAGTGGATGTATAGCTGATGTTATTGACTTTACCCATGATGCCGTTGACTTCGATCCATTCACCGACCTTGATGCGTCCAGTCATGAGCGACAGACCGTAGAAGATGTTCTCGATGATGTTCTTCGAGGCGAAACCGACACCAGTTGACAATCCTCCCGTGATGGCCAGCAGCCATTCCAGACTGATGTGCAGGGTGGACAGGGTCATCAGCAGCCAGACACCCCAGACAATGACTTGCAGGACGTTCTTGGCCATAGCGGTACGGCTTTCCGCCGATTCCGGGCTTTTGCGCTCGTTGTAGCGGTAGAGCAGTCGCAGTAGCGTCTGGTTCAGGTATGAGAACAGGAACCACAGGCAGAGTACCACGATAATCTTCAAGAGGTTCACCTGAAGATTCTCCTGGTCGACAATCTTATAGGTCATAACCTTGTGCCACTGGTCACCATGTCCGAACAGTATGGATAGCCACCAGCTGCCCAAGACGACACCTATGATAATGCCCTGAGGAATAATCACGCGGTGGATGAGGTCATACACCCATGTTCTTGTAATGATGCTCTTCTTATTGAATTCCATTTCCCTTGTCTTCTTATTTTCTTACCTTTTTATCTTTTTACCTTCTTTTTATTCCTATAACGCCCAGTTTGTCCGTTTTATTGTGTTTTTTGCTGCTGTAAGCAAAATAAATCTTAATAAATTTTGAAGTGTGACCATTATTTTGTACCTTTGTGCGCTCAATGAAAATAGTGAAAAATGCGTCAGCGGGCCTAAAAAGTGCCTTAAACGCCAAATTGTGAAAATAATGGATCAGACATTTGACAACGACAGAATTGTAAAAATCAACATCGAGGAGGAGATGAAATCCTCCTACATCGACTATTCGATGTCCGTCATCGTAGCCCGTGCATTGCCCGACGTACGTGACGGTTTCAAACCTGTACATCGCCGTATCCTCTACGGTATGATGGGTATCAACAACGTTTCCACACAGCCCTACAAGAAGTGTGCCCGCGTCGTCGGTGAGGTGCTCGGTAAGTATCACCCCCACGGCGACGGTTCAGTCTATGGTGCTCTCGTTCGTATGGCCCAGGACTGGAACATGCGCTACACGCTCGTGGACGGACAGGGTAACTTCGGTTCGGTCGACGGTGACTCGCCTGCCGCCATGCGTTACACGGAGTGCCGCCTCTCGAAGATGGGTGAGCACATCATGGACGACCTGGACAAGGAGACCGTCGATATGGTCAACAACTTCGACGACTCGCTGGTAGAGCCCAGCGTGATGCCGACGAAGATTCCCAATCTGCTGGTGAACGGTGGTAACGGTATTGCCGTAGGTATGGCTACCAACATGCCCACGCACAATCTGGGTGAGGTCATTGACGGCTGCTGCGCCTACATCGACAACCCCGATATCGATACCGACGGACTGATGCAGTACATTCCCGGTCCCGACTTCCCCACAGGAGCTTATATCTATGGCCTGCAGGGCGTGCGCGACGCCTACGAGACGGGTCGCGGCCGCATCGTGATGCGTGCCAAGGCTGAGATTGAGAGTACCGAGACCCACGACAAGATTGTGGTCACCGAGATTCCCTACGGCGTCAACAAGGCCGACCTCGTGGCCTATATCGCCGACCTCGCCAACCAGCACAAGATTGAGGGCGTTGCCAATGTCAACGACGAGTCGGGCCGTCAGGGCATGCGTATCGTCGTCGACTGCAAGCGTGACTGCAACGCTAATGTGCTACTGAATAAACTGTTTAAGATGACGGCGCTACAGAGCTCATTCTCAGTAAATAACATTGCTCTGGTAAAAGGCCGTCCCCGTCTGCTCTCGCTGAAGGAGTGCGTCAAGTATTTCGTCGAGCACCGTCACGACGTCACCATCCGTCGCACGAAGTACGACCTGCGCAAAGCTCAGGAGCGTGCCCACATTCTGGAGGGTTTGATCATCGCCGTCAACAACATCGACGAGGTGGTACATATTATAAGGAATAGTAAGACCCCGAGCGATGCCCAGCGCAACTTGGAGGCCCGCTTCGAACTGGACGAGTTGCAGTCGAAGGCCATCGTCGATATGCGTTTGTCGCAGCTTACCGGTCTGCGTGTCGACCAGCTCCATCAGGAGTACGACGACCTCATGAAGCTCATCGCTGACCTGCAGGAGATTCTCGACAATCCCGAGCGTTGTAAGGAGGTTATGAAGCAGGAACTGCAGGAGGTGAAGGAGAAGTATGGCGACGCCCGTCGTACGGAGATTATCCCCTTCGACCACGAGTTCAATGCTGAGGACTTCTATCCCGATGATCCTGTCGTTATCACCATCAGCCACATGGGTTACATCAAGCGTACCCATCTTGACGAGTTCCACGAGCAGGGACGTGGCGGTATGGGTTCGAAGGCTGCCCGCCACCGTGACAACGACTTCACCGAGTATATCTATCCGGCTACGATGCACAATACGCTGCTCTTCTTCACCCAGAAGGGTCGCTGCTACTGGCAGAAGTGCTACGAGATTCCAGAGGGCGACAAGAACTCGAAGGGTCGTGCTATCCAGAATATGCTGAACATCGAACCCGACGATGCCATCAATGCCGTGCTGCGCATCAAGAACTTCAACGACGAGGAGTTCCTGCAGTCGCATTACGTCATGTTTGCCACCAAGCAGGGTATCATCAAGAAGACCCGTCTCGATGCCTACAAGAACGTACGTGCTGCCGGTGTGCGCGCCATCAATATCAATGAGGGCGACGAGGTAGTAGGTGTTCGTCTGACCAATGGCCACAACGAGATTCTGCTGGCCAACCGTAACGGTCGTGCCGTGCGCTTCGACGAGAACGATGTCCGTACCATGGGCCGTGTGTCTACCGGTGTCATCGGTATGCGTCTGGACGGTGGCGACGACGAGGTGGTCGGTATGGTATGCGTCAACGACCCGTCTGTCGAGACCATCATGGTGGTCAGCGAGAACGGCTACGGCAAGCGCTCCGAAGTTGAGGACTACCGCAAGACTCTGCGTGGTGCCAAGGGTGTCAAGACCCTCGCCATCACTGAGAAGACCGGTCGTCTGGTAGCCATCAAGGTGGTGACTGACGAGAACGACCTCATGATTATCAATAAGTCGGGAGTCCTCATCCGCCTGAAGGTCGCCGACGTACGTGTTATGGGCCGTGCCACTCAGGGTGTCCGTCTCATCAACCTCGCCAAGAAGAACGACAGCATTGCCAGCGTCTGCAAGGTGATGTCCAGTCAGGAAGAGGACGTCGAGGAGGCCGAGGTACTCAACGAGGAACAGCCTGCTGAGGAAAACGACGCTCCAGTCATCGACGTGGAATAAACAATAATAATAGTAAATCGTAAATTGTCAAATAGTAAATTAACTAAAGGCTTATGAAAAAATTAATGATGATGGCAATGATGCTCGTAGCAAGTGCTACGGCTTTTGCCGGTGACAGTGACGCTCTGAAGAGCGTCCTGAAGTCTAAGAACTATGCTGAGGCTGCCCAGATGGTAAAGCAGAGTCTCGGCCAGTTGGCTGACAATGCCGAGAAGGCTAAGGCTTACAACCACTTGGTAGACCTGGCTATGGCCAAGGTACAGAACGAGACAGGCATTATTGCCGAGAACCAGCTCGCCGCCATGGGGCAGGGTAAGGTGAAGGAGTATGATGCCCTCGGTCTGGCCGATGGTATCTGCGACGCTATTGACGCAGCAGTAGAGTGTGACAAATTCGACCAGCAGCCCGATGCTAAGGGCAAGGTGAAGCCTAAGTTCGCTGAGAAGAACGCCCAGCGCGTATGGGCTGTTCGCCAGCATCTGGTGAACATCGGTCAAGAGCAGGCCGCTCAGAACAATGACGCTGGTGTGCTGAAGTATTGGGGTGCTTTCATCGATTCTGCCGAGAATCCCTTCTTCGCCGCATGTGACCACAATCCCGAGAAGGAGTACGTTGGTCAGGTGGCTTTCTTTGCCGGACGCTATGCTTATCAGGCTGGCGAGATGGACCGTGCCAACCGCTACTTCGAGGTTGCCAAGCGTGACCCGCAGCAGAAGGCCGACGCTGTCAACTTCCAACTCTATGCCATGCGCCAGCAGCTGAAGACCCATGCCGACTCTGTGGCGTATGTCAACCAGCTGAAGCAGATGTACGAGCAGGAGCCTGAGAACGATGTTGTCATCGATGGCATCAACTCTATGTATGAAGGCATGAAGGACAAGGAAGCACAGGCTGCATTCCTCGATGCTCACCTCGCCAAGTATCCCAACTCGTTCACCGCTCTGGCCAACAAGGGTCTGATGGCTGTCAATGCCAACAACGCCGAGGAAGGTGCCAAGTGGCTTCGCAAGGCCAGTGAGGCCAAGCCCGACAATGCCGTTGTATGGACCTATCTGGGTGCTTGTCTGAGCGTTTTGGCTGCCAATGCCACCGACAACGCTACCGGCACGAAGTATTACGACGAAGCCATTGCCGCTTTCGACAAGGCCAAGGAACTCGATCCTGAGCGTCAGCTGGCTAACTGGGGCTACAACCGCTATCAGGCCTACTATGGCCGCTACGGTGCTGACGACCCCAAGACGAAGGCTGCTGAGGCTGACATGAAGTAATGAGGCTTACGTGAAGTCATTACATAGTAAAAATCGGGTTGACGTTTGGTCAGCCCGATTTTTTTATTAGTCATTGTCATTACGGATATAATTACGATCATTACGGCAATTAGTTTCTAAAGACCCGGGAAAGCCCGCACTTTTATCGTTTGAGTTCCTCCTTCAGGTATTTGGGGGTGTAGCCTTTGCGGCTCTTGGCCACTTCGGCAGGTGTGCCGGTGGTGAGGATGGTGCCGCCGCGGCGTCCGCCCTCCGGTCCCATGTCGATGATGTGGTCGGCCTGACGGATGACGTCGAGGTTGTGTTCGATGACGATGACCGTATTACCACGGTCGACGAGTCGGCGCAGCACGTCCATCAGTATGCGAATGTCCTCGAAGTGCAGGCCCGTGGTAGGCTCGTCGAGGATGAATACGGTACGCCCTGTGTCCTTCTTGGCCAGTTCGGCAGCCAGTTTCACGCGCTGGCTCTCACCGCCGCTGAGTGTCGTGGAGGGCTGTCCGAGTTTGATGTATCCGAGTCCGACGTCCTTCAGCGTCTTGATGCGTCGCAGGATGTCGGGCACGTTTTCGAAGAAGTCACAGGCCTGGTTGATGGTCATGTCGAGCACGTCGGCAATGGACTTGCCCTTGTAGCGCACTTCAAGTGTTTCGCGGTTGTAGCGCTTGCCGTGACATTCCTCGCAGGGCACCTGGATGTCGGGCAAAAAGTTCATCTCAATGGTTTTATAGCCATTGCCGCCGCACGTCTCGCAGCGGCCACCCTTGACGTTAAATGAAAAGCGGCCTGGCTTGTAGCCGCGAATCTGGGCTTCGGGCAGGTTGACAAATAGGCTGCGAATATCGGAGAAGACGCCGGTATAGGTAGCCGGATTCGAGCGTGGCGTCCGTCCGATGGGCGTCTGGTCGACGTTGACTACCTTGTCGACATGCTCCAGACCCTCGATGCTGTCGTAGGGCATGGGAGCCTGCAGGGAACGGTAGAAATGGCGTGAGAGGATGGGGTAGAGCGTGTCGTTGATGAGCGTCGACTTGCCGGAACCCGAAACGCCAGTGACGACGATGAGCTTGCCTAAAGGAAACGCGACGTCGATGTTCTTGAGGTTGTTGCCGCGGCAGCCATGCAGTGTAAGTGTAGAGTGGAGAGTGGAGAGTGTAGAATTATCGGGGCAGCGAGAGCCATCAGGTCCTTTGGAAAACGAGGAAGGACGGTTTGATGCGACACTGTCGCAGCGTACAGAACCGTTGAGGTATTGGGCGGTCAGCGTGTTGCTTTTGAGCATGTCGGCCACGGTGCCCTGGAAGACCACTTCGCCGCCCTTGCGTCCGGCTCGGGGACCAATGTCAATAATGTAGTCGGCATGGAGCATCATGTCGCGGTCGTGTTCAACGACGATGACGGTGTTGCCCAGGTCGCGCAGTTCCTTGAGCGAATGGATGAGGCGTTCGTTGTCGCGCTGGTGCAGACCGATGCTGGGCTCGTCGAGGATGTAGAGCACGTTGACCAGCTGCGAGCCGATTTGTGTGGCCAGTCGGATGCGCTGGCTCTCGCCGCCCGACAGGGAAGACGTGCGACGGTTCAGGGCCAGATAGTCGAGACCCACGCCAAGCAGGAAGTCCAGTCGGGTGCGTATCTCCTTCAGGATTTCGCTGGCAATCTGAAGCTGCTGGTGGTCTAAGTGCTTTTCGCACTCGTCCAGCCATGAGCGCAACTCATTCAAATCCATGCTGGCCAGCTCGCTGATGTTCTTGTCCCAAATCTTATACGACAGGGCTTCACGGTTCAGTCGCTGTCCGTGACACTCGGGACACTCGCACTCTGCCAGGAACTGGTCGGCCCACTTTTGTCCACCCGTGGAGTCGTCGCTCTCCATGACCGAGCGCAGGTACTTCACCACGCCGTCGAAGTCTACGAAGTAGTCGCTGCTGGTATGCACCAGTTCCTTGTCGATGCGCACGCTCTCCAATGAACCATAGAGAATCTCGTTGAGTGCTTCGTCAGGAATGTCGGCAATGGGTGTCTTCAGCTGGCAGTCGTGTTTGTGTAGGATGGCGTCTATCTGCCAGAATATCATCTGGTTCTTGTATTTCCCTAAAGGAACGATGCCGCCCTCATGGATGCTCTGCTTGCGGTTGGGGATGACCTTCGTGAGGTCTATTTCGTTGATATAGCCCAGACCCTTGCACCGCGGACAAGCCCCCTGTGGGGAGTTGAACGAGAAGGTGTTCGGTGCGGGGTCGCTGTAGGAGATGCCGGATGTCGGACACATCAGTCGCCTGGAGAAGTGCTTGGCAGTTCCCGTCTCGTAGTCGATGATCATGATGAGGCCTTCGCCTTGCTTCATGGCTATCTGTACGCTTTTCCTCAGACGCTCGTCCTGAACTTTTTCCCCATCGCTATGAACCATCAACCGGTCAATGACCACCTCGATGTCGTGCATCTTGTAGCGGTCGACCTTCATGCCCTGCGTCAGTTCCTGCAGTTCGCCGTCGACGCGGATGTGTACATAGCCCTTGCGGCGCATGCTCTCGAAGAGTTCGCGGTAGTGACCCTTGCGGCCTTGCACTAATGGTGCCAGAATCAGGATTTTGCGACCGGCATAGTCGTGCTGTATCATGTCGATGACCTTCTCCTCGGTGTACTTCATCATCGGTTCGCCGGTCATGTAGCTGTAGGCCTTGCCGGCGCGGGCATAGAGCAGACGCAGGTAGTCGTAGATTTCCGTCGTGGTGCCTACGGTGGAGCGGGGGTTCTTGTTGGTGGTTTTCTGTTCGATGCTGATGACGGGCGACAGTCCCGTAATCTTGTCAACATCAGGACGTTCCATGCCTCCGAGGAAATTTCTTGCGTAGGCCGAGAAGGTCTCGATGTAGCGGCGCTGTCCCTCGGCAAAGATGGTGTCGAAGGCCAGCGACGACTTGCCCGAGCCTGATAGTCCGGTAATGACCGTCAGGGAGTTGCGGGGAATCTCGACGTCGATGTTTTTCAGGTTATGGACGCGGGCACCCCAGACGTTAATAGTCTCCTTGCTATTACTCATCGCCGCCTCCGCTGGTACTTACCTCGTTGAAGCTGCGAATCAGGTTGATGTCGCGGCGGATGTTGTATTCGATGCCGTCGGCACCACGGGCCTTGACCAGCACGAAGTAGACGCCGTCCTTGACGGGGTGGCCGTTGTATTTGCCGTCCCATCCCTTCGAGATGTCTGTCCATTCAAAGAGCTTCTGTCCCCAGCGGTTGAAGATGTAGCCGTGGAACTCGACGATGCTCTTGTAGTGGCCCGTGCTGTTGGGGTCATCACTGTTGACGCCCTTGGCACCATAGATATCGTTGATGTGGTCGTCGTTGGGCGAGAAGGCGTTGGGCATCTCCAGATGACTCTCGCTGATGGTGACGCGGAACTCAGCCGACGACACGAGTTCGCCTTCCTGCATGACCTTCAGCGTCACGGTGGTCAGGCCGGACTCTGTGAAGTTGTACTCCGTATCCTCCTCGTAGCGCGTCACCTCGCTGCTGCTGTCGTTGGCGCCCTTATGACTGAAGTGCCATTCCAGCGTGGCACCCTCGTCCAGCGACGAGGCATTGGCCTTGAACGAGACACGCAGGGGAGCTTCCTCTGTGAATTCCGCAGCCTGCTCGTCGGGAATTGCCGTGACGGTAACTTCCTCGCCGTTCTTCAGGTACGTTGCGGTGGGTGCAATGTCTGCAAAGACGTGCAAAGAGGTCATGAAAACCACCAAAGTGGCTATTATTCTGCTTGTTTTCATCTTGAAAAAGAAATAATTTGTGCAAAATTAGCGAAAAAAGTCGGACTTCCGCATCTTTTTTTGTAATTTTGTAGCGCAAAACTGAAAAATAGTTGAATTATGAGACGTTTTTTACTATATTTCCTCGTGTTGGCAGCCTTTTCCATGACTGCTGCAACATCTTTGGCGCAGACCGACAAGGACATGCGCCAGCGTGAAATCCGAGTGGGTGTTATGTTGCCCTTGCACGACATCAATGGTGACGGCAAACGCATGGTGGAATACTATCGCGGTGTGCTGATGGCCTGCGACAGTCTGAAACTGAATGGTGTGTCGACCAACATCTGTGCCTGGAACCTGGCCGAGGACGGTGACATTAGCGAGGTGCTCAGCGACCCGCGTGCTGCCGACCGTGACCTGATCATCGGTCCGTTGTACACGAAGCAGGTGAAGACTCTGGGTGATTTTGCCAAGGCCCACGACATCCGTCTTCTCATTCCGTTCTCCGTCAGTTCCACGGAAGTGTACGACAACGGCAACATCTTCCAGGTGTACCAGAACGGCAACACGCTGAACGAGTCGTATGTGTACCATTTCTACCAGCGTTTCAAGGACTACCACACCATCGTCGTCGACTGTAACGACTCGACCAGTACGAAGGGTGGCTTTACCAGTGCGCTGCGCCGTAAGCTGGAACAGGAAAGTAACGTCTATTCCATTACCAACCTGAAGTCGAGCGAGAGCATGTTCCGCAAGTGCTTCTCCACCTCCCAGCCCAATGTCGTCGTGCTGAATACGAGCCGCTCTGCTGAGTTGAGCGTCGCCTTTGCCAAGCTGAACGGTCTGGTGACGAGCTATCCGCAGATACAGGTGGCAATGTTCGGCTATCCTGAATGGCTGCAGTACACACGTTCGCACCTTGACAATTTCTATAAGTTCGACGTTTACGTGCCTTCGACCTACTATATGGACCCGCTGTCGGCTCGTACAGCCCGTCTGAAGCAGAAGTACCGCTGGAATTTCCATCAGGACATGCAGAACTATCCTCAGCGCTTTGCCGCCGCCGGTTTCGACCATGCCTACTTCTTCATCCGCGGACTCCATCTGTATGGCAAGAAGTTCTCCGGAGCTGCCGGTGTGGTGGGCTATACCCCCGTACAGTCGCCCTTGCATTTCGAGCGTATCGGCAATGGCGGCATGCAGAACCGTGCCACGATGCTGGTACACTACATGAAGGAGGGGCGTATTGAAACGATAAACTACTTCTAAGCGATGATGGGCTATATATATAATAAGGTGTATGGTGTGGTGAGAAGGACTTTTCTTTTTTGCCTTTTCACCTTTTTACCATCGACCATGATGGCCCAGGTCGGCGAATACCGTACCGATTTTGCCGTAGGTGTGAACGGTGGATACCTGATGAACAAGATTGCCTTTGTCCCTGAAGTGCCGCAGAAGTATTATGGCGGATTGACGGGCGGTCTGACGCTACGCTACACCTGTGAGAAGTATTTTAAAAGCATCTGTGCCATTGTGGCCGAAGTGAACTATGCACAGATGGGATGGGAAGAAGACATCCTCGACATGGACGACCAGCCCGTCTACTACTATGGCGACGACGACAAGACCAATCCCCTGTATTACAAGCGCAGAATCAACTACTTTCAGATTCCCCTCATGGCCCGACTGGGTTGGGGTAGGGAGCGCAAGGGTTTCCAGGCTTTCTTTCAGATTGGTCCGCAGATAGGCTTCTACAGCAGCGAAAGCACCGACACGAATGTTGAGCAAGGAAAGAATACGCAGAACCAGCGTGCCTCCTATATCGTTGCCCAGGAGACGATGCCCGTCGAGAAAAAGATGGATTACGGCATTACGGGTGGTGTCGGTCTGGAGTTCTCTCATCCCAAGGTAGGCCATTTCCTGCTGGAAGGCCGCTACTACTTCGGACTGGGTAACATCTACGGCAACACCAAGCAGGACTATTTTGCCAGGTCCAATCATGGTGCCATCATCATCAAGATGTCGTACCTCTTCGATATCATCCGTACCAAGAACGACAAGATCAAGTAAACATTAAATATTAAAGATTAAACGTTATGTTTGAAAACCAACCTAAAGGACTTTTTGCGTTGGCACTGGCCAACACAGGTGAGCGATTCGGCTACTATACCATGCTGGCCGTCTTCGCATTGTTTCTGAGAGCCAACTACGGCTTGGACGCAGGATGGGCAGGTGAAATCTACAGCGATTTCCTCATGCTCGTCTATTTCTTCCCCTTGGTGGGTGGCTGGATGGCCGACAAGTTCGGCTTTGGTAAGATGGTGACATGGGGTATCATGATTATGTTTGCCGGTTACGTGCTGCTTTCCGTACCTCTTGGTGGCGACACTTTCGCCCTGATTGTCATGCTGGCAGCCCTGCTGTTCATCGGCTTCGGCACAGGTATGTTCAAAGGCAACCTGCAGGTGATGGTCGGCGACCTGTACAACGACCCGAAGTATGCTGACAAGCGCGATGCGGGCTTCTCCATCTTCTACATGGCCATCAACATTGGTGCCCTGTTTGCACCGACGGCAGCCGTGAAAATCATGGAGTGGGCACAGCAGAACCTGGGCGTTAGCGTCAACGACAGCTACCATTTCGCCTTTGCCGTGGCCTGCGCTTCGCTCATTCTGTCTATCGCTATCTACTACATGTTCCGCAGCACCTTCCGCCATGTCGAAGGTGGAAAGAAAAAGGCTGGTGAGGCTGCCGTCGTCGACGACCTCACACCCGAGCAGACCAAGGAGCGTCTCATTGCACTGGGTCTGGTCTTTGCCGTGGTCATCTTCTTCTGGATGGCATTCCACCAGAATGGTCTCTCGCTGACTTACTTTGCCGACGAGTTCACGGCACAGAGTGCTACCGGCGTACAGGGTATGGCCTTCAACGTCTGGAACCTTGTGGCTGTCATCTTCATTATCTATGCCGGCTTCTCTCTGTATCAGGGCAAGACAGCCAAGACCAAGGGCATCTCGGCACTGGTCATCGTACTGGCCGTGGCCTTCCTCATCTTCAGCTATTCTGTTCAGGAAGGTGTCGTGAAGGTCAGTGCTCCTATCTTCCAGCAATTCAATCCCTTCTATGTCGTAGCCCTTACACCGGTATCACTGGCCTTGTTCGGCTGGTTGGCATCGAAGGGCAAGGAGCCCTCTGCTCCTCGTAAGATAGCCTATGGTATGCTGGTGGCTGGTGTAGCCTTCTGCCTCATGGCCTTCTTTTCCTTCGGACTGCCGTTGCCGCAGACCGTACCGGGTGCCGACGGTAATCCCGTTGCAGTGCATGTGGCCGACGTATCGCCCAATCTGCTCATTGGCACCTACCTCATCCTGACCTTTGCCGAGCTGCTGCTCTCACCGATGGGCATCTCGTTCGTTTCGAAGGTAGCACCTCCCAAGTACAAGGGTGCCTGCATGGGTGGCTGGTTTGTGTCTACTGCGCTTGGCAATAAGCTCGTCAGCGTCAGTGCCTATCTTTGGGGCGGTCTGCCTCTCTGGCTGGTATGGAGCGTGTTCATCGTGCTCTGCCTGCTGTCTGCTGCCTTCATGTTCTCCGTCATGAAACGTCTGGAGAAAGTTTGTTAAGGTAAAAGTGAAGAGTGAAAAATTTGCTACCGCCATGATGATGCGACGTGCAGGAGCTTTATGCTTGATGCTATATTGTGCGGTAGCAAATTTTTCACTTTTCACTTTTACCTTTTCACTTTGCCCCGTAGGGGCTCAGACGCTCGTCGAGCTGAACTGTGAGAACCTGTTTGACTGCCGTCACGACTCACTGAAGCAAGATACTGAGTGGTTGCCCGAAGGCCAGCGCCACTGGACTCCTGCCCGATACTGGCGAAAAGTGAACAGTATCGGGCAGGAGATTCTTTCATGTCAGGAGAATGGCATCCCTGACCTCGTAGCACTGGTAGAAGTGGAAAACGATTCAGTCGTTTTCGATATGACACGGCGTTCACTGTTGCGTAATGCCGGCTACGAATACCTCATGACCGAGTCGCCCGATGTCCGTGGCATCGACGTGGCCTTGCTCTATCAGCCTGCGACGTTCCGCCCCATCTGCTACGACTATCTCACCATTACGCCGTTAGAAGACATGCGTCCCACACGTGACATCCTGTATGTTCAAGGGGAAACCTTGAACAGCGATACCCTGCATGTCTTTGTGGTCCATGCCCCCAGCCGCTTTGGCGGTGAACGGTCCACGCGTCCCAACCGCCGTCTGATTGCCGACAAGCTGTTGGAGACCATCCACCGTTTGCCGTCCGATGCCAAGGTCGTAGTGGCCGGTGACTTCAACGACTATGCCGACAGTCCTGCCCTGACATATCTGGAGCAGCATGCCCTGCATATCATTAGCCGCGATGCCCATGGTCGGTATGGCGCTGAGGGTACCTACCGCTATCAGGGACGTTGGCAGAGCATCGACCACGTGCTGGTGAGCAACGCCCTATTGCCTTCCGTCGAGCAAGTCTATGTCAACGATGCCCCCTTTCTGATGGAGGAAGACAAAAAGTACGGAGGAGTCAAACCCCTCCGTACCTTCAATGGTTATCGCTACCAGAAAGGCTTCAGCGACCATTTGCCGCTGGTGGTCCGTTTCCGGTTCTAAGCCTTTCCGTCTGCTTACTCGTTCTGCAGGTACACCACGAATCCGCCACGCTTGCCGGTCGGATAGATACCCTTAATCACAAGCATCTGGTCCTTGGCGTCCTTGACAGCCTGCTGCAGGTCGTCGAACGAGCGCATCGGCGTGTCGTTAACCTGCTGGATGATGAAGCCCTTAGGTACGCCGGCATCCTTCATCTTACCTCCGTTGACCTTCAGCACTTCCAGACCGTACGAGATTTCCAGCTGCTTCTTCTGAGAGTCGGTCACAGGACGGACGTCGATGCCTAAGACGTCGATGTCGGCATTCTTTACCACCTTCGTATTGCCCTGCTCGTTCTTCAGCGTCAGTGTGGCACTCTTCTCCTTCTTGTTGCGCAGATACTTCACTACCACCTTGTCGCCGGGACGCTTCTGGGCAATGATGCCCTGTAGCTCACCGAACTGCTTCACCTTCTGACCGTCCACATGGGTGATGACGTCGCCCTTCTGGATGCCGGCATCGGCAGCAGCACCGTCGTCAATGACCTTGGCCACATAGACGCCTTCCATCGTACCGAAGTCCTCAACCTCCTTGTCCTGATCTTTCTGGGAGTCTACATAGTCCTTGAGCGACGAACCCTGAATACCAATCATGGCGCGCTGGTAGGTGCCGTACTTCTTGAAGTCCTCGATGGCCTTGCTCACGATGGTGGTGGGGATGGCAAAGCCGTAGCCGATGTTCGAACCCGTGGGTGAGGCCAGCATGGCGTTGATGCCGATGAGCTCACCACGTGTGTTGACCAGTGCACCACCCGAGTTACCCTGGTTGATGGCGGCATCGGTCTGAATCATCGAGCTGACACCCTGACCCATCGAACGGGCCTTGGCGCTGACGATACCTGCTGTCACGGTGTTATTCAGGCCTAACGGGTTACCAACGGCCAGCACCCATTCGCCAACCTTCACGTCGTCGCTGTTGGCAATGACGATAGCGGGCAGGTCCTTGGCGTCAATCTTGATGAGGGCGAGGTCGGTGGTGGCATCGGCGCCGATGATGCGGGCAGAGTATTCCTTCGAATTCTCGTTCAGCGTGACGGTCAGCTCGTCGGCACCGTCTACCACGTGGTTGTTGGTGACGATGTATCCGTCAGCCGAAATGATGACACCTGAACCTGCAGCAGCACGCTTCGGAGTCTGTACCTGGCGCTTGCGGGGACTGCCCTGCTGACCCTGACCACGTCCGAAGAAACCGCCAAACGGGTCGCTGAAGAAGTCCTCGAAGGGATCGCTGTATTCCACGGTCTGCACCTTGGAATTAATGACCGACTTGATGTAGACCACCGACGGCAGCGACTTTTCGGCAGCGTAAGTCAGATCTACGGGTTGTCCTGGTGTTGCTGCAGCGGCAGCTGGTGCGGCCTGTGTCTGATTGCACGAGGCTGCTGAGAATGCTACAACCAGCATATACAGTGCTGGCATCATGCTCTTTACAATCTTTTTCATGTTTCTCAATTTACAATTAAACTATTTACTATTTACATTTATTTCTCGTTTCGGGAACTTTGCTATTCGCCCCCAGTCATCGTTTGACAGTGCAAATATAGGGTCAAAAATCGGAATACTGACAAAATGTCATGTATTTTTGTCTTGATTTAACACTTCTGCCCCAATGCTTAACGGGCGTTAGAAATTAACGCTCAAAATGTGAAAAGACTGACAAAATTAACTATTTTGCCAGTCTTTACTTCAATATTTGTAATTAATAAGAATTCCTTCTTAATTCTTAATTGATAATCGCGAAGCGACAACTCTTAATTCTTAATTCTTAATTCATAATTCATAAAATCATCTTGCAACGACGTATTTATGTAAAGTAGCACGTACAGCGCCCTTGCCGGCATATAGTTCTTTCACCATGCCCTCAATCTGTTCACCGAGACCAGCCTCATAGAGGTCCAGTCCGAAGACGTCCTTGCGGCTGTAAAGTTGTTTCAGCGGACTCCAGTCCTGGTCGGGCTTGCCGATTTCCAGCGGAGCCACGATGGCCTGCAATTCGGCCAGCATGGGGTCGGGCGAGGGTTCGAAGGCTGTCAGGTCATCTCTGAGGCCTTTCAGATAGCGGGCATAGCCGGCCAGCGTCAGCGGAATCAGCACGAGGTTCGACTTGTCAAGACCGCGTGCCACATATTTCTTCAGGGTCTCACCGAAGCGGATGGGCAGCTTCTGGCTGGTATCCATAGCGATGCGCTGCGGAGCGTCAGGCATGAACGGGTTGGGCAGACGCTTGTTGAGCACGGCACCGATGAACTCGTAGGGGTTCAGCACGCCTGGGTCGACCACCACGGGCATAGCTTCCATGTAGCCAATCTTCTGGATGAAGGCACGCAGGTCCTCATCCTTCATCTCGGCCGAAATCAGCGTGTAGCCCAGCATGCAGCCGTAGATGCTCATGGCTGTGTGCAGCGGGTTCAGGCAGGTGGTCACCTTCATGGTCTCTACCTTGTCGACAGTTTCACGGGTGGTATACAGGGCACCGCCAAGGTCGAGTGGGGGACGGCCGTTGGTGTAGTTGTCCTCGATGACCAGATACTGCACTTCCTCGGCATTCACGAACGGAGCGGTGAAGGTGTGCTTCTCGGTCTCGATGTAGTCGTTGTCCTCAAAGCCGTCCTTGGCCAGCAGTTCCTTGACTTTCTCGTGAGGACGCGGCGTAATCTTGTCAATCATCGACCAGGGGAAGGTCACTTTCTTCTCGTCCTTCAGGTAGTCGAGGAAAGTTTCAGGCACCAGTCCGTCCTTCACCCAGCGCTCAGCGTAGGCAAAGACGCCGGCCTTCACCTTGTCGCCGTTGTGCGAGCAGTTGTCCATCGACTGCACAGTGAGCGGCAGCTGTCCAGCCTTGAAGCGCTCATACAGCAACGCAGTCACCTTGCCCATCGCAAACAGGGGCTTCATGCCGCGGGCCAGATCGGCCTCGTTGAACGTGTAGCCCTTTTCGGTGATGGTAAACGAAATCATCTGCAGCGAGGGGTTCTTGAAGACCTCGACAAGACGCTGCCAGTCGGGGAACTGCGGGTCGGCCTTCAGGGCCTCGGTGACACTTGCTATGACCTTCTTCTCGATAGAACCGTCGGAGCAGAGGTTCACACACAGCGACAGGTTGTCGTAAGGTGCGTAGGCCTTGTCGATGACTTCGAAGTCGAAGGTTTCAGCCACGATGACGCCACGGTCGTACTTGCCCGTATTCAGCGCATCGTTCAGGATGGCAGCAGGAAAGGCACGGAAGATGTTTCCGCCACCGAAGTGTACCCACGTAGGCTCCTTGGCAGTCTTTTCTCGTACCTCTTTAATATCAAACTTAGGAAGCTCGTAACCCTTGGCTTCCCACTCTGCGGCATTCAGCTGGCCGCTCAGTATGTCTTTTAGCTTCATAATATATAAGGTTTTAATATTTTCTGCAAAGGTACTGATTATCGGGCGAAATACCAAAAGAAAATCCGATTTTCTTCTTGTTTTAATGATGCATATACTGCGTCAGGGCATTGTGGTTATACGTGATTTTCGGCTTGTCGTTCTCGTCGAGTTCGGGCTGTCCGTCCTTCTGACTGACGAATTCGAAGGCATTTCCCTCATAAAATGTCGCTGTGCCACGAACCTTGATGAAGTTCTTTTCTGGCTGTTTTTTTACGTTGTCTTCCATTGTTTTTGTTGTTTAAGTTATTGAAAATGAATGAATTAGCAAAATAGTAACGAGTAACGAGTAACGAATAACGTTAAGCGACTTTCAATTGATTCAGCGGTGCTGTAAAAGAAAGTTCAATAAGAATAATTTATAATTATTATTATTGGCCATTAGCATTATTGCTTAACGTTATTCGTTATTCGTTATTCGTTACTTTTAGAACGCGCGGTCGCTAAAGACAACATTCATCCATGCCCTGATGTTTTCCAGCTGCATACACAGGTGATGCAGGTTCATGTCAATACCCATCCTCGTTGGCAGGTTCTCATAGTTCGTCTTGTGTTTCTTGTTATACGCAAGAAGCGCCGACGACTGCGTCATTTCGTTGAGCGTAAAATGCTCGGTAATCTTTTTTTGTTCCATACTCGAATGTTTTTTATTTT
>JAEEVA010000044.1 GCA_016286995.1 Prevotella sp.
TGGCAGCCCCAGAGCATCGTGAAGGGTGTGCGCCTGCGCTTCCTGCCCACCAGCACCGCGCTGCAGAACCTGACGAGCAAGCAGTACAAGGACAAGATTTCCCTGGAGGCTGCCAACGTTGTGGAGCTGAAGACCAAGGTGGTGGATGACGAGAACGTGAAGTATTACGACGTCAAGAAGGTCAGCGACTTCCTGTTCGACCTGCGCCATCCGCAGGAGCCGTAAAAGAAGGAAGAAGTAAGAGGTAAGAAGTAAGAGGTATCGGCTTTGCCGAGTAAGAGTTAAGAAGTAAGAATTAAGAGGTGTTGCCTGACGGCAAGTAAGAAGGAAGAAGTAACGATAACTTTAACGATAACGATAACGATAACCTTAACGTTAACGGTAAACTCTGACAAGAAGACTCCTGGAAGACGAATAAGTCAACCGGGAGTCTTTTTTATCTTGTTTTTATTTGTATATTCGAAAAAAAATGATTAATTTTGCCGACTAAACACGGCGAAGTAATGAAATTAAAGAAGATATACGAAATGAGAATTAAGAATAAAACACATGTAAAAAAGAGGGCTTGCGCCATTGCCGTCATGGCTGTTCTCAGCCTGCTGTTGACGGGGTGTATCAAGGACGAACCCCTGAATGCGGAGTGCGACATCACCGACGCTTACGTCAGCGTGAGCAATCCCGAAGGCATGTTCTTCCACGCCAGCGACACCTTGGTGCATGTCGGTTCTGAGGAGAGCACCATACAGTTTAATGTGCGCCGAACGGCAGACCTCACACAATTGTCACCTCGGTTCAATATCACCGAGGGGGCTACCATCAGCCCTGCCAACGGCTCTACCCACGACTTCAGTCAGGGGCCTGTGAGCTATACCGTCACCTCGCAGGACAAGCAGTGGAGCCGCCAGTATCAGGTGTATTTCAAGCCTGTGATAGTGACGGTGACCGATACCGTGAAATATGATTTCGAACACTTTGCGCTGGATGCCAAATACCAGAAGTTCTATGAGTGGTACGAGGAGAGCGATGATGTTATCGAGCGACTGTGGGCAACGGGCAACGGAGGTTTTTTCCTGGCCAATTCCTCGAAGGCTCCTGAAGACTATCCCACAGTACCCAGCTTCGACGGCTATGACGGCCATTGCGTGAAACTGACTACTTTGGACACTGGCCCTCTAGGGCGCAGCACAGGCCGCCCCATAGCTGCCGGCAACATGTTTTTGGGTTACTTCAATACTGAGCTGGCCCTCCGCGATGCCCTCCACGCCACCGAGATGGGCGTGCCCTTCACCCATCAGCCTCGCAAGCTGACGGGCTACTACCGTTTCCAGCCTGGTCCTGAATACAAGAACAAGGCCCAGCAGGTGATAGAGAACTATACCGATAGTGCTGACGTCTATGCCGTGCTCTATCGTAATCACGACGAGGCAGGGCATCCTGTGGTGCTCTATGGCGACAACGTGCTGACCAGTCCCCTCATCGTGAGCAAGGCTCGCGTGAACTACCTGAAACCAACGGACGAATGGACATTCTTTGAGGAGAACTTCGTGCAGTTGGGCGAGATAGACGAGGAGCTGCTGAACAATCGCGGCTACAACCTGGCGGTGGTGTTCTCGTCGAGCATCAACGGCGCCAGCTTCGAAGGGGCCATAGGCTCTACACTATATATTGATAAGGTAAGGGTAATTTGCACCCATGACGAATAAGACTGACAACACATGAGACAGATGATGATAAAGCGTGTATTCCTTTGGCTAATAACCCTCCTTGTGTCACTCGGCTCGAAAGCAACGGTGCTGCAAGAAGACATCGTACTGATGTTTGAAGCCCGTGCGGGTTACAGCATCGGTGCCACTACGCCGATAGGCATTCCTGCCACGATACGCAAGCTGAACAGCTTTTCGCTGACCCCCAACTTCCTGATAGGCGTTGATGCCTGTCTGTTGATGAAAGGTCCGTGGGGCGTACAGACAGGATTGCATCTAGAGAACAAAGGCATGGATGCCACAGTAACCACCAAGGGCTACCACATGGCTATGGTGAAAGGTGGCGAACGGCTGGAGGGCGTCTATACTGGACGTGTGGAGCAGCATGTGAAGCAGTGGATGCTGACCCTGCCCCTGCAGGCCAGCTATCAGTTAAGTAACAGGTGGCGCCTGAGGGCCGGCCCTTATGTGTCGCTACTGATAGGCCGCGACTTCTCAGGTAGCGTGTCCGACGGCTACCTGCGTAAGGATGACCCCACAGGCCAGAAGATTGAGATGGGCCATGAGCCCGACGAGCAGGCTACCTACGACTTCACCGATGACATGCGCCGCTGGCAGACAGGTATTGCCGTTGGTGCCGACTGCCGTGTGGCATCGCGCATAGGGCTGAGTGCCGACCTTTCGTGGGGTCTGACAGGCATCATGCGCTCTGACTTCAAGACTGTAGAGCAGACCCTCTATCCCATCTATGGCACGATTTCGATTACATACCGGATAAGGTAAAAATAAAAGAATAAAAGAATAAAAAAATAAAAGAATAAAAAAATAAAAAAATAAGAAGATGAAAAGACTATTTACTTTCATGATGGCTGCCGCAACGGTGCTGATGGCACAGGCAACCGACTACACCGACAAGCTGTTGGTACTGGTAAACGGAGAAGGCTCAGTACAAGAGGCAACCATCTCAGTGACCGAGCATGGGGGTCTGTATGACCTGAATCTGAAGAATTTCATATTGATGAACGGCGAATCGCCCATGGCTGTGGGCAATGTGGAGCTGAAGAATATTCAGCCTCAGGAGGTGAACGGTGCCGTCTTCCTGTGTGTCAACCAGAACATCACCGTGACTGAGGGCGACGATCCGAATGTGCTTATCTGGATGGGACCCCTGCTTGGCGAACTGCCTGTAGAGGTGACGGCCGTGCTCCGTGGCGACAAGCTGTGTGCGCTGATAGACCTTGACCTGAGCACTTTGCTGGGTCAGATTATCAACGTGAGCTTTGGCGAGGGACTGGTGATGGGTACCGGATGGCACATCCCCAATGGCGATTTCGAGGAATGGCACACGTCAGTTGAAGGATACTTCGAGCCCAATGCCTGGCATTCGTTCGAGAGTGCTACAGGCACATGGGCATCACTGGCAGGCCACCACATCGAGAAGTCCGACAAAGGACGCAACGGCACTGCCTGTGCCCGCATCTTCGCCACATCCATCTTCGGCATCGTGGCCAACGGTACCATGACCACAGGCCGTCTGAATGCAGGGTCGATGAGTGCTGCCGATCCGGCCAACCATTCTTACATGGATATGAGTGAGACTGAAACTGATGGCAATGGTGACCCCTTCTACGTTCCCCTTACTGGTCGTCCCGACTCCCTCGTGTTCTGGGTGCAGTTCCGTCAGGGTACCGCAAATGCCGACCATCCCTACGCCACAGTCAGCGCCGTCATCACCGATGGCACACGCTATCAGGACCCAGAGGACAAGACCTATACCAACGTGGTGGCTCGTGCCAAGAACAACACCATCAGCGTCACAGGCAACTCATGGCAGCGCATCAGCATCCCCTTCGAATATACTGACAATAGCGTAGAGCCGAAGGCTGTCCTCGTGACCATCTCCACCAATGCCGACCCAGGACAAGGTAGCGGTGGCGACGAAGTGCTGGTCGACGATCTGATGCTCGTCTATAACAGTCTGCTGAAGTCGCTTAACGTCAATGGCTTCTCTCCCACGCAGTTCAGCTATACCGCCGACGAGATGGCACTCAGCGACATCGTAGCCGAGGCCGATGGCCAGAACACCTATGTGGTGAAATCCATCGAGGCCGACGACAACGGCAAGCGGGCAGTCATCAAAGTTTATGGTGGCGACCTGCTCATGTGCAACGTCTACACCATCGAGTTCAATACCGGTGCCGGCATCACCTCGCTGAACTGTCAGCAGTCGCCTGTCAGCTACTACACGCTCGACGGCCTTCGCGTCAGCAGTCCACAGTCGGGCAAGGTCTATATCGTCCGTCAGGCTGATGGTCGCATGGTGAAAGTTGCGTTAAAATAATAAAAAATCTGATAGGAAATGATACAACTTAACAGAAAATGACTTATTTTTGCACCGATTTATAAACCATAAGAAAACAATAAAGACAATGAAAAAGATAATTATGGTGGCGCTGATGCTTTGCAGCATGACGGCGCTGATGGCTCAAAAGCCGGCACAAATCAAGTTTGACAAAACCACTCACGACTTCGGTACTTTCCCTGAGAGTGAGCCCAAGGTAACTTGTGTCTTTACCTTCACCAACATCGGTGAGCAGCCGTTAGTCATCAATCAGGCCATTGCCTCGTGTGGCTGCACGGTTCCCGAATACACTAAGGCGCCCGTCAAGCCTGGCGAGAAGGGTGAAATCAAGGTGACATACAATGGTACCGGTAAGTTTCCTGGCTACTTCAAGAAGTCCATCACCGTCCGCACCAATGGCTCCGTGGAAATGACACGCCTGTACATTGAGGGCAACATGACGGAAGCTGAAAAGAAGGAATAGTGAAAAGTGAAGAATAAAAAAATTGCTACCGCACAGACTCGATTGTCGTGCGGTAGCTTTTTTATATATTAGAACGTAAAGCTTAAGCCCAAAGAACTGTATTCCTGGAACTGGAAATAGCCCATGTCGTCGTCGCGCTTGCAGGAATCGTCGAAGCGTGGATAGAGGAACAGGTTGGCAGAGATGTATTTGCTGACCTTTAGCGTAAACATATTCTCCCACTCCACCTCAGCACGTTTGTACGACGTGTAACCATAGAGTCGTGTCTTCCACGAAATCTGATCGGCCATTTTCCATTCCAAGTCGATGGTCAGTTGTGAACCGAAGTCGTGCAATGAATGACGTCCTTCTTTCAAGCCATAGCTCGTAGACAGTCCTAAGCGGTCTACGTAGCGGAAGTTATAAGAGAATGGCGAGATGTTGACGGTTCCCGTCAGTTTCTTATTCAGCGCTTCCACCTTGTACTCCATACCAAGACCCAAGTTCAGGTCAAACGGTGACATGAAGTCGGAATAGGTGTATTTGTCATTAGGCTTCAAACCACGTGCAAACTGCGTGTAGGCTAGTATCTGCAGCGTATAGTACCAACGTTTGTGAGCCTGAATGCCCAGCTTGCTGGTCAGACGCAGCAGGTCGTTGTTGGTCTTGAACTTATGCACGGTATCCGACCGAGATGTCTGGAAACCGAGTTTCGCCTCCAGCTTGTTCTCAAACTTAAACTTCTCCTTGTCGTTGTAGTTGGCTTCCAAAACAATGGAACCCACTGCCGAATAGTTCGACTCCCCACCCTTGTGCCAGTTGTCCGACACGTAGTTCTGCAGGAACTGCAGCGAATTGTCGCCCTTAAAGGTCCAGAAGTTGGGCTTCTTCACTTCCAGTTCCACTTCCGGCTGAATATCTGGTTCCTCGGGTACGGGTTCGGCAATATCTACCAGTTCCACCTGCGGCTTCACCTCCTCATTGACGTCGGTACGCAGAGAACCGGTCTCCAGTAGCTGACTCTCATAACCCTTTATCAGTTCAGGGCGGCGCATATACAGGCTCATCAGCGCCTGGTCAATGGCCTGTCGTACAGCATCACTGTCTTCGGGTGTCGTCAGCGACAGCTGCTGATGAATAGCAGAGTGATAGAACGTCGTTGGTACAAACAGCCGGAAGTAGCGACCGTCAGTTGCTTCTGTGCGCAACGAGTCGTTTGCGTGTTGCACGGAATCGAGACGTTGTCGCAGCACTGCCAATGAGTCCTTATAGTTTCGTACAACCAATGCCATTTGGGCCCTGGCCATTCTCCTTCTTCTCTGTGCTGATGCATCAGAAGCTACCAGCATCACAGCCAACAATAATAATAGATACTTATACTTCATTTAACTCCAAATTCTTAATTCTCACCTCTTAATTCTTACCTCTTAATTCTTACCTCTTAACTCTTACTCGGCAAAGCCGATACCTCTTACTTCTTACTTCTTAATTCTTACTTCTTAATTCTTACTTCTTACCTCTATTTATACCACTTCATGAACGTATCGTATTCATCACATTTAGTGACATACTGTGACTGTCCGGAGGAGTTCGTTTTCTCGAAGTCGGCCAGACGGGCGAGGGCGAGCCACTGAGTAGAGCTGCGACGAGGAATAATAACATCGATATGGCTGTTGCTGTCCCATTCGGTTTCAAACCAATGCTGTTCAGCAGGTAGCAGTTCGCCGTATGCCAGAGCAAAAAGTGCGCGTTCCTTTAGTCGGGCATCATTGGTCTTGCTGGCTTCAGTAAGCAGTTCACGGCAGCGTGCAGCAAGGTCAGTTTCGTTGGGACGGACGGTGTCATTGTAAGGACTCTTTCCGTCACGCATGATAAACCAGCAGTCGCCAGTAAAGTTGACCTGTGCATAGCGTATAGCAAGATCGTAGCAGCGTTGCTGACGAGCTTGTCCAGAGAGGAAATTCAACCCAGACTCGAGCATTTGCATCTCTTTGGCAAATATCAGTTTGGGATTATCCCACAGCTTCCATTCGTGGCTGCCATAGACGTCGTCATCGTCAAGCCACTGGCGTGTCACCCACGGTTCAATGCTGGTCTTTCGCTTGACAGCATAGGGCGCATAGCCGCGTTCGCTATAATACTGTGCAGGCACCTGGGAAAGATACTCGATAGCTTTGTCCCACTGGCAGAGTCGCAGGTGTTTGGTGCCGATGAGATCGTTAAATTGATGGTTGATGTTTGATGTCTGATGGCTGTTATCTGATTCTTGGTCAGAGCGTGCCTTGGCAGCCTGGACTGCAGTTTGCAGATAGCGGTCAAGGGCCGTCTTAGGCGTTGACTTCAGATAGGCCACATAGTGCAGGACATTGTCAACAGACGTAGTATCGATATAGTTAGCATAGTTACCGAAATCGCCCATCTGATAGAGTGCCAGACAGCGATGGGTGTCACCCTCCTGCTCGTAGCGCTTGGCAAGTACCTGCTGAACAATACGCGTAAAAGCACGCTGCTGGTAGTTGCCTAAATAGTCGTCGTTGGCACGCGTCTCATTGAGCCATTGCAGTTCGGGAGCCAACCAATTGTCGAAGGCTTTACCCTGTGGTACCAGCGCACTCTCAATGTAGATGCGCAGGGTACGGGCGCAGTCGGCCATCTGCTGTGTGCCGGCCATGTCTGTAGCCTGCCGGATGTCGGTTAGCGACTGTTGCTTATCGCCGAACATATATTCCAACCAAGCCTTGGCACTCTGCCACATGGCTGGTGTCTCGGTCTTGCCTTCACGAAGCACCTGCTGACAGAAAGCAATCATCTGACGAGCCTCAGTGGCAGAGATGTCGCGGATGAAAAGCTTGCCGCCCAATCCCTCTTCACGGCTAGCATCGTCAGCCTCCTGGGCGTTGTTGACGAAGTCCTGCATCAGGAACGGCAGAACGCGGGCATTGGGATTCTTCATGTAAACCTCCTGGATGGCCGAACACGAGCGTTTCTCATAGTAGATAGTCATCAGGCTGCGATAGTCACCCTGTTCGACAAAGATGTCGGTAGCACGGTCCTGTTGGCCTGTGTTGTAGAGGGCACCAGCATAGATGTTCTTCATCATATCCTTATAGACAGTCTCAATATACTGGCTGGCTGTATTCTCCCAGAAGGTGACATTCTCGGCATGGCGTTTCAAGAGCATGTTACAACGCATAAAAAGCAGGGCATGCTGGCTGCGCAGACGCGTCTTCAGCTTCTGCTGGGCATAACTGCGAACACCCTCTAACGTGGCACGGCGCTGCATGAGCTGATCCTTGGTGGGATAGTCCCAACGGTCGTTAGCAACCGCATCTGAGACCTGCAGATACCGCGACAGCTGCTGGACATAACTGACCATCAAGGGGTCGTTCTTGGCCTGAGCAGCCTCGACGACCTTCTTCTCGTCGAACCAGAACCAGTCATCCTTACCCATTCCGAGGTAGGCTTTCCAGTTGTCGCTACAGATAGTCTGCGAACGGTCAGAGAACTCGTTCCGATCGTAGATACAATAGAGATAGTAATTAGATCCGCCCCACCAAGCGCAGGCCATGAGTGGCATGGTGATGACGGTAAGCAAACTAGTGATGATAAATTTTTTCATAGGTTTCGGGTTTATATCTATTAATATTTTCTTTATCCAGATGATAGGTAATAATGGCCTGACGCAGCGAGGGACGCTCAGCCTCGACAGCCTCCTTGACACGCAGCACCTCGTCGGCATCGGTAGTATGAGTAACATGTACTCCATGAATGGTTCTTAGCCAGCTGAATACAGGATAAGCAGCAGCGAGAGGTAACGGATAGTCGGCAAGGTGTCGTAGATAAGGCTTCACGTCACGCAGGTCGAGAATGGGATTGCGCTCGTTAAACCGCAGCAAATCGCCGGTGTTGTATATCATCAGCACACCGTAGTCAACAGGTGGTGCCGGCATGGAAAGCTGATGCAGACGAATGGTGGTAGAGAGTTGGGTGATGGATACAGGATGCTGGACCTCGGATAATTGTTTCCGGACATCCTCAAGGAAGCGGTAGTAGGTACGACGGCTTTTGGCGGTATAGTCGCAGTCTATCTGTATCTCGTGGACACCGTGGATATCGTTGGTTTCATTCATTTGTATGATGCGTCTGACCAACCGTTCAGCCAGTCCCTCATGCCACTGGTGCATGCAGTTCTCAGTGATGTATACCGTAGGCACCAGCTCCAGCCCTGCCGGCAGCGTATCGGAAAAGGTGATGGTGGCATTTGGTACAGGCCCTTCAGCGTCATTGTTGATGACCACGTCGAAATAGCGGCAGTACACCTTATTAATATTATAGCGCGTAAGGAAGTCACGTTCGGTACTATCAAGTTGCAAATCGGTACGCCAATAGTACACCGAGTTTGGCGTAAGGTTTTGAACATCAAGAGTTGAGCGTCGGCAACTAATAGCCAACACCCAACAGGCAACACCAATCACCAAACACCATAATAGCTGTTTCATGCGTGCAAAGATACGAAATTAAATCGATTGCACAATATTTTTTTACGAAATCAAGTAAAAATTTGAATTTGTGTGGGGACACGGCGAAATATTTAAAAAAATATTGTAAAAATACTTGCATGTTCAGAAAAAATGTCGTACTTTTGCACCGTTATCCTGAAAACAATCTTTTTACCTTAAAAGGACTAATACCTATTGAAGATATGAAGCGGTTGCCTGTGAGGGTCATCGCTTTATTTTTTTACCATGTTTAATTGTTAAACTTTCATAAACATACGGCAATTCTCATTCCTCATTCTTTATTTCTCATTAAAAATGAGTACCTTTGCGCCCGATTTAGTCCGTGGTGGCTCAATGAAGCGGTTGCACGACGTAACCCGCCATGCGGAAAAACCCGTTAAACAATTAAAAAACAACAATGTACGCAATTGTAGAAATCAACGGTCAGCAGTTCAAGGCAGAGCAGGGCAAGAAGCTCTTCGTGAACCACATGAAGGATGTGGAAGCCGGTAAAACTGTTGAATTCGACAAGGTACTGCTTGTCGACAATGAAGGTTCAGTACAGGTAGGTGCACCCACCGTAGCTGGTGCAAAGGTAGTATGCGAAGTGGTTAATCCACTCGTCAAGGGTGAAAAGGTCATCGTGTTCAAGATGAAGCGTCGTAAGGACTCTCGCAAGCGCAATGGTCACCGTCAGCAGTACACCCAGGTAGAAGTTAAATCAGTAATCGCTTAAATCAAGGAGGAACACATTATGGCACATAAAAAAGGTGTAGGTAGTTCTAAGAACGGACGCGAGTCAGCAGCTCAGCGACTTGGCGTTAAGATCTTTGGCGGTCAGAAGGTTGTTGCAGGTAATATCATCGTTCGTCAGCGTGGTTCAAAGCACAATGCAGGTAACAACGTTGCTATGGGCAAGGATGATACTCTCTACGCTCTCTGTGATGGTACTGTTCAGTTCCACAAGGGTAAGCGCGACAAGAGTGTTGTATCAGTTATTCCTGAAGCATAAGACCGAAGAGAACAAAACAAATAATTTATTCCAAACAAACAATAAAAGGGAGCCTTCTGGTTCCCTTTTTCATTACACCTCTCAAGAGATTTTTTCAGGTCACGATGATATGGCTGCTGACACAGCTCAATCGTCTGCATAGGCTTCCTCACCAATCTGCTCACGGGCGCCGATAGTCAACTGACGAAGGTCATAGAATGAACCGTTGTAGATGTTGAAGTCGACATAGCCCTTGATGCCGGGCAACTTGCCGGCATCGGTGTGCTGCCAGAAGCGCCAGCGACCTTTGTACTCCACCTTCTTCACATAGTAATGGGCAATCCAATAGGGGTAGCGGTCGAACATGGGGTCGCTGAGGTATTGCATCTTGAACTTATAGTAAGTGTAGATGATGGGCTTGACGCCGTAATGTTCCTCGACAATATCGAGCCACTCCTTCACGCTAGCCTTGAACTCCTCATCGGTTTGGTTCTTAGGTTTGTGTTCCACATCGAGCACAGGCGGCAGGTCACCGTTTTCGAGCTTGGCCTGAGAGATGAAGAAATTAGCCTGATCCTTAGCCGATGTGTAGACACTATAGAAGTGGTAGGCGCCGCGTGTAAAACCGTGTTCGCGAGCCTGATAGAAGTTGTCGTGAAAGTTTTCATCGACCTGTGTGGCTCCCTCGGTTGCCTTAATCATAACGAAGCGGACGGGGAACTTGTCGATGAGTCCGTGGTCACGCAATTCCTCCCAATCAATCTCGCCCTGATGGTGGCTGATGTCAATGCCATGGATTTCGTAGCCTTCGGGATAGCTGATGTCGCCATAGAGGGCACGCCATCGGAATCCGTATGGGCTGACGAAGAAGTAATAGAAGAAATAGAGGTAGGCGGCCAAGACGGTCAAGCCACCCAGCCACCATGCCCAGTTGGGCATGTGTTGCAGTAGGCGGATGATGATGTTGGGACGCTTGTGACCCGGTCCGTGGTAGGTTCGGGTGGTGTTGACGCCTTTATAGCTGACTACTCTTCTTTTCTTCGACATAGATAAAGGCCGCGAGTTTCACAAGGACTCATGAAACCCGCGGCATATCAGGATTGGTTTTATTTGGCCTGCTCAAGGGCAAGGGTCCTGGTGGGCTGGTCGCACACCTCAGTTGGTCCCCAATACTGGATAGGACCGGGATAGATATAAGCAGTCTTACGGGCCCACTCGTCGCGATGAGCAGCAAACTCCTTGAAGGGGGCTCCGTCAAGCTCAACGAGAGCCTTGCGGATAACGGGCTTCATCTCGCCGGCACGCTTCTCCATGTTCATCATCATAGTGATGGGCACACCACCTGCCACCCATTGGTCGGCGGGAGCCGTGGTATTCTTCACGATGGCCATATAACCGGTCTTACCGTTGGCAATGAGCTGGGCAGCACTGGTGCCGAGAGCGTAGCAGTAGTCTGCATCGAAGTTAGAAGGAGCTGCGCAACGTCCTTCGTAACCGAAGAAGTGGTGCTGGGTACCGAACTTGCCGCTGTACTTGCCAGCCTTCTTCATCTTCTCGAGTTTCTGGGCAACCATGGTGGACAGCAGCTTCTCGGTTTCGATGAGTGATACCTGCACGTTGCCGTGAGGATCGCGGTCGAGGGCCAACTGACGGGCAACACCTACGGGCAGGCTGTTGAACACAGCAAGATTCTCAGGAGTCAAATGACTCTTGGCAAAGTCAACCTGCTCGTCACGGCCAATCTCCTTCGCCTCAGGCATAGCCAATACGTCGTTAAGCTGGGCGATGAGCTTCTTGATAGCAGGGATGAACTCGATGACGCCTTCGGGAATAATGACAGTACCGAAGTTGTTGCCGTCATTAGCACGGGCAACTACAGCATTGGCAATATAAGTGACGATGTCGTCGAGACTCATGGCCTTAGCCTCAATCTCCTCTGAAATCAGACAGATATTGGGCTGAGTCTGCAGGGCACACTCCAGAGCGATGTGGGAAGCCGAACGTCCCATCACCTTGATGAAGTGCCAATACTTACGGGCAGAGTTGCAGTCGCGCTCAATGTTACCAATCAACTCTGAGTAGGTCTTACAAGCGGTATCGAAACCGAAAGAGGTCTCAATTTGGTCGTTCTTCAGGTCGCCGTCAATGGTCTTGGGACAACCGATAACCTGTACGCCATAGTTCTTGGCAGCATAATACTCAGCCAGCACACAGGCGTTGGTGTTTGAGTCGTCACCACCGATGATGACGATGGCCTTGATGTCAAGCTGGCGGATAATCTCCAGACCCTTCTCGAATTGGTCGACCTTCTCCAACTTTGTACGGCCAGAACCAATCATGTCAAAACCACCGGTGTTGCGGTACTCGTCGATAAGTTCCGGAGTAAGCTCCATGTAGTTGTGGTCTACCAGACCGCCAGGACCGAGGATGAAGCCATAGAGGCGGTTCTCGGGATTGAGCTTCTTAATCTGGTCGAAAAGACCGGTAATGACATTGTGTCCGCCAGGAGCCTGACCACCACTGAGAATGATACCAACGTTCATCTTCTTGTTGTTGGCCTCGGTGGCGGGAACGAACTCTACGATGGGCATACCGTAGGTGTTGGGGAACAACTTTTTGATTTCCTCCTGGTCGCCGACACTCTGTGTGGCAGCACCTTCCTTTACTTTCACTGCACCCTGGAGAGCCTTCGGCAATTTGGGCTGATAGGCTGCTCTGGCAATTTGCAAAGCACTTTTTTCCATAATCTTTGTTTGTTATAAATAATAAAAATGAACTTTCGGAATGCAAAAATACTTCTTTTTTGTGAGAAAACGTAAAGAAATCACGCTTTTTAATATTTTTTTTTGATGAAAGTCATGGATTATTGAATTTTTTTCGTATCTTTGACGTTCGAAACAGTATAAATAAATTAACAGGAGGATTAGATCTATGACAAACAAGAGAACATTAAAGAAGTGTATCAATCTGATTTGTGAAGAACTTTTTGCTGAGTGCCTGGCAGCCTCGCTGCATGTCGACAAGCAGAACTTCAGCAACGTTGAGGCATTGTTCTTCAGTATCATCAAACTGCAGCGCAACGCCATTTCACGCATTTCACACCCGGAGCCTGGCATGTCAGCCAAACAATACTACCACGACCTGAAGGAAAAGTTTTCGTCGGAGGCCAGTGACATTGTCGACCAGATTAACAACCTTTGAACATGTTGAAAACTATTAGCCGCTGGCTACTATACAAAAAGATGGGCTGGACACTGGATGTCAGTGAGGCACATCCCGACAAACTCATCATCTGCCTGGCACCACATACCAGCAACTGGGACTTCATCATCGGACAACTGTACAGTTGGGCCGAGGGACTTCAGAGCAATTTCCTGATGAAGAAGGAGTGGTTCTTCTGGCCGTTAGGTCCTATCTTCAGACGGTTAGGAGGCATACCCGTATTCCGTGACAAGAAAACCAGCATGACCGACAGTCTGGCCGAAGCAGCCAGACGAGCCGACCAATTCCTGTTGTGTATTACTCCTGAGGGTACCCGCAAGGCTACTACCGAGTGGAAAAAAGGATTCTACTTCATTGCCCAGAAGGCCGGCATCCCTATCCTACTCTACGGCATTGACTATGAGAAGAAGCTCATACGCTGCCGGAAGACCATCATTCCCAATGGTGACATAGATGCTCAGATGCAGGAAATCAAGGAATACTACAAAGATTTCAAAGGCAAGAAGCCCGAAAACTTCACTATTGGTGAGGGGTAATTAAGGTAAAACATATAGATTATAATGAATATACGAAGGAGTCTGATTGCCGCAGCATTGCTCATTGCTCATTGCTCACTGCTCATTCCGCAAGGCCTGGCCCAGACTGCCAAGGACGAAGCCAAACTGGCTGAGAACCTGAAGCAGTATTTCGCCAAATACAAGCCCAAGGGCACACGACTCACCCAGCAGCCCCGACTGGTCGACTACCAGCTCGACAATTATGCCCGTACACTGGTAATCACGGCCGACGAGACTTTTGCTGCCCAGGAATTCACACCAGACATTACTACCTATATATATAAAAAGGTAAAAGACGAGCTGCCCAAGGTCTACCGTGACTACTCGCTGACCATCATGACCAACGGCATGACCATCGACGAACTGATTCCCAACCGACTGTCACGCAACGCCGACAAGTCGAGGCTTTGGGGCGATATCGACTACGACGGGGAACCATGGGTCAAGAACATCTCACAGCCCAACAAGGTGACGCACGGACTCCAGGGGCGGCACGTGTCGCTCTGGGCCAGCCACGGACGGTTCTACGACCAGAAGAAAGGCTACTGGCGCTGGCAGCGTCCCAACCTGTTTGCCACCACCGAAGACCTGTTCACACAGACCATCGTGGTACCCTACCTCATTCCCATGCTTGAGAATGCCGGTGCCGTGGTCTTCACACCCCGTGAACGTGACTGGCAGAAAGAGGAAGTCATTGTTGACAACGACGGTCCGTCACGCAACTACATCGAGGTGACGGCAAATGGTAAATGGACCACTACGGCACTGCCGGGATTCCAACAGCATGACGGACCCTACCAGGACGGCGAGAATCCCTTTGAGGCCGGTACGGCACGCATGGTCAAAACCACCAGCAGCAAGTCGCGCTATTCGCTGGCTACCTATCAGCCCGACTTCTATAAGGCAGGACGTTATGCCGTCTACGTGAGTTACCAGACGCTGCCCAACAGTGTCGACGACGTAACTTACACCGTATGGCACCGTGGCGAACGCACCCAGTTCCGTGTTAATCAGCAGATGGGAGGCAGCACGTGGGTCTATCTGGGAACGTTCGACTTCGATGCCGGCTACAGCGAGTTCAACCGTGTCACCGTGAGCAACCAGAGCAGCCATAAAGGTGTCATCACAACCGATGCCGTCCGCTTTGGCGGAGGCATGGGCAACATCCAGCGCTTCGGAGAGACCAGCGGCATGCCCCGAGCCCTGGAAGGCGCCCGCTACTATGCCCAATGGGCCGGCATGCCCTATTCCGTCTACAGTACCAAGGACGGCCAGGACGACTACGGCGACGACATCAATGTCCGCTCACTCATGACCAATCTGCTGGGAGGAGGTTCCTGCTTCATGCCTTCCATCGAAGGCCGCAAGGTACCCATCGAACTGTCGCTGGCCATCCACAGCGATGCCGGCTACCACAAAGACGGTGCCAGCATCTATGGTTCGTTGGCCATCTGTACGACGAACTTCCACGACGGTAAACTGAATGCCGGCATCTCACGCATGGCGTCACGCGACCTGGCTGATGCCCTGCTCTCCAACGAAGTGCTCGACCTGAAATACAAATATGGAGATTGGAGCCGACGCGAACTCTTCGACCGTAACTATTCAGAGACTCGTCTGCCAGAGGTGCCCAGTGCCATCCTGGAAACCATGTCCCACCAGAGTTTCCCCGATATGCGCTATGGTCAGGACCCGAATTTCCGTTTCACCCTGGCACGCTCCATCTACAAAACCCTGCTGCGCTACATCAACGACCAGCACGGCACATCCTTCATGGTGACACCTCTCGCTCCCAACAATTTCCGCATAGAGTTCAAGGAGAAGGATGTGGTGACCATCAGTTGGAATGCCGTCAACGACCTGCAGGAACCCACATCAGCACCGACAGGCTATATCCTCTATACAGCTATGGGTGAGGCCGACTTCGACAATGGCACCTACATCAGTTCCAAGAACAGCTACGACATGAAGCTGGAGCCCAACATGCTCTACCACTTCAAGGTGGTGGCCGTCAACCGAGGCGGCATCAGCTTCCCGACGGAAGTGCTGTCGGCACTCTATAACCCCAGCGCCAGACAGACGGTCATGATTGTCAACGGTTTCCATCGTCTCTCATCGCCGGCTGTCCGTAATAATGAGTATGAGCAAGGCTTCAACCTGGACGAAGACCCAGGCATCACCTATGGTCCCACGTTTGGATGGGTTGGCCGCCAAACCAACTTCGACCGTAACCAGATGGGCAACGAGGATGGCGGACTGGGATTCTGCGGCAACGAGCTGGCCGGTTATCTGATTGCCGGCAACGACTTCAACTATGTCATGACACATGCCGAGGCCATCCAGTCGGCAGGAGCTTACAACATTGTCAGCTGTGCCAGTGAAGCCGTCGAGACCGCCAAGCTGTCGCTGACAAACTACGACATGATTGACCTGTTGCTGGGACTCGAGCGCTACGATGGTCACAGCACCGAATACTACAAGAGCATCGACACTCCCATGCAGCATGCGCTCAAGACCTACACCCAACGCGGCGGACGGCTGCTGGTCAGTGGGGCATACACCGGCAGCGACATGACGACAGACACCGAACAAGCCTTCATGACCGACGTCCTGCATTGTCAGTATGGCGGTCGCAACATGGCAGAAACCAACGAGGTTCGCGGCTTAGGCACCAATATGTATTTTTACCGCAACCTGAACGAGGAGCATTATGCTGCCACGTCTACCGACATCCTGCAGCCTACGGGGGGTGCCATCACAGCCATGCAGTATGCTGACGGCTATGGTGCAGCAGTCGCCTATAAGGGCAACGACTGCCGACTCTTTGTCATGGGCTTCCCCTTCGAATGTATCAAGACCGGACAGAAACGTTCGGACATTATGTGTGGCATATTAAACTATCTTATAAAATAACTAACAAATTAAGGCAACATGAGCAAAATTCAAACAAACTCAAACGGCACACGCTTCATCGAAATTTCCGATGAGCATCTCCAAACTATTGAAGACTACCAACTGTTCCGAGACCTCATCGACTCCAACGGTTACGTTGACGAACAGGTTCTCGACAAGTTGAAACTGAACATCCGTTCCATCCTCGAATCGGAGGCTGGCAGGGACAAGCGTCTCCTTGACCTCTGTCTCGATGTCATCTATCATCCCAACATGAAGGCCTTCGGGCTGCAGCAGCTCGTGCTTCTGTTCATAAACTGGAAGAACCGCGGCAACGACAACCTCGGGATGACAACCCGCGCCTTCCAGGGAACACCGTTTAATTAATTAGGAATGAAGAATGTGGAATGTGGAATGAGGAATGTGGAATGAGGAATGTGGAATGATCTCGCTACGCTCGATGTTTTAATGTAGAATTATTAATTTTTCATTGAACAATCGCTAAAGGCGACAATTCAACACTCAACATTCAACATTCAAAATTCAAAATTTATAATCGCAGCGAAGCGAGAATAATTCAACACTCAACATTCAGCATTCAAAATTCAAAATTTATAATCGCAGCGAAGCAAGAATAATTCAACACTCAACATTCAACATTCAAAATTCCTATAGGAATTATGGAGTATAGGCTGACGGACTTTCTGCCAACGACGAAAAAGGAGTTGGAGCTGCGAGGATGGGATTACGTAGACGTTATCCTGTTCTCGGCCGATGCCTATGTGGACCATCCCTCCTTCGGTGCTGCCGTCATCGGACGGACACTGGAAGCTGCAGGCTACCGCGTCGCCATCGTGCCACAGCCTGACTGGCACGGTGACTATCGCGACTTCAAGAAACTGGGACGGCCGCGGCTCTTCTTTGGCGTTGCACCGGGCTGTATGGACTCGATGGTCAACAAATACACCGCCAACCGACGCCTGAGGTCAGAGGACGCCTACTCGCCAGACGGCCGTCACGACATGCGACCGGAGTATCCCACCATCGTCTATACAAAGATTCTGAAACAACTCTATCCCGACGTGCCTGTCATCCTTGGCGGCATAGAGGCCTCGTTGCGCCGTCTCACCCACTACGACTACTGGCAGGACTGTCTGCGTCCCTGCATCCTGGTGGATTCCGGTGCCGACATGATTACCTACGGCATGGGCGAAAAGCCCACCCTTGAACTGGCCCGTCATTTAAGTGAAGAGTTAAGAGTGAAGAGTGAAAAATTTGCTACCGCCACGATGCTTCCCCGTGAACTGCCGCAGACGGTTTATCTCACTCGCAAGGAGGATATACCCAACGGCATCCGTGAGGACGACATTGTGTTGCACAGCCACGAGGAATGCCTGAAGAACAAGAAGGCACAGGCTGAGAATTTCCGCCACATCGAGGAACAGTCAAACATGATGCACGCCCGTCGCATCATCCAGCCGATAGGAAGTCTGAAGTCTGATGGAAGAAGTCTGACATCACCCATCAACCATCAGCCATCTTACGTCATCGTCAATCCCCCTTATCCCCCCATGACCACCGAGGAGCTTGACGCCTCCTTCGACCTGCCGTACACCCGTCAGCCACACCCCAAGTACAAGGGCAAGCGCATACCGGCCTACGACATGATCAAGTTCAGCGTCAATATCCATCGTGGCTGCTTTGGCGGATGTGCCTTCTGCACCATCTCGGCCCATCAGGGTAAGTTCATCACCTGCCGTTCGAAGGAGAGCATCCTTAGGGAAGTGAAACAGGTCATGCAGATGGAGGGGTTCAAGGGCTATCTCTCCGACCTGGGCGGCCCCTCGGCCAACATGTATGGCATGCACGGACGCAACCTGAATATCTGCGAAAAATGCAAGCGTCCCAGTTGCATCCATCCCCAGATATGTCCCAACCTCAACACCGACCACTCCAAGCTGCTCGACATCTACCATGCCGTCGACGCCCTACCAGGCATCAAGAAGAGTTTCATTGGCAGTGGCGTGCGCTACGACCTTATCCTGCACCACAGCAAGGACGATGCCGTCAACCAGGCTGCCCGCCAGTATGCCCGCGAACTCATCAGCCGTCATGTCAGCGGTCGCCTGAAAGTGGCACCGGAACATACCAGCGACCATGTGCTGCAACTCATGCGCAAGCCGTCGTTCCAGCAGTTCTATGACTTCAAGCGTCTCTTCGACCGCATCTGTCGTGAGGAGCATCTCAACCAGCAGCTCATCCCCTACTTCATCTCAAGTCATCCAGGATGTACCGAGGCCGACATGGCCGAGCTGGCCGTCATCACCAAACACCTCGACTTCCAGCTCGAACAGGTGCAGGACTTCACGCCGACTCCGATGACCGTCAGTACCGAGACGTGGTACACCGGCTACGACCCCTACACGCTGAAACCCGTTGCCAGTGCCAAGTCCCAGCGCGACAAACTGGCTCAGCGACAATTCTTCTTCTGGTACAAACCCGACCAGCGACGAGCCATCGAGCAAAGTCTCCGGCGCATGGGCCGCACCGACCTCATACGGCAGCTTTTTAATAAAAAACCTTAAAACCGCCGCCGTTTGAAAAATATTCAGTAAATTTGCAGATGTTTTTGACAACTATATCATTATTTAAACAATACAGTTAACATTATGAACGACAACAAAGTTATGAATCGCGCAGCGGACAACATCCGTATCCTTGCTGCTTCGATGGTTGAAAAGGCTAAGTCGGGACACCCCGGCGGCGCTATGGGTGGTGCTGACTTCATCAACACCTTGTACAGTGAGTTCCTGATTTACGACCCCGAGAATCCCGCATGGCCGGGCCGCGACCGCTTCTTCCTTGATCCTGGTCACATGGCTCCGATGCTCTACAGCCAGCTTTGTCTCATCGGCAAGTACACACTCGAGGACCTGAAGAACCTCCGCCAGTGGGGTTCTGTCACTCCTGGTCACCCTGAGCGCGAGATTGAGCGCGGCATCGAGAACACATCCGGTCCTCTCGGACAGGGTCACTGCTTCGCCGTTGGTGCTGCCATCGCTGCCAAGTTCCTGAAGGCTCGTTTGGGCGACGTCATGGGTCAGACCATCTACGCCTACATTTCTGACGGTGGTGTTCAGGAGGAGATTTCTCAGGGCGCAGGCCGTATTGCCGGTAACCTGGGGCTGGACAACCTCATCATGTTCTACGACGCCAACGACATCCAGCTGTCTACAAAGACAGAGGTGGTAACCAGTGAGGACACCGCCAAGAAGTACGAGGCTTGGGGCTGGTATGTACAGAAGATTAACGGTAATGACGTTGACCAGATTCGTGAGGCCATCAAGAATGCCCAGAAAGAGGCTGACCGTCCTTCACTCATCATCGGCCATTGCATTATGGGTAAGGGTGCCCGCAAGGCTGACAACAGCAGCTACGAGAGCAACTGTGCTACTCACGGTGCTCCTCTCGGTGGCGATGCTTACATCAACACCATGAAGAACCTGGGTGCCGATCCTGAGAATCCGTTCCAGATCTTCCCCGAGGTTCAGGAGCTCTATGCAAAGCGTGCTGAGGAACTGAAGAAGATTTGCGCTGAGCGCTATGCCCAGATGGCTACTTGGGCTCAGGCTAATCCTGAGAAGGCTGCCCAGCTCGAGGAGTGGTTCAGCGGCAAGGCTCCGAAGATTGACTGGAGCAAGGTTGAGCAGAAGGCTGGCAGCGCTACCCGTAGTGCCAGTGCAGCCGTTCTTGGTCAGCTCGCTGAACAGGTGCCCAACATGATTTGTGCTTCTGCCGACCTGTCGAACTCTGACAATACCAACGGCTTCCTGAAGAAGACCAAGGACCTCGTTCGTGGCGACTTCAGCGGTGCATTCTTCGAGGCTGGTGTGGCTGAGCTCACCATGGCTTGCTGCTGCATCGGTATGGCCCTCCACGGTGGTGTCATCCCCGCTTGCGGTACCTTCTTCGTATTCTCAGACTACATGAAGCCCGCCGTCCGTATGGCTGCCCTCATGGAGCTGCCCGTGAAGTTCATCTGGACCCACGACGCCTTCCGTGTTGGTGAGGATGGTCCTACCCACGAGCCCGTAGAGCAGGAGGCACAGATCCGTCTGATGGAGAAGCTGAAGAACCAC